>JABTUA010000001.1:1807130-2108318 GCA_015075635.1 Polyangiaceae bacterium
TCCTGGAGCAGTTCCAGCATCAGGTCCTGGAGCAGGTCCCGCATCAGGTCCTGGCTCTGGTTCTGATTCTGGGTTTGGCTCTGGTTCTGATTCTGGCTCTGATTCTGATCCCGACCCCGACCCCGACCCCGTCCCCGTCCCGGTCTGGTTCTGGTTCTGGTTCTCCGAGACCAGGCGCATCCCACGGGCTCGGTCTGTGGCCGAGTGCTCGCATCGGCGTCTGGTTCTGGTTCTGGTTCTCCCGGCTCTCCCGGGCGGGTTTGGGGCTGCCGGGCCGGGTGGGTGTACAATCTCCCTCGTGCGCGCTCGTTCCCTCTCGGCGATCGCCGTCGCGGCCGGCCTTCTCTATGCCTGCACCGCGTTCAACGACGCCGAGTCGCTGCTCACCGACCAGGACGGCGGCGCCTCCGGGGGTGACGCATCCATCGAAGGCATCGCAGGCGGCGGTGGCTTTCCGGGCACCGGGGGCTCGTCGGCGAGCGGCGGCACGGATGGAGGCGGGGGAGCGGCCGGGGGCGGGGGCTGGCCGAGCGGTGGTGGCGGCACACCGAGCGGCGGCGGCATGCCCAGCGGCGGCGCACCGAGCGGCGGTGGCGCACCGAGCGGCGGTGGCGCACCGAGCGGCGGTGGCGCACCGAGCGGCGGCGGCGCACCGAGCGGCGGCGGCGCACCGAGCGGCGGCGGCGCACCGAGCGGCGGCGGCGCACCGAGCGGCGGTGGCAGCGGCGGGACTACGCCGCAGTGCACCTCCGCGGCGCAGTGCAACGACAACAAGGTGTGTACGACCGACACCTGCGCCGGCGGGACCTGCCAGAACGCGGCGGTCTCGAACGGCACCGACTGCGGCGACGGCAACTGGTGCAACGGTGACGAGAAGTGCCAGAGCGGTAACTGCGCCGCGGGCTCGGCGCCGAGCTCCTTCACCCAGTGCGGGACCACCTGTCCCGCGAACTACTACGCTGCCTCGTACAGCTGCTCCTCGACCTGCGGCTCGCCGAGCGGACCGCGCTCGACCTGTAACCCCGCGTGCAGCACCTCGTTCGCGGCGTGCGGGGGCTGCCCCAGCGGCTACTACCAGGCCAGCGCTTCCTGCAGCACGAGCTGCGGCAGCTGCGGGGTGTCGAGCGGCCAGCGCTACACCTGCAACCAGATCTCCGGCACGTCCTTCGCGGTGTGCGGCGGCTGCCCGGCGGGTTACCACCCTGCGAGCACGTCGTGCAGCACGAGCTGCGGGAGCTGCGGGGTGTCGAGCGGAAAGCGTGATACCTGCAACCAGGACACCGGCTCGAGCTTCGTGAGCTGCGATCCCTGTCCGAGCGGCTACTACGCGGCGAGCACGTCGTGCAGCACGAGCTGCGGGAGCTGTGGGGTGTCGAGCGGCCAGCGGTACACCTGCAACCAGCTCCCGACCGGCTCGTTCACCGCTTGCGGGTCGTCGTGTCCTGCGGGCTTTCACGTCAGCTCGCAGACCACGAGCGTGAACTGCGGGAGCTGCGGGGTGTCGAGCGGCGCGCGGGTGACGTGCGCGCCGAACTAGTTGACGCTCGCGTCCCAGCAGCAGCGGAAACCGATGTCCGGGCCACCTGACGAGCGCAAGAGCGGAGTGGCCGGAGCGCACGTCATGGCGACGTCAGCGGTGAAGACCGAGCCACCTCGGTGATTGCAGTTGGCGTCTGCATCCTGGGGCTTGTCGCAGGCGTCCTCCCACTCCGAGACGTTGCCGATCAGGTCGAAGGCCAGCTTCCCCGTCGTGAAGCTCGTGCAGTTCGGGTGGGACGCGACCGGCTGCACCGCCGTGAGCGTGTCGTCGACGCAGCGACCCGGCTCGAAGCTGTCGCCGTAGGAGTACTTGTCCGCCCCCGCAGGCCCAGCGCAGGCCGTGTACCACTGGTTCTCCTGCGTCGCGGCGCCGCTGGGGGACACCGGACCCGAAGGGATCTTGCCGCACAGGCGCTTGCCGGCCCATCTGCAGTAGGCGTAGGCGCTGCACCAGTCGACGCAGCGGATCGGGAAGTCCGGGTCCTTGCCGGAGGAAAACGTGGGGCAGCCGGCCCAACTCTTTGGGTTGTAGTCGGTGAGCGTGGCGCAGGCGGTGAGGTTCGTCAGATCCGTCGGGCTCGCGTCCGCTGCGCCGATCTCCGCGAGGAACTTCGAGTAGTGGCCGTTGGTGACCTCGGTCGCATCGACGCAGAAGCTCTGTGCCACCGGCACCAGGGTTGGACCTTTCTTGCCCACGGGGCAGTTGAAGCCCCCGTCGGGCGCCCCGCCGCTGCCGGATGAGCCGCCGCTCGGCGCTCCGCCGCTGCCCGCGCTGCCGCCTGTCGGGGCTCCGCCGGTGCTCGTGCCGCTGCTGCCCCCGCTTCCGGCGGCGCCGCCGCTGCCCCCGGTGGTGCCCTCGTTCGTGGTCGACGACGAGCAAGCGCCGATCGACACCATCGCCAGGAGGCCGAGAACCCAGAGCCGCACGACGCTGGAGTCTATCAGCTCCGGCGGGCTCGCGCGAAATCCCGCAGTTTTCCCGACGCACCCCCCGTGCTACCCGAGCGCTTCGAGAACATGCCCGAGCGCTGGGAAGCCGTGATCGGACTCGAGGTCCACGCCCAGCTCCTGACGGAGACGAAGCTGTTCTGCGCCTGCCCCACGCGCTTCGGCGAGGAACCGAACCGGAACGTGTGTCCGGTGTGCCTGGGCCTGCCGGGGGCGCTGCCGGTGCTGAATCGGCGCGCGGTCGAGCTGGCCGTGCGCGCGGCGACGGCGCTCGGCTGCACCGTCCACGAGCGGAGCGTCTTCGCCCGCAAGAACTACTTCTACCCGGATCTGCCCAAGGGCTACCAGATCAGCCAATACGAGCGCCCGCTCGCCAGCGCCGGGCACCTGGACATCGAGCTCGACGGCGAGCGAAGGCGCGCGGGCATCACCCGCGTGCACATGGAGGAGGACGCCGGCAAGAACGTGCACGGCGTGGGCGGTGACTCGCTGGTGGATCTGAACCGAGCGGGCACGCCCCTGGTCGAGATCGTGGGCGAGCCGGATCTGCGGAGCGGCGCCGAGGCCGCGGCCTACCTGCGCGCCTTGCGGGACGTGCTGGTGTTCCTGGGCGTGAACGACGGGAACCTGGAGGAGGGCAGCTTCCGCTGCGACGCCAACGTCTCCGTGCGCCGGGCCGGCGATCCGAAGCTCGGGACCCGCACCGAGATCAAGAACGTCAACAGCTTTCGCTTCGTGCAGCGCGCCATCGAGCTGGAGATCGCGCGGCAGGTGGCCCTGCTCGAGTCGGGCGACCGGGTCGTGCAAGAGACCCGCGGCTTCGACCACGACGCCGGCCGCACCTATTCGCTGCGCTCGAAGGAAGAGGCGCACGACTACCGCTACTTCCCCGATCCCGATCTGCCGCCGCTCGCGGTCGGCGCCGAGCTCCGCGAGATCGCGCTCCGGGACATGCCGGAGCTGCCGGCCGACAAGCGCGCGCGCTACGTCGGGCTGGGCCTGTCCGCCCAGGCCGCGCAGACGCTGACCGCGCACCCGGGCATCGCGCGCTTCTTCGAGGACACGCTGAGCCGCGCTCCGGACGCGCTCAAGGTGGCGAACTTCGTCCAGACCGAGGTGCTCCGCGACGCGAAGCTCCACGGTCTCGAGGCCAGCTTCAGCGTGAGCCCCGCTCAGGTTGCGGAGCTGCTCTCGCTGATCGAGGCCGGCAAGATCAGCGGCAAGCAGGCCAAGGAGGTGTTCGCGGCGATGGCCGGCACCGAGAAGCTGCCGAGCGCCATCGTCGAGGAGCGCGGGCTCGCCGTGGTCTCCGACGAGAGCACGCTCCTGCCCATCTGCCAGCGCTTGATCGCCGAGCACCCGAAGCAGGTCGGAGAGGTGCGCGCCGGCAAGAAGGGCATGCTCGGCTTCTTCGTCGGTCAGGTGATGAAGGCCACCGGCGGCGCGGCCGATCCCAAGCTGGTGAACGCGCTCCTCGAGCGCCTGATCCGAGAGGAGAAGAGCTAGTGCCCATCCCGCACCCCGAGCCCCTTTCCGGCAGCAGCTACTCCGCCGTCGAGCTCACGCCCGAGAACGACGCGGTGCTGATGCTCGATCAACGCCGCCTGCCAAACGAGGAGCACTACGAGCGCCTGACCACGTCGGCGGAGGTTGCGCGGGGGATCCGCGACATGGTGGTGCGGGGCGCTCCCGCCATCGGCATTGCCGCGGCCTACGGCATGGTCCTCGGCGCGCGGCAGGCAAAGAGCCGCGAAGAGCTGGGGGTGCTCGCCGCCGAGCTCCGGCGCGCGCGCCCGACGGCGGTGAACCTGATGTGGGCGGTGGATCGCATGCTGGGCGCCGCCGCGCGCTCGTTGGATGCCGACGCGTTGGCGGTGGTGGCCCGGGCCATCCACAAGGACGACGTGCGCGCCAACCGCCGCATGGGCGAGCTCGGCCAGGCGCGGGTGCCGGACGGCGCCACCATCCTCACGCACTGCAACGCCGGAGCGTTGGCCACCGGCGGCTACGGCACCGCGCTCGGCGTGATCCGCGCCGCGGTGGAGGCGGGCAAGCGCGTGCGCGTGCTGGCGGACGAGACGCGGCCCTACCTGCAAGGGCTCCGGCTCACTGCCTGGGAGCTCAACCAGGACGGCATCCCGGTCGAGCTGCTCACCGACGGCATGGCCGGCTGGTTCTTCTCCAAGGGTGCCATCGATCTCGCCATCGTCGGCTCCGACCGCATCGCGCGCAACGGTGACGTCGCCAACAAGATCGGCACCTATTCGGTGGCCTGCCTGGCACGCCTGCACGAGCGACCGTTCTACGTCGCCGCGCCCTGGTCCACCGTGGACGTGGCTTGCCCGAGCGGCGCCGACATCCCGATCGAAGAGCGCAGCATCACCGAGATCACCCACTTCGCCGGCGCGCGCATCGCGCCGGAGGGCGTGGGCGCGCGGAACCCCGGCTTCGACGTCACGCCCGCTCGCCTGGTCAGCGCCATCTTCACCGAGCGCGGCGTGATCGATCCGGTGGGGGAAGCGGGGGTCCTTTCGCTGGAGAGCGCGGGATCGCTCTGAGCTCCCTTGACCGAGCCCGCCACGTGAGAAACCCTTCTCGGGCGCGCGAGGTGGCCATGAATCCTTCGAAGCTCTTTCTGGGTGTGTCGCTCTCGGTCTCGCTGGCCCTCGGAGCGTGCAGCAGCGCCAACGACTCTGGCGGTGGCAGCGGCGCCGCCGGTGGCTTCGGCGGCGCGGGCGCCGGCGGCAGCGGTGGCAGTGGCGGCATCGCCCTCGGCGGCTCCGGCGGGGGCCTCGACATCGACGGCGGTGGCGCGACCGGCGGCGGCACCGGCGGCGGGTGCAGTCAGGCCATCGACATCGTGTTCTCGATGGACGTCTCGACCAGCATGGGCGCGTTCCTGAACAAGCTCGCCGACGAGATCGAGGCGGTGGACAAGGCCGTGAAGGCGCTGAACCTGACGGCCGAGCCGCACTACGGCCTGATCGTGTTCGTGGACGACACGCTGTTCGCCAACTCGTCTCAGCCCTACGCCGACGTGCTCACCCTCGAGACCGACTTCAAGTCCTGGGCCAGCTTCACCTCGAGCAACCAGCAGACCGCCGGCGGCAACGCCAACACCACCTTCCCGGAGAACAGCCTCGACGCCCTGTATCGCGCGGCCAAGGAGTTCGCCTGGCGCCCCAAGGAGACGACCCTCAGGCTGGTGATCCACACCACCGACGACACCTTCGTGCAGGGCCCGACCACCCACAACGGCGTGCAGGTGCTGCACAACTACCCCGAGACGGTGAAGCAGCTCCAGGACCAGCAGGTGCGCGTGTTCGGCTTCGCGTCGCTGCTCGGCGGCCCCTTCGAGACCGACGACGTGAGCCAGGGCTGGTTCACCACCGTCGCGGGCAGCCCCAGCATCCCGGACGCCACCGGCGGCGGCGTCTACAAGCTGGACGACGTGATGAGCGGGACGGTGTCGCTTTCGGACGCGATCCCGGCGGCGGTCAAGGACACCTACTGCAAGCCGTACCCGACGCCGAAGTGATTCGGTCGACGCCGCTGGTCACCGGCGCCGCCTCGCTCTAGATTCCCGGGCGCCTTGGCCTCCGACGTGAAGATGGTGGGGATCCGCGACCCCAAGCCGGCCTGGCTGAAGGTCAAGGCGCCGAGCGGCGAGCGCTACGCGGCGCTCAAGCAGACCTTCCGCCAGCTCGACCTGAACACCGTGTGCGAGGAGGCGCGCTGCCCCAACGTGGGGGAGTGCTGGGGCGCCGGCACCGCGACGCTGATGATCCTCGGCCACACCTGCACGCGTGGCTGTCGCTTCTGCGCGGTGACCACCGGCAACCCCCGCGGCGCCGTGGATCCCCGCGAGCCGGAGCACGTCGGAAGGGCGCTCTCCAGCATCGGGCTCCGCTACGTCGTGCTGACCATGGTCGACCGCGACGACCTCTTGGACGGGGGTGCCGCGCACGTGGCCGCGACCATCCGCGCGCTGCGCCGACACCAGCCGGAGCTCCTGGTCGAGGCCCTGGTCGGCGATTTCGGGGGCCGAAAACGCGACGTGGACGTAGTGCTGGACGCGGCGCCGGACGTGTTCGCCCACAACATCGAGGTGGTGCGCCGGCTCACTCCGACCATCCGCGACCAGCGCTGCGACTACGACCTCTCGCTCGAAGTGCTGCGTCACGCCAAGGCGCGGGCGCCAGCACGCTTCGTGAAGAGCTCGCTGATGGTGGGCATCGGCGAGCACGACGACGAGGTCGAGCAGACGCTCGCGGATCTGCGCGCGGCGGGCGTGGACGTGGTGACGCTGGGCCAATACCTCCGGCCCAGCGAGAAGCACGCCGCCGTGGCGCGCTACGTGGAGCCGGAGCGCTTCGAGGCCTGGGCGGCGATGGGCCGAGCGCTCGGCTTCGCGCACGTCGCGGCCGGCCCGCTGGTGCGCTCGAGCTACCACGCCGCCGAGGCCTTCCTCTTGGCCCAGCTCCGCCCCGAAACCAGCCCAGAAATGGCCGCGAAACCCCCCGAGCCGGCCGCCCCGGCGGCGTTCGTCCCGGCCGCGCGCCTGGCGCGCCGACCCGCTGACGGCTGAGCGGAGTTCGGCTAGGCTCGCTCGGCTCGGGAAGGACCATGATGACCGACGAAAGCCTGCTCGGACGCGTCGCGACCAAGCTCAGCGAACCTCCGTCCTACGCGGAGCCAGGCCAGAAGGGGTCCATCCTCACGGTGGCCGCCGCGTCTTTCGGCAGCAAGCCGACCACGGACGACGTCACTCAACCGACCGGCTTCGACCCGGAGGCGGCGGCGCTGTTCGAGGCCGTGGTCGAGAGCGCGTACCTGGTGGCGAACGCCGACGGCCACTTCGACGACACCGAGCGTGCGGCCTTCGAGCAAGTGGTCGTCACCGCCTGTCAGGGCGCCGTGGAGGAGGGCCAGGTCCACGCCTTGATCGAGGATCTTGCCGACCTGGTGCAGGAGGACGGCATCGACAAGCGCATCGAGATGGTGGCTCGCACCATCTCGAAGGTCGATCACCAGCAAGAGGTGCTGCGGGTGGCCTCCCTCTTGGCGCAGGTCTCCGGCGGAGTCAGCGACGAAGAGCGCGACGTGCTGGTGAAGCTCCAGCGAGCCTTCGAGCTGGACGACGCCGCGCTGGCTCGCGCGCTGTCCGAGGCCGAGGGCGCCTTCGCCGAGTGAGTGCGCCGCTTCTGCGAGCACTGCGGCGCCTATCGGGAGGCGCACGAGAGCGGCTGGGCCGGGGCACGCCGCGGTCGCGGTGTGCGCGAGCTGTGGTGGGGCGCTGCGCAAGGAGGCGCAGCGCGTGACCGTGCCGATCACGCGGGCGCTGCTCGCCCCGAGAGTGAGAACGAACACGAGCCTGGCCTGACGCGACGCGTTGGCTCGGCGGCGGAGTTTCCAGACATTTTCCCTGCGCGCCAGCCCGCGCGTTCTCGGCTTGGGGCAGGCGGCGGCTTGGTCTAGGCTGCGCTCGCGCCCCGAGCCGGTCCACCGCCGCGCCCACTCGGCGGAGCCGCATCCCGCGGGCGCCCAAGGACCGATGACGTCAGCACAAGAGAGCAGCATCTACGATCAGGTCGAGCGCGACGACGACGTCGTACGCGTGCTCGGGACGGACGGCAGCTTGGACTCGCAGCACGACCCGGGGCTCTCCGCCGAGGAGGCCGTGCACCTGTACCGGCACATGCTCCTGACCCGCATGATCGACGAGCGCCTGGTGACCCTTCAGCGCCAGGGCCGCATCGGCTTTCACATCGGCTCTCTGGGCGAGGAGGCCGCGATCATCGGCTCGGCTTACGCGATGCGCAAGCAGGACTGGCTGTTCCCCTGCTACCGCGAGTTCGGCGCCGCGCTGCTGCGTGGCATGCCGCTCCAGCGCTACGTCGACAACATGTTCGGCAACGCCAACGATCCGGTGAAGGGCCGGCAGATGCCCGATCACTACACCTGCAAGGCCGCCCAGTTCGGCAGCGTGAGCTCGCCCATCGGGACGCAGATCACCCAGGCCGTGGGCTTCGCCTGGGCCGCCAAGATCCAGAAGAAGGATCTGGTGACCTTGGCGTACTTCGGTGAAGGCGCCACCAGCTCCAACGAGTTCCACAACGGGCTGAATTTCGCCGGTGTGTTCAAGACCCCGACCGTCTTCTTGTGCCGCAACAACGGCTGGGCCATCAGCGTGCCGACCGAGCGCCAGACCGCCACGCGCACCTTTGCCGAGAAGGGCATCGCCTACGGCATCCCCTCGCTGCGTGTGGACGGCAACGACCTCTTCGCGGTCATCGCGGTCACCCGCGACGCCGTGCGGCGCGCCTCCCAGGGAGAGGGCCCGACGCTGATCGAGGCCATCACCTATCGCATGGGTGGCCACTCCACCAGCGACGATCCGACGCGCTACCGCGACAAGACCTTGCTCGACCCCTGGCACGAACGGGACCCGCTGACCCGCATCAAGCGCTACCTGGACAAGCAGGGGCTGTTCACCGACGCGGAGGAGCAGAAGCTCAAGGCCGAGATCGACGCGCGCCTGAAGGACGCCGTCGAGATCGCGGAGAAGACACCGGCACCCGCCCTCGAGTCCCTGTTCGAGGACGTCTACGAGAAGCTCTCCTGGAACCTGCGCGAGCAGCGCGACGAGCTGCTCGCGGGCCCGCGCGCGCCCAGCGCGCATCATTGATGTCACCCCACTCTGGCCGATCGTGATCTGATCCTGCCAAGACCCCAGAAGTTGTTCCGGGCTCGGCCTTCGGCCTCGCAGCCCCACCTGACGCAGAGAGACAATCGACATGACGCAAATGAACATGGTTCAGGCCATCAACGACGCGCTGCGCATCGCCATGCGCAAGGACGAGCGCGTGGTCGTGATGGGGGAAGACGTGGGCAAGGTCGGCGGGGTGTTCCGCGTGACCAGCGGCCTGTACGACGAGTTCGGCGACAGCCGCGTGGTGGACACGCCGCTCTCCGAGGGTGGCATCATCGGCGCCGCCGTCGGCATGGCGCTCTACGGCATGGTCCCGGTGCCCGAGATCCAGTTCTCGGACTTCATCTGGCCGGCCTACGACCAGATCGTGAGCGAGGTGGCGAAGTACCGCTACCGCTCCGGCGGCGAGTACACCTCGAAGATGGTGATCCGCACCCCGGTGGGCGGAGGCATCCGCGGCGGGCACTACCACTCGCAGCACCCCGAGGCGCAGTTCATCCACGTGGCGGGGCTCAAGGTGGTCTGCCCGTCGAACCCTTACGACGCCAAGGGCCTGCTCCTGGCCTCCATCGCCGACCCCGACCCGGTGCTGTTCTTCGAGCCCAAGCGCGTGTACCGCGCCGCCAAGGGCGACGTGCCCGAGGGCGAGTACACCGTGCCGCTCGAGAGCGCGGCCGTCGTGCGCGAAGGCAGCCAAGTCACGGTCATCGCCTACGGCGCCATGCTCTACGAAGCGCTCGACGCTGCGCAGAAGGCCGCCGAGCAAGGCGTGGACGCCGAGGTCGTGGATCTGCGCACGCTCTGGCCCGTGGACATCGAGACCATCGTCTCGAGCGTGAAGAAGACCGGCCGCCTGATCATCGTGCACGAGGCGCCGAAGACCTGCGGCTTCGGCTCCGAGCTGGTGAGCCTGGTGGTCGAGAAGGCGTTCTACCACCTGGAAGCGCCGCCGGTCCGCGTGACGGGCTACGACACTCCGTTCCCGTACACGCTCGAGATGGAATACCTGCCGCTCTCCCACCGCATCCTTCCCGCCATCCTGGAGACGGCCCGCGCCGTCTGAGATTCGGAGCCCGACGCATGAGCAATTTCGAGTTCAAGCTGCCCGACATCGGCGAAGGCGTGACCGAAGGCGAGATCGTCAACTGGCTGATCAAGGAGGGCGACAGCGTCCGCGAGGATCAGGAGATGGTCGAGGTCATGACTGACAAAGCGACCGTGACCATCGGCGCGCCCAAGGCCGGGCGCGTGGTCCGGCTCGGCGGCAAGATCGGCGAGATCGTGCCGGTGGGTCAGGTGCTGGTCGTGATCGATCTCGCGGGAGGCGGCGCGGCCCAGCCGGTCGCGACCGCTCCGGAGGCGCCCACCACGCCTTCGCCGGCCAAGAAGGACGAAGGCCCGGCGGCGACCGCCGTCGGCGACATCCGCGAGACGTTGCCCGGCATGGCTGCGTTCGCCAGCAAGAAGCCCGCGGCCGCGCCCGCACCCAGCGCCGGCAACGGCGGCTATTTCAACGACAAGCCCCTGGCCGCGCCGGCCACGCGCAAGCTCGCCCGGGAGATGGGCGTCGATCTGCGCCATGTGGCGCCGAGCGGGCCTGCCAGCCGCGTCACCCGCGAGGACGTCGAGCGCCACGCGGTGCGCGCCAAGGCGCCCGCGCCGCTGATCCAGATGCCGGTCGCCGAGGTCTCCGTCCACCACGCGGTGACGGTGGTCCCAGAGGGCGAGCCTCGCTCGGTGAAGAAGCCGGAGATCGTCGGTCCGCCGCGCGTCGCCGGCGACCAGCGCGTGCCGCTCAGGGGGCTGCGCAAGCGCATCTACGAGAACATGGCCCGCAGCAAGCACACCGCGGCCCACTTCACCTACGTGGACGAGTGCGACGTCGGCGCGCTCAAGGCGCTGCGCGATCGCACCCGGGCTTTCGCGGAACGCGATGGGGTCAAGCTCACGTTCCTGCCCTTCATCGTCAAGGCGGTGGTCGCAGCGCTGAAGCGCTTCCCGGCGCTGAACTGCCTGGTGGACGACACGGCTGGGGAGATGGTGCTCAAGGGCAACTACGACGTCGGCGTCGCGGCGGCGACGGAGGCCGGGCTCATCGTGCCGGTGGTGCGCAACGCCGACCGCCTCAGCATCATCGAGATCGCTGCGGAGCTCGAGCGCCTGGCGGCGGACGCCCGAGTGAGCAAGAGCAAGAAAGAGGACCTCGGCGGTTCCTCGTTCACCATCACGTCGCTGGGCAAGCTGGGCGGCCTGTTCGCGACCCCGATCGTCAACTACCCCGAGGTGGCCATCCTCGGCGTGCACGAGATGAAGCGACGCCCGGTGGTGAAGGGCGATCAGATCGTGATCGGCGAGGTGATGCTGCTCAGCCTGAGCTTCGATCACCGCATCATCGACGGTCACGTCGGGGCGGCCTTCGCGCAGGAGATCATCGGCTTGCTCGAAGAGCCCGAGCGCTTGCTGGTGACGATGGCGTGATGTGGGTGAGTGTGCGCGAGCACCGTATGTCGCCGCTGTGACGGTTTGGGTGTAGCCTTTCTGCGTCCAGAGCGATGAGGGGCCAGCCGACAAAGTCGTTCCGAATGGGCCTGTCGGCCGCGGCGCTGCTGCTCCTCGCCTCGGGTGCGGCTCGCGCACAACCTGCCGGCCCCTCGGCTGAGGACATCAAGGCCGCGGGCGCCGAGTTCGACCTCGGCAAGCAGTCCTACAAGAAGCGCGCCTGGGTCGAGGCAGCGGAGCATTTCGAGGCGGCCGACGCGCGTGCGCCGAGCGCCGTCGCGCTCGAGCTGGCGGTGCGCTCCCGAGACAAAGCGGGACAGCTGGATCGAGCCGCCACGCTGGCCGAGCTCGCCCTCGGCCGGCACGCCCAGGAGGCCGGTCTGACGAAGCTCGCCGAAGGCGTGCTCAAGCGGGCGCGCTCCGAGCTCCACGCGCTGAAGGTGAAGTGTACGCCGGCCTGCGAGCTGGTGCTCGGGACCAAGCTGGTCCACGGCGCTGCCGCTGCCGAGCGCACGGTTTACCTCGCGCCCGGCGGCGTGCAGGTCAACGCCAGCTGGTCCGGCGGTCGGACGCGCGTGACGCCGGTCCAGGCAGTGAAGGGCGGTCAGAGCGAGGTCTCGTTCGACGCGCCGCCGGAAGAGAAACCACCGGAGTTGCCCGCGTCTGGGCCCGGGCCCAAGGCGGGCGGCTCAGGCCCAACCCCCGCGCCGTCGCCCGCGCCCACACCGACGCGCGACACCGGGACGAAAGAGGGCGGGGGGCTGCCTCCCGTAGTGTTCTTCATCGGCGCCGGGCTCACCGTCGTCGCCGCTGGTGTGACCGTCTGGAGCGGCATCGACACGCAGAACAACCCGGGCAAGGACAAGGTCCGGGAGGAGTGCGCGGGTCAGGGCACGAGCTGTCCGGCCTACCAGGACGGGCTCGATCGGCAGAACCGCACCAACATCTTGCTCGGGGTCAGCGCGGGCTTGGCCGTGACCAGCGGAGTCATCGGCGCGTTCTTCACCGACTGGTCCGGTGGGTCGAAGCAGGACAGCGCGCGGGTCGAACCGTGGCTCGGCCTGGGCTCCGTCGGTGCCCGGGGGAGGTTCTAGGCGATGGCCGCGCGGCTCATCGACGTGGACACCGAGGGGCGCCAGCTCATCGATCGCTACGAGCTGGTCGCGGAGATCGCCTCCGGCGGCATGGCGACCGTCTTCCTGGCGCGCCTCACCGGCGTCGGAGGCTTCCAGCGCCTGGTCGCGATCAAGCGCCTGCACCCGCACTTGGCCGGCGAAAAAGAGTTCGTCGACATGTTCCTGGACGAGGCCCGGCTGGCCGCGGGCATCCACCACCCGAACGTGGTGCCCATCCTGGAGGTCGGCGCGAGCCCCCGCGGCTACTACCTGGTGATGGAGTACATCGAGGGTGACACGCTGGCGCGCCTGCTCGCGCGCGCCGCGACCTCCGGTGAACGCGTCCCAGCTCCCGTCGTGCTCCGGGTGGTGCTGGACATGCTGGCGGGCCTGCACGCTGCGCACGAGCTCAAGGACGAGATGGGCCAGCCCACGGAGCTGGTCCACCGCGACGTGTCGCCGCAGAACCTCCTCGTGGGCACCGACGGCGTTTGCCGCATCACGGACTTCGGCGTGGCGCGGGCCGCGACGCGCCTCTCTGGCACGCGGGTCGGGCAGCTCAAGGGAAAGATCGCCTACATGGCCCCCGAGCAGGCGCTCGGACACGCCGACATCGATCGTCGCGCCGACGTGTTTGCCGGGGGCATCGTGCTCTGGGAGGTGCTCGCAGGGCGGCGGCTGTTCAAGGCGGCGAACGAGGCCGGCACGCTCTCCCGCGTGCTGAACGACCCCATCTCCAACTTGCAGGCGGTGGCACCCGACGTGGACGCGGCGCTCTCGGAGGTCGCCATGAAGGCCCTCGAGCGCGACCGCGACAAGCGCTTCACCACCGCCGCGCAGTTCGCCGATGCCCTCGAGCGGGCCGCGACGCAGGCCGGAAAGTTGGCGAGCCCCAAGGAGCTCGCTCAATACGTCAGCAGCGTGCTCGGCGACGAAATCGCCCAGCAGCGAGACGCGGTGCGCGCATGGCTCGCGCGCAGCGAGCCGAGTCAGGTCTCGCCGCTGTCGCGCGGCCCGATCAGCTCCAGCGTCTCGAGCGCGGCGATGTTCGTTCCCCGCGAAGGCGACCTCACCGTCGCCGAGCCCATGTCGCGCAGTCAGGTCACGATGGCTGCACCGGCCGCGCCGCGCAGGACCGGCCTCTACCTCGCCATCGGCACCCTGGTCGTGCTCTTGGGAGGAGGCGGGCTGTTCTTGCTCGGTCGGTCCAGCAAGTCCGCGCCGACGAGCCCAGCCGCCACGGCTCCTGTCGTGGTGACGCCACCCGCGCCGAGCGTGGAGCCCGCGGCTCCGCCGTCGAGCGCGGGCCCGGAGCCGACGCCGAGCGCCGAGCCGACGCCGAGCGCCTCGGCGAGCCAGAAGAAGCCAGCGCGGCCCACCGGGGGCGGCAAGACCGGGGGCGGCAAGGGCGGCGACGACCTGCCCAGCAACCCGTATCGGTGATCCAGCTCAGGGGTGGTCCTTCGCCCACGCGTACGCGGTGTACGCTGCGGCGAGGTGGCACACCCAGCCGAAGAACCCGCCCGTGCCCAGCCACAGGCCCGGCGTGACGATCAGCCAGAACAACCCGCGCAGGAACTTGCCGTTGTAGAACTGCCCGACGCCGGGGATCAGGAACGACAGGACGGCGGCGACCCCGGGCTTGCTCATGCCCGGGAAGATGGGCGCCGGTGCTGCCCTGTCAACCAGCGGCGCCGGCTCGAGCCGAGCGTCGCGGGGAGAATCCGGCAGAAATCCCGCTCCGTTGACAGCGCCGTGCTTGGCTGCTAGTTCTCGCCACCCCTTTCTCCCCGGCGCAGGGTTCATTCGTCCTTTCGCGGGGTTAGCGGGCGGGTGTGAGCCGTGGCCGTCAAGCGAATCTGCCTCTTCACCGGGAACGCGAATCCCGAGTTGGCGCACGAGATCTCCAGGGTCTTGGGCTCGCCGCTCGGTGAGGCTCGCGTGTCGCGCTTCAGCGACGGCGAGACCTTCTGCGAGGTGCGCGAGAACGTGCGCGGGCTCGACACCTACGTGGTCCAGCCGACCAGCTCGCCGGTCAACGACAACGTGATGGAGCTGCTGATCCTGTGCGACGCGCTCCGGCGCGCGTCTGCCGCTTCCATCACCGCCGTCATCCCGTACTACGGGTACGCCAGGCAAGACCGCAAGGTGGCTCCGCGCACGCCCATCACCAGCAAGCTGGTGGCGGACGTCCTGGTCACCGCCGGGGTGACCCGGGTGGTGTGCGTGGACCTGCACGCCGGTCAAATCCAGGGGTTCTTCAACATCCCGTTCGACCACCTGTACGCGCTGCCCGTGTTCCTGGACGACTACCTGAAGCTGCGCTTCGACGCGGGCGCCTGCGTGATCTCGCCGGACGCCGGTGGCGTCGAGCGTGCCCGCGCCTACAGCAAGCGCCTCGGCGCCTCGCTGGCCATCGTGGACAAGCGGCGCGAACGCGCGAACGTCAGCGAGGTGATGAACATCATCGGTGACGTCGAGGGGCTCGACTGCATCATCGTCGACGACATCATCGACACCGCGGGGACGCTGTGCAACGCGGCCCGCGCGCTGATGGACGCCGGCGCCAAGAGCGTCGTCGCCTGCGCCACGCACGGCGTGTTCAGCGGCCCTGCCATCCAGCGCATTCAGGAGTCCGCGCTGAAAGAGGTCGTCGTCACCAACTCCATCGCGCCCTCCGAAGAGGCGCGCGCCTGCGAAAAGATCAAGGTGCTCAGCATCGGGCGCCTGCTCGGCGAAGCCATTCGCCGCATCCACAACAGTGATTCCGTGAGCTCGCTCTTCGTGTGAGCTCGTGAGTTCGAAGGAAAAGTCGTCATGCAGCTCGCCAAAGTCGCCGCCACCCACCGCAAAGCCGCCGGAAAGAACAAGTCGCGCCGCATGCGCCTCGCCGGCACCATTCCGGCCGTCGCCTACGGCAAGGGCCAGCCCGCGCTGGCGATCGCCGTCTCGCCCAAGGATCTGGTGGGCGTGCTCGCTCGGCCGCTCGGGCGCAACTCGCCCATCGAGCTCGACGTCGAGGGAAAAGAGACTCTGACCGTGCTGCTCACGGACTACCAGTACCACCCGGTGTCTCGTGAGCTGCTCCACGCCGACTTCCTCAAGATCGCCCTCGACGCGCCCGTCGACGTGGAGGTGCCGCTCGAGTTGACCGGCAAGGCCAAGGGCGTGGTGGAGGGCGGCGAGCTGCGCCAGGTCTACCGCAAGGTGCCGGTACGCTGCCTGCCCAAGGACATCCCGGTGAAGCTGGTTCACGACATCACCGAGCTCGGGCTCGACCACTCGCTGCCGGTGAGCGCGCTGGCGCTGCCGGCGGGGGTCAGCGTGCGCCTGCCTGCGGAGCAGACCGTCGCCGCCGTGGCCACCATGAAGAAGGTGGTCGAGGAAGAGGCCGCGGCTACCACGGCTGCCGCTCCGGGCGCCGCCCCGGCTGCTGGCGCAGCTGCTCCGGCGGCGGGTGCCGCGCCGGCCAAGGCTGAAGGCAAGCCCGAGAAGAAGTGATCCTCGTCGTCGGCCTGGGAAATCCCGGTCCGCGCTACGCCGACACGCGCCACAACGTGGGCGCGATGGTGGTGGAGCGCGCGGTCGAGCGCGCTGGCGGCGGCCCCTGGCGGGAAAAATTCAGCGCCCGATTGGCGCCGTTCTCGGCCGGCGGGGCGTCCTTGCTCGCGCTCTTGCCTCAGACCTACATGAACGAGTCCGGGCGCAGCGTTCAGCCCTGTGCCGCGTTCTACAAGCTCGAGCCTAGCTCGGTCTTGGTCGTCCACGACGAGCTGGACCTACCGCTGGGCGAGCTGCGCCTGAAGCAGGGTGGGGGGGATGCCGGACACCGAGGGCTCGGCTCCGTCACCCGGCACCTGGGCCAGGACTACCTGCGGCTGCGTCTCGGGATCGGCCGCCCACCCCCCGATTTTCGCGGTGACGTCGCAGATTTCGTGCTACAGGCGTTCGCCCCTCACGAACGGGCGACCCTCGACGAGGTGCTCGCACGGTCCGTCGAGGCGATCACGCTCCTGGCGAGCCGGGGCCTCCCGGCAGCGATGAACGTGATCAATCAGCGCATTCCGCGCTGAGGGCTCCTTGCTCCCGGCTCGTCCGGGGGCCGCAGTCCAGAAGGAGAAGACATGACCGAGACCACGACCGCGGGCCCGAGAGCCCGCGAATACGAAACCATCTACATCATGCGACCGAGCGTGGCGAAGGAAGCCGCGGAGAAGGTCGCGGGCCGCATCGAAGAGGTGGTCGGGCGGGAAGGTGGCAAGCTGACCCAGGTCGAGACCTGGGGTCGGCGTGCGCTCGCCTACCCGGTCGCCAAGCAGCGTCGCGGCGTCTACGTGTACGTCAAGTACTGGGGCGGCGGCGCCCTGGTCAACGAGCTGGAGCGCAACCTCCGCATGCTCGACGACGTGATCAAGTATCAGACCGTACAGACCGGCGGCGAGACCGAGCTCGCCAGCGTCGCGGTGGATCCGGACGCGGTGAAGTTCGAGGCCATCGAGGCCCCGCCCGAGGACGAGCAGGAGTACTCGCTCGAGCGCGAGCTGGGTCTGGTCGACAGCCCGGACGCCCCGCCGCTGCGTGACGACAGCTACGACGAGGAAGCAGAAGTGCTCGCTGCCGTTGGCGACGAGGAGGACGACAAATGAAGGACAAGGACCGAGGCTCCGTGCCGCCGCCTCCCGGCGGCGAAATGGCCGGCGCATTCCGCCGCGCGCGCCGTCGCGGCTGCACCTACTGCTCCGACGAGGCGCAGAAGATCGACTACAAGGACCCGCAGTCCCTGCGCTACTTCGTGACCGAGCGCGGCAAGATCGTGCCGCGTAGAATCTCGGGCGCGTGCGCCAAGCACCAGCGCGAGATTCAGGTCGCCGTCAAGCGCGCGCGCAACATCGCGCTCTTGCCGTTCACCTCCAACTGAAGAGACGACCCATGGCTACTCCCATCAAAGTCGTGCTCAGCGAGGACGTGGAGAACCTCGGCTCGAGCGGTGATGTCGTGCGCGTTCGCCCCGGCTATGCGCGCAATTTCCTGATCCCCCGTGGCCTCGCAGTCCCGGCCACGCCGTCGAACCTGGCGCGCGTGGACGACCTCAAGCGAGCGGCCGCCGGCCGCGCGCAGAAGGAGCTCGCGGGCGCCGAAGAGATCGCCAAGAAGATCGGCAGCGTCAGCGTGAAGATCGCACGCGCCGTGGGCGAGGAGAACAAGATGTACGGGTCGGTCACGACCCGCGACATCGAGGAAGCCTTCGCGCAAGCTGGCGTGGAGATCGATCGCAGGAAGCTCGCGCTCGCGGAGCCCATCAAGGTCCTCGGTCTGCACGAGGTGATGCTCAAGCTGCACCCCAAGGTCAGCGTTGCGCTCAAGGTCGAAGTGGTGAAGGAGGCCTGAAGAGGTTTCCGACTTTCAAGCTTGAATCTCCCGAGCGCTTCTGAGAGAAGCGACCCCGACACCCCGGCTGCCTCGTGCACGCCGGGGTGTCGTGTTTTTGGCACCCTGGGGACAACTGGTGGAGCAGGTATGGGCAAGCTCGGGAGCGAGCCCGGACTTTGCCTGACCGATCTCGGGGGACGTTTCGAGGTATGCGAGAGAGACGGCGAGCATGAGCGCGGATCGACAGCGAAACCGAGACCTGGCGGCGGAGCTGAAGCCGGTGGCCGGCCGCATCCCACCCCACGACCTCGACGCCGAGGCAGCGGTGCTGTCTGCCGTGCTCCTGGCCGCCGAGGCGTTCGACCGGGTGCAGGAGGTGCTGGCCCCGGAGCATTTCTACGCGGACGCCCACCGGCGCATCTTCGAAGCGGTGCTCGATCTGCACAGCTCGAGCAAACCGGTGGACCTGGTCACCGTGGCGGCCTGGCTCAGGGATCGGGAGCGCATCGCCCAGGTGGGCGGCATGGAGTACCTGGCGCAGCTCTCCGACGCCACCCCGGCCGTGGCTCACGTCGAGAGCCACGCCAAGCTGATCCGCGAGAAGTGGCGCATGCGCCAGCTCATCGCCACCTGCCAGCGCGTCGCCGCCGAGGGCTACTCGAATGCCGAGGAGGTGCAGGCCTTCATCGATCAGGCCGAGCAAGCGGTGTTCGACATCGCGCGCATCCCGGAGGGGTCGTCCATCGTGTCGGTGAAGGACGCCATCCACGGCGCCTTCCAGATCTTGGCCGAAGCAGCCAAGCGCGGCGGTGGCATCACCGGTACGCCGACCGGCTACAAGCAGCTCGATCGCAAGACCGCCGGCCTGCACGCCGGTGACCTCTACATCGTGGCGGGCCGGCCCGGCATGGGGAAGACCTCGCTGGTGCTCAACATGGCGGTGAACATCGCCATGCCGCGGCGCCGCGCGGTGGACGAGAGCTCGGATCCGTACGGGGAGGGCGACATCGAGGAGGCCGGCGACGGCGTCGCGTTCTTCTCGCTGGAGATGCCGCGCGAGCAGCTGGCATCGCGCTTGCTCGCGGTCGAGGCGCGGGTGGACGTCTCACGCATCCGCAGCGGCGACATGCGACGCGAGGACTGGAACAAGCTCACTGACGCCGCCGCGCGGCTCGGGCGCCTGCCCATCTGGCTGGACGACACGCCGGGGCTCACGCTGCTCGATCTCCGGGCGAAGATCCGCCGGCTCCAGGCCGACGTGAAGCGCGGCGACGCGCCCGGTGGCGCGCGGAAGCTCGGGCTGGTCTGCATCGACTACTTGCAGCTGATGCAGGGGCGCCGCGACGCGGCCAGCCGCGAGCAAGAGATCAGCGAGCTGTCGCGCGGGCTGAAGCAACTGGCCAAGGAGATGGGCGTTCCGGTGATGGCGCTCTCGCAGCTGAATCGCTCGGTCGAGACGCGCACCACCAAGGACAAGCGACCGCAGCTCAGCGATCTGCGCGAGTCGGGCGCCATCGAGCAGGACGCCGACGCCATCTTCTTCATCTACCGCGACGAGTACTACTTCAAGGACAGCCCGGACCGCGGCATCGCCGAGATCATCGTGGCCAAGCAGCGCAACGGGCCCACCGGCTCGGTGAAGGTGAAGTTCAGCTCGGAGTTCACTCGCTTCGACGACCTAGCCCCGGACGAGTACGACTTCGACGAATTCGACGGGTTCGACGCCGGCGCGGCCTGAGGGGAGGGGTCCCGGCGTCCGGTGGCCCGAGGGCGTGCTAGGCTTCGCGCGTCATGCGAGCTCGGGCACTCCTTTCCAGCGTCGTGTTGCTCTCTCTGCCGTTCGTCGCCTGCGGGCGCTCCGAGATGGAAGACGATCTCGAGTTGCCGGGGATCGGCGGCGCGGGCTTCGGCGGCGCTCCCGTCATCGACGGCGGCGGCTCCGGTGGCACCGGCAACCTGGGCGGGGCTGGCGGTGTCGCGGGCGCCGGCGCGATGGGCGGCTTCGGCGGCGTCGCGGGCGCCGGCGCGATGGGCGGCTTCGGCGGCGCGGCGGGAGCCGGCGCGATGGGCGGCTTTGGCGGCGTGGCGGGAGCGGGCGCGATGGGCGGCTTCGGCGGCGTGGCGGGAGCCGGCGCGATGGGCGGCTTCGGCGGCACGACTGGTGGCTTCGGTGGCGTGGGCGCGACCGGCGGCGTTCCAGTCGGCGGCTTCGGTGGCACGACCGGCGGCAGCGGCGGCATCGGCGCGTTCGGCGGCAGCGGCGGCAGCGTCACCGACGGCGGCAACTTCTTCGACGCCTTCCCGTTCCCCGACAGCGGGCCGATCTTCAATTGCGTGAGCTGCGCGGAGCAGAACTGCAAGAACCAGGTGAACGCCTGCTACAACGACCCGGCTTGCGCGTCGGGCGTGGTGTGCGCCGCGACGAGCTGCGGCGGGTTCAACCTTCAGTGCGTGCTCTCGTGCTTCCAAGGGAAGTTCCAGGCTGCCATCAAGGCGTTCCAGGTCTTCACCTGCCTGGCGCAGAACTGCGGGCAGAGCTGCATCGGCGTCGTCACCGGTGGCGGCGGGCTGCCCCCGCCGGGCGGAGGCGGCCCGGCGCCTGGAGGCGGCTCCCAGACCGAGCTGCCTCCGGTCGCCGGTGGCTTCTCCGGCTACGTCACGCCGGAGATGGCGGCGAGCACCGGCTTGCCGGCGGGTCCGGTCTACGTGCCGTCGATCGAGGTGTTCGACGCGGTGGGGCGTTAGAGCAACAAGTGCTCGGCCAGCTCGCGCATCAGATCCGCGGTGCCCTCGTGCGTCGCGGCGCTGATCAGGCGCAGCTCCTTGCCGAGCTTCTCGAACTCGGCCTTCACGTCGGGGTACGCCTCGCGCACCTCCGGCAAGTCTGCCTTGGTCATGGCCACGACCTCGGGGCGCGCGAGCATCTCGGGATTGAAGGCGCCGAGCTCCTGCCGAATCACGTGGTAGTCGGCCACGGGTGAGCGACCAGGCTCCTCCGAGAGCGAGACCAGGTGGAGCAGCACGCGCGTGCGCTCGACGTGTTTCAAGAAGCGGATCCCCAGGCCCGCGCCCTGGCTCGCGCCCGGGATCAAGCCGGGAATGTCCGCCAGCACGAAGCTCTTGCCTAGCCCACCGCGGTGATCGCCGATGCTGACCACGCCGAGGTGAGGGACCAGCGTCGTGAACGGGTAGTCCGCGATCTTGGGTCGAGCGCGGCTGACCGTGCTGATCAGCGTGCTCTTGCCGACGTTCGGGTAGCCGAGGATGCCGACGTCGGCCATCACCTTGAGCTCGAGGCGCAGGTTCTTCTGCTCGCCGGGCTCGCCGGGCTCGGCTCGGCGCGGCGCGCGCTCGACGCTCGAGGCGAAGTGCTTGTTGCCGCGGCCGCCTCTGCCGCCCTTGGCGACGATCACCCGCTCGCCAGCTCGGGTGAGCTCGCAGAGCTTTTCGCCGCGGTCCACGTCCACCACGATGGTCCCGAGCGGCACCCTGAGCTCGACGTCGCCTCCGGCTTTTCCGAACATGTCCTTGCCGAGCCCGTTCTCCCCGGCGTCGGCCCGCAGCACCCGGAGGTGGGCCAGATCGTAGAGGGTGCCGAGCCCGGGATCGACGACCAGCACCACGTCCCCGCCGCGTCCGCCGTCGCCCCCGGCTGGACCGCCGAACGGCAGGAACTTCTCGCGGCGAAAGGCCACGGCACCGCGTCCGCCGTCACCGGCCTCCACGCGCAGCGTGCACTCGTCGACGAATCGCATTCGGCGGGCAGAGCTATCACAGCCGAGCGCGTGTATCGCGCATTTCGCGCCGGCTACTTGCGACCGGTGGGGGGCTTGAGCGGGAGCGCAGCCGCCTGCTGGGCACGAGCAGCCGGCTGGCGCTGGCCGGTGAGCACCGCGTCGATGGCCTCCACCGCCGCGAGCACGGCCTCGAGGCCCACCTCCCGCGCCTGCGCCTCGTAGAACAAGCGCGGCACCCGCTCGAGGCGCAAGGTCGTGGCCTTGCTCAGGTCCACCTCGCGCTCGACGAACGCCTCGAAGGAGTTGAAACCCTTGGCCTCGTACAGCCGGCCGTCGCGGATCATGCCCAGCACCTGGCCGAGCTCGTAGAACTTCTCGTTTGGGTGCTTCCGCAGGGCGCGGATCCGGACCATCGCGTTGTGCAGCTCGGCGACCTTGGCCTTGATGAGCTCCGCCTTCTCCGGGACGCGCAGCGTGGCCCGGGCGCTACCGGGTGGGGGAGGCGAGGCGTTGCGGGCACGGGCCTCTGCGGCGTGCTTGGCCGCGTGCCGGGCCGCCCAGGGGGCCGCACCGCGCAGGCCGCTGCGCTTGGGGTCGTTGTCAGCCGCGGCCGCTGCGCCCTTCGCAGCCCCCTTCTTCGACGCGCTCTTCTCGGGCTTGGCGCTCGAGCTGCCCGCCGATTTCGCCTTGGTTTTCTCTTTCTTCCCCATCGAACGAATCCCCCCGGCCGGCTCAGGTCAGGGCGCTTTGGGGGCTCACAAGAAGCCGGGACCCCCGGGTCTCAGAGAGCGTAGTCCATGGCGCGGCCCGACGCCAAATTCCCTCTGTAGTTTCGGGGCCTCCGTGTCGCCCCGGCTTCTGGCGGGGGCCCGTGGTACAGGGGCGCGCGTGACGGACGAGAGAGCGTCGGCGCCGAGCGTACCCCCAGCCCGGGAGCGCATCGCGGTGGTCGTCAACGGCAACGCCAAGAGCGTCACCGCGGACGTGATCTCCACGCTGGACCAGATCCTCCTCGGCGGCGACCTGTTCGTGTCCCGGAGGCTCGAGGATGCCTCGGAAATCGCGCGCACGCTCGTGAATCGCGGCTACGGCACCGTGCTCACCGGCGGCGGCGACGGAACCTTCACGGTGATGGTCACCGAAGTGGTTCGTGAAGCGAGGGCCCAGGACAAACCGGTGCCCCGCTTCGGCTTGCTGAAGCTCGGAACGGGCAACGCGCTGGCCTGGGTCGCCGGCGCGAGTCGCGCCAAGGGACGCGGGCTGTCGGCGGACATCCAGCGCCTGCGCGAAGACGCCGGCAGCCGGCCGCTGCGCCTGGTGGAAGTCGAGGGATTCCTCGCGCCGTTCGCCGGGTTCGGCGTGGATGCGGTGGTGCTGAAGGACTACGCGGACGTCAAGGCGATGCTCTCCCGGACGCCGCTCAAGCGTTTCGCCGCGGGAGCACTCGGCTACACGCTGGCCTCGGTGACGCGCTCGCTGCCGACCTTCGTGGTGCGCCCGGTGCCCCACTGCCGCGTGCGCAACGAAGGAGCGGAGGCCTACCGCATCGGAGAGAAAGGCGGCCTGGTCGGGCAGCCCATCCCCAAAGGCGAGACCATCTACGAGGGACCGGCGCGCATCGTCGGCCTCGCGACCATCCCGTACTACGGCTTCGGCTTCCGCATGTTCCCCTTCGCCGACGAGCGCCCCGATCGCATGCAGCTCCGCGTGTCCACCGTCAGCTCGCTGGGATTCGTGCGGAATTTCCCAGCGATTTGGCGCGGTGAGTACCACGACCCGAACATCGTCTTCGACTACCTGGTGGACGCCGTCAGCATCGAGATGGACCCGCCCACGGTGTTCCAGATCGGCGGAGATCCTCAGGGAGAGCGCGCCCGCGTGGCGGCTCGGGTATCTCGTGAGCCAATCCGCCTGGTCGATTTCTACGCGCCGCCGAGCGCCAGCTAGGCAGAGACCGGTCAGCGCGATTTCGCTGTGAACCTCGCGCGGTTCCGCGGCATCATTGCCGAGGTGCTCGAAGCGTCGAAATTGCGCGTCACGCTGCTCGGCCTGTCGACGGTCCTGTTCGTGGCTCCCGGCGTGGTCGCCGACGTGCCGCCGGAGGACGCGCGCTTGTCGTGTCGGCGTGAGGCCGCCCCAGGACGAGTCTTGTGCGAGCTCGAGGTCGAGGTCACCCGCGGCCGGTTGGCCTGGGCGGATGCGCTGGTCGAGCGCACCCCGGAGTTTGCCCGTCCGCTGCGCACGCGCGTCGGACCAGGCAGCGCGGCCGGAGGTACGGCACGCAGGCTGCGACTGCCGCTGGTGCTGGCGGCCACGGCGACGGGTAGCGGGGAGCTCGGCGTGCGCGCGCGCTACGTCGCCTGCGCCCCGACCGGGGAGGGGCGAGAGCTTTGCTCTCCGAGCTCGCGCGTCGTCAGCGCGCGGGTCGAGGTGGGCAGCACGGACTCGCCGAAGCGTTGATGGCACGCAGACTGATGCGCATGGCGGAGCTCGAGCGCCTGTCGGGCGTGCCTCGGGAGACCATCCACTACTACCTGCGAGAGGGCCTCCTGCCGGCGCCGACCCGGCAAGGCAAGACGCAGGCACTGTACGACGACTCCCACCTCGAACGGCTGCGGTTGGTGCGGCAGCTGCGCGAAGAAAAGTACTTGCCAGTCGCGGTGATCCGCAGCGTTCTTCGAGCAGGGCTCGAACGCCCCCCGAGCCGCGACCTGGATACCCTGGCGGACGTGCTGCGGATCGATCCCCACCTGGGTGGCGAGCCGGCTCCGGCTCCGGTCGTCGACCAGGAGGTCGCGCGGGTGGCCCAGGACCTGGGGCTGCTGATGGCCGGAGAGAGCAGCGCCGATCCGACCGTTGCGCGGGTGCTCGGCACGGTGGCCGAGGTCGTCGCCCTGGAAGGTCTGACGCGAGAGCTGACGCTCGAAGACCTGCGGGTCAGCGCGACCGCCGTCGGGGCGTTGGTCGAGGCGGAGGCAGCGGTGTTCTTCGACGCGGTGATTCGGCGCGGAGAGATGAGCGAAGCCGTCGTGGCGCTGCGTGCGGGGCGCGCGCCGGTCGCCCGCTTCATCGCGGCCTACCGAGACTTGATGCTGCGGCGCATCGTGGACGCGCTGATCTCGGCGGTGCAGAGCGCGTCGGCTCGGGTCGAGCAGGCGAGCCCCCTCCCGCTCGGTTCCGAGCTCGCGGCGCGGCTCGGCGCCGACGAGCACCGAGCGAAGCTCGCCGCCGGCGCGCTGCAGGGCGATTTCGCCCAAGCCAACGACCTGGCGTGGCACCTGTTCGCCGTGGGCCCGGCGCGCGACCTCGGACGGCTGCCGGCGGAGTCGCTCAGGCCGCGCGCGGAGCTGCTCGCAGCGTGGAGCAACCAGGCGGAGCCGGACCAGATCGACCGAATCCTGTCGCGCGCGGGTAGCTTCCCCCTCGGGGAGGTGCTGGCGGCCGAGCGCGCCCTGTCGAACGCCCTCGCGCACGGGCAGGCCGGGGCGAGCGTGCTCGAGGGGGTGGTCCCGGCGCTCGGGAGGCTGTTCCGGGCCGACCCCGGCAACGACGCCGATCCGCTGGCGTCGGCGCTGGCGTTCCTGCGTCGCGGCCTGGTCGGGCTCGCCTTGCCCCGGGCCTTGGGCCGTGGATCGAGCGCGGTGAGCGACCTCGAGTCGGCGATCGGTGTGGTTCTGAGCGCGCCGGGGCGGCTGCATCCTGCGGCGCACGCTCGCATCGAGGGCAACGCGCGCCTCGCGCTCGGGCGTCATCTGCTCGGCGTGGGGCGCTTGGCCGAGGGCCGAGCGCAGCTCGCGCGGGCGGTCGCGCTCGATCCGACGGGGCCGATTGGCCAGAGCGCGGAGAGCACCCTCGCCGAGGCCCCGCCCGAGATCTTGGCCGCGCGCGAGCGCGCGAGGTAATCGGCGGAAATGCGGCTTCCGGGTCGTCTCTCGGCGACCACCCTCGGCGACCTCCTCGGGCTCGTCCACCGCGACCGGGCTTCGGGCGTGCTCGAGCTGATAGAGCTCGACGGTGCGACGCGCGGCCGCGCGCACCGCGTCCACTTCTCTCGAGGTTTGGTGTCGCGCGTCGAGACGTCGCTCTCCGTGGCTCGGGTGGGCGAGATCCTGAAGCAACAGGGCTTCGTCGGCGACGAAGCGCTCCGGCGCCTGACCCGGGAGCTGACGCGAGCGCCGGGACGGCGAGCCGGCGAGATCCTGCTGGAAGACCCTCAGCTCAGCGAGAACGCCTTGAACGCAGCGCTGCGGCGGCAGCTCCGGCAACGACTCGACGCGTTGTTTCGGCTGGCCGACGCCGAGATTCGCTTCCGTGTGGCGCGGCCGGAGAACGAGCGCAACATCCCGCTGTCGCCCCGAGAGTTCCTCCACGGCCGGCCGCGCCGGCGTGACGCCGGAGCTCGGGCGAACGGCGCCCGTCCCAACGCCGGCCGAGAACGGGCCCGCGCCGAGGCGCTGGCAGTGCTCGGCCTGGGAGGAGCCGCGACCCGTGACGCGGTCCAACGCGCGTTCCGCACGCTGGCCTCGGCGGTGCATCCGGATCGCCACCCCGAAGCCAGCGCGGAGGAGCGCGCGGTGCTGCTCAAGCGCTTCGCCGAGCTCAGCGCCGCGTATCACCTGCTGGTGGCGTGAACGTTTCGCCAGCGGTGCAGGAGCCCGGGCAACGCGCGGATCTCCTCGAGCAGAGCGTCGGGCCTCGCGCGCTCGAGCAGCGCTCTGGGTGCGATGTTGCCGGCCACGCCGACGCTGCGTGCTCCGGCGCGGCGTGCGCACTCGATGTCCTGCGGGCCGTCACCCACCAAAACCATGTCTCCCGGCGCAAAGCCGAGCCGCTCCCCCAGCGCGAGCAGCGGCTCCGGGTCGGGCTTCTTCTGCGCTTGATCGCCGCCGGCCGAGAGCGCCGCGAAGTAGCCGCGGAGGCCCAGCGCGTCGAGAACGCGGAGCGTGGTCTGGCGCGGCTTGTTGGTGCAGAGCGCCAGGGGCAACCCCGCCGCCAGCGTGTCGAGCACGGCAATGGCGCCCGGCACGAGCGTGGTGTGAACCACCGCGTGCGCGGCGTAATAGTCGAGGAAGGCCTGCAAGAAGGGCTCGAGCCGAGCGTCGTCCTCGCGCAAACCCGCGGCCCGGGCCATCAGCGTGCGCGCGCCGTCTCCGATGAAGCTCGTCACCAGCTCGTCCGGCAGCCCGGGCCGGCCGTGCTCCAGGAGCGCGTGGTTCGTGGCGCAGACGATGTCCGCGCGCGAGTCCACCAGCGTGCCGTCCAGGTCGAAGACAATCAGCATGCGTTCGAAGTCTTGCCGGAGAAGATCACGCCGGAGGGCGGCGATCAGAGGTCCTCTGGACGCCGGCAGTGGTGTCGGCATCTACCGCGAGAGCTCAGCTCCCAGCGTGACGCCAGACGGCGCGGCCCACGAAGAACGGACCCATCTTCTCCATGAACTCCGCGGTCTGCCGCGTGCGTCGCATGGCCTGGACCACGTGCGAGAGCGGGAACAGCTCCTTGCCCACGAGACCGATCACGAACTCGTTGTCGTTCTCGTCCAGCCCATGGCAGGCGAGGCGCACGTCGTGGGCCAGATCGGCTTCGCCGTAGGCCCTACCGATGCCGCCGTGCTCGCGCATGATGCCGCCACGCTCCTTCGGGTCGAGCCGCTCGAAGGCGCCCTTGCGGCGGAGCGGGTACCAGACGGCCCAGGGCCAAGCCTGGTTGAGCACGGTCTGCTTCGGGCGCTCGATCAACCAGAAGGCCAGGTCCTGCTCGAAGCCGGTCGAGTAGCTCCGACCGAGCATGGTGAGCTCGGGACGCATCCTGAGCCCCACGAGGCCCTCGTCCGAGCACGCGGGTCGAACCTTGGTCACGAAGTCAGAAGGATTCTCCGAGAAACCGAGCACCGCGATGCCGTAGGGATGGTTCACGTCTTCGTAGATGACCGAGGGCATGCCGGCGGCCTCTAGCCGCGCTCCGAGCCGCGCAATCGCCGTCTCGGGCCCGAGAGTCGGACCGCACTCGAAGCACAGGAGCTGCATGAAGACGCGGCGGTCGAGCAGCTGCGGCTCACCGTCGCGTGGCGCGCCGCGTTCGCGCAGGTCGATGGGGGGTGACTCCGGGGCTCCGTGGCTCATGCGCACGGTCGTAGCTCAAAAGGCTCGTTCCGGGCAGTCCCGAAGCTCGCCGATTTCGGCGTCCGCGCGAGACACCCGACAAATCCGTGTCTAGACTCGGGCGCCCTCCCGACCGGTGTGCCGCCATGCGACCTGGTGACGAGACTCTTGCTCACCCACTGCCTGCAGGAATGCGCGACCTGCTCCCGGACGAGAGCCGGGCGCTGTCCTGGTTGGGGCGAGACCTGCTCGAGACGTTCGAGCTCCACGGTTACCAGCGCGTGACGGTGCCGGTGTTCGAGTACGCCGCGGTGCTCGAGCGCGGGCTTGGCGCCCTCGATCCGCGCGAGGTCTTGCGCTTCGTGGAGCCGGAGTCCGGGGAGGTCGTGGCCCTGCGCCCCGACATGACTCCGCAGATCGCCCGGCTCACCGCCACCCGCCTCGGCGCGCTGCCGGGCCCGGCTCGACTCTCCTACGAGGGCTCGGTGGTGCGCCTGCGGCGGGAGCGCGCGCGCAAGCACCGGCAGATCCCCCAGGCTGGTATCGAGCTCATCGGCAGCGCCGCGCCACAGGGGGACTTCGAGGTGCTCGAGGTCGCCTGCGCCGCCCTGGGCCGGGCCGGGCTGCGGCGCTACGTGCTCGATCTCGGTCACGCGCGCGTCGCCGGGGCGTTGCTCGAGCCGGTGCCTGAGCGGGACCGGCCAGCCCTGGTGGAGGCGCTCGGACAGAAGGACCCGCTCGAGCTCGAGCGGCGCGCGCGGGCTCTCGGGCTCGACGCAGGTCTGGTGCGAGCGCTCGCCGGCCTCTCCGAGCTGCACGGCGGCGCGGAGGTCTGGCCGCGGGCCGAGCGCCTGCTGGCCGGAACGGCCGCCAGCGCCGGCCTCGCGGAGCTCGAGCGCGCCTGGCGGTTCGCTTCGGAGCGGGGCCTGGCCCCCGAGATCAGCGTCGATCTCGGCGAGGTGCGTGACCTGGGTTACTACACCGGCGTGACCTTCCAAATGCTCGCGGAGGGGCCCGGAGCGGC
Source organism: Polyangiaceae bacterium (assembly GCA_015075635.1). NCBI lineage: Bacteria > Pseudomonadati > Myxococcota > Polyangiales > Polyangiaceae > Polyangiaceae bacterium. The sequence continues at coordinate 1,836,176 of JABTUA010000001.1, forward strand.
CATCGGAGCCGGCGGGCGCTACGACCGCTTGCTCGAGCAGTTCGGGGCGCCGCGTCCCGCCGCCGGCTTCGCGGTCGCCCTCGACCACCTGAGCTGGGCCCTGGGCGAGAAGCGCTCTGCCGAGCGGCTGCGGGTGCTGGTCAGCGGGCCCGCTCCGGCGGACGTGCTCGCTGCGCTGCGGGCCGCGGGCGTCGCCTGCGCCGCGGCTCCCGAAGCAGCGTGGGCGCACGCGGAGGCGTGGCATTTCAGCCACGTGCTCGAGCTCGGCGAGCCGAGCGCGCGCCTAAGCCGGATTCGAGGCGGCGCCGCGGAAGTGCTCTCGAGCGGTGATCCCAGCGCTCTGGCCGCGAGCATCGCGGCTTTGGCCATTCAGAAGGACGACAATCAATGACTGCGGTTGTGATCGTGGGTGCGCAGTGGGGCGACGAGGGCAAAGGTAAGATCGTCGACTACTACACCGAATCGGCCCAGGTCGTGGTGCGCTACGCCGGCGGACCGAACGCCGGCCACACGCTCGTGGTGGGCGACGACAAGCTCGTGGTGCGCCTGCTGCCGAGCGGCATCCTGCGTCCCAGCACGCGCTGCATCCTCGGCCAGGGCATGGTGATCGACGCCAAGGTGCTGCTCTCGGAGATCGACCAGCTCGTCGAGCGCGGCCATGCGGATCTCCAGAGCCGCCTTCTGCTCAGCGATCGCGCCCACATGATCTTGCCCTATCACCTGGTCGTCGATGGTCTCCGAGAGGCGGCGCTGGGGCAGGAGCGCGCGCTCGGCACCACCAAGAAGGGTATCGGTCCGGCCTACGAGGACAAGGCCCGGCGCACCGGGATCCGCACCGGGGATCTCCGCGATCTCGGCCGCCTCACCGCGCTGGTCGAGGCCGCGCTCGACGCCTGGCGCCCGACGCTGAGCGCGCTCGGCGGCCAGTGCCCGAGCGCGAGCGCCGTCGTCGAGGAGCTGGCGCCCTTCGCGGCGCGGCTGGTTCCCTTGCTCGGCAACGCCTCGCGGGAGGTGGACGCGGCGCTCTCTGCCGGCAAGGACGTGATGTTCGAGGGAGCGCAGGGCACGCTCCTCGACGTGGACCACGGCACCTATCCTTTCGTCACCTCGAGCTCCGCGGTGGCCGGCGGCGCCACCACGGGCGCGGGCATCGGGCCGAGCCGCATCGACTGCGTCGTCGGCATCACCAAGGCGTACACCACGCGAGTCGGGGCGGGGCCGTTCCCGACCGAGCTCGACGACGCCGCCGGCAAGCACCTCAGGGACGTGGGCGTCGAGTTCGGCTCCGTCACCGGGCGGCCGCGCCGCACGGGCTGGCTCGACCTGCCCGCGCTGCGCTACGCGCGTCGGGTCAATGGGCTCGACGGGCTGGCGCTGACCAAGCTGGACGTCCTGACCGGGCTCGAGCGCGTGCGCGTCTGCGTCGCCTATGACACGCCCGAGGGCAGGGTGGACGACCTGCCCATCGACCTCTTGGATCCGCCCGGCCTGGTCACCCCGGTCTACGAGGACCTGGAGGGTTGGACGGAACCGCTCTCTTCCGCCCGAAGCCTCGACGACCTTCCGAAGGCTGCCCGAGCCTACGTGCGCTTCCTGGAGCAGGGCGCGGGCGCGCCGCTCTATCTCGTCAGCGTCGGTCCGCGCCGGGCGGAGACCATCGAGCTCCGACATCCTTTCGCGAAGAGCGGCTGACGCGCGCCAATTTGCGTGTACGCTTCGAGCGCCGTGTTCGAGCTCCGTATCGTCCTGGCCGTCAGCTCCGTGTCGTTTGCGGCGCTCGGGCAAGCCGCGCCGCCGGGCGAGCTGGCGGCGGATCTGTCTGCTGCGAGCGCCGCCAGCCCGCGCCCGCGCGAGTGCGCTCCCGACGCGGGGGGCACGCGCTCGCACTGGGATCGCGCGCGGCGTCCGCGAGCCCGGGCGTTCTGCGACGCGCTGGCGCGGGGCTACGCGGAGCTCTTCCGGGCGCCGGACCGAGCCATCGCGGCGGCGGCGCGCGCCAAGGAGCTCGCTCCGGGCAGCGCCGCGCCGTTCGTGCTCGAGGGCCGTGCCTTGGTGGGCAGCGGGCGAGAGCAGGAGGCATGGCCGGCCTTCCTGCGCGCGCGCTCGCTCGATAGCCGGAGCTTCGCGGAGCCGGCGGCGCTCCACGACCTCGCGCTCGCTGCGCTGGCCAACCAGGAGCAGGCCGATGCGGTGGCGGCCTACCGCGCCCTCGTGCCTCGGGCCAGCATGCTGGCCGACCCGCGCCGGCGCCAGCGCGTGTACCTGGAGGCAGCGATGACGGTCATGCGAGGCGACGCGAGCACGCTGGACGAAGCGCTGGGGTACCTGGGCGAAGCGCGGCGCCTGCGCGGTCTACCCGGCCTGAGCGACGTGGTGCTCGGCGCCACGGCCCTGACGCTGGACCGGCAGGGCCGCCACGACGAAGCGCGAGGCGTGGCGGCAGAAGCCCGTGGGCCGCTGGGTGTGGTGCGGTTGGCCGGCTCGCCGGATCGCGAGCGCGTGGTCTGGCTCCCGGCATCGGAGCTGTCCGCCATTGCCGCCATGCTCTCCGAGCGCGGCCACCCCGAGGTGGCCAAGAAGCACTGGCGCGCCTTCTTGGACAGCCCCGACGCCGCCCGCTCCCCTTGGCTCGCACACGCGAAGAAGAAGCTGGAGTCGGTCGGCGCGGGTCCGCGCCGCGGCGGGAAGCCCGCGAGATGAGGGCCGCCTGTGCGCTCGCCGTGCTCGTCGCCTCAGCCGGTACGGCGCGAGCGGAGCCGTCGATCTGGGACGCGGCCCGCGAGCCCAAGGCGGCCCGCGACTACCAGACGCTGGTGGCGGTCGAGCGTATGGTGGCTCGCGACGACAGCGCCTGGTTCGATCCCACGCTGCCGCAGCGATTCATGCGCGCGGCGCTGGCGATGGTGGAGCTGGCGGGTGGCACCGAGGGCCACGATGCTCGCCTCCTGTTCATCGCTGGAGACCTGCTCTCGGATCCGCTGGTCGGCCGCGACGAGGACGCGCGCAAGCTGCTCGACCGGGCGCTTGCGCTCGAACCGGCGTCGCCCTTGGCTGGCCGCGCGTGGTTCAACGTCGCGATTGCTTCGGCTCGGCTGGGCGATCCGAAGCGAGAGCGCGAGGCGTACAGTCGCGCCCTCGAGCGGGTGTGGGAGCCGGGTTTTCGCGCGAACATTCTCGCCAACCGCGGCGAGTCGAGCATGGTGCTCGGGGAGCTGGAGGCCGCCATCCTGGACTACCGCCGGGCGATCGCGGTCGCAGACCGGCCGGACCTGTCGGCGCTGGCGTATTACGGGCTCGGCGTCGCGCTCGAGCGCAACGGCGACCTGCCGCGCGCGCTCGACGCCATGGTGGTCGCCAGCGCCATCCAGATCCCCGGCGTCGGCTCGGCCCTCGATCTGCCCAGCGTGTTCTTCGTGCCGGCCTACGACGTCCACTACTACCGTGCCCTGGCGTCCATGGCGGAGGCCCGCGCGGCGCAGAAGCCGGAGCTCGTCGCCGTGTCCTTGCTGGACGCCGGGGAGCACTGGCAGAAGTACCTGGAGCACGCCATCCCCGAGGGTCACCGCTGGGTCGGGCACGCCAAGCGCCACCAAGCGACGCTGCTCGGTCGGCTCGCGAAGCTCACGCCCGAGATCAGGCGGCGCGCGGCAGCGACTCGTCGGGGGCGTTGAGCGCGCGGCTCAAGCCCTCGACGTCCTCGACGCGCTCGAGCACCGGGCACAGCCCCGGCATGGCCTCGTCGTCCCTGAACGCACCGCTTGCGGCGAGCGCGCGGGCGTGGGGACCGTCGAGCACCAGGAACACGTCCCGGAGGCCGCCGCCGGCAGGCGCGTCGATGACGTCCACGATCTTCTTGCGATCGAGGTGCAGCTCCTCTTTCCCGCGCTGGATCAACACCCGGCGATTGGTCACCAGGTAGCGGGTGGTCCCGGCGAGCCGCCCGGGCCGAATCACGGCCCAATAGAACAGCACGCAGGAGGTCGCCAGCACGGTCAGCGTGGCCAGCCCGAGGCCGGTCACCAGGGCCTCGAAGGTCAGCGCCTGCTCGGACATGTCGGCGGCGACGAGCTTCTGCAGCGTCGGCACGCCGGTGACGACCATGCGCACGGCCACAGCCAGCAAGATCGCCGAGAGCGCCACGTTGGTCCAGCCGCGCTGCCGCGGCAGGTACGAGCGCCAGGTCGGACGCGGATTCGCCGCCCACAGCACGCGCTCGCCGAGCTGGAGTCGTTGAGCCAGGAGCCGGTCATCTCGACCCGGCAGCACCACGTCCTCGTGGCCCGCGATGATGGCGGCGACGCGGTCGGGCGCCTTCAGGCCGTACAGGCGCAGCATCAGGCGCCGGCGCAGCGCACCGGTGGGAACGGCCCGAACGAGCTCGACGTCGCCCACACCCGGACCCGACCAATGAATGCGGGCGAAGCTGATCTCGCTGCGCTCGATGCTGCGGCGAAAGGGCCCGCGCTTGAACACGACGTGGTGCTCCGTCACCTCGTAGCTCACTCGAGCGAGCCAGACGCGCGGACCGTGCAGCAGCACGAGCCCGAGGGTCGTCGCCCAGGCGCCGAACAGGAGCGTGGGGGCAGGGGACGTGCCCAGTGCGCGGGCCACCACGAAGGCGAAGCACACGCTCACCAGCGCGGCGGCGAACATCACCAGCGCGGCGCCCCGAAGAAACATCGGAGTCTCGAGCCGCTCGGGGCGGCCCGTCCAGACGATCTGCTCTCCGTATCTCGAGTCGCGCGGCACGTGGTTCGAAGCTTGGACGGCTGGGCCTCTCGGAAAGTTTGAGGGCGCGACCAGCACTCGTCTAGCGACCAAAATCATTCCAGCGTGGCAGGAATGGGTCGTCGGGCCGGGAGGGCGTCAGGACGACGGGGCCACGAACACGATCTCGACTCGCTCGTTGCGCTGGCTCGAGCCCGCTCGCGCCGGATCCACCACAGGCTGCGCGGCGCCGGCCGAGATCACCTCCAGGCGGGTCACGCCGGCGGCCGCGAGCGCGTCGGACAGGCTCTTCTTGCGCGCCTCCTCGCCGGCAGCCCTGCCGTGGAGCACCACCAGGATCGGAAACCCCGGGTGCGCCTTGGCGACGCGCCCGAGCGCCTCGAGGGTGCGGGCTGCATCGCTCGTCAGCGCGCCCCTCGCGTCGAACAGCCCGCGCAGCGTGATCACCACGCCGCGGTCGTCACGGAACGGGTGGAGCGAGCCGCTCCGGCTCAGCTCTGCCAAGAGCGCGTCGGCGAGCCCAGCTGCGGGCGCAGCCTGGGTCGCGGGGCGTCGGGCGTCGGTCAAGTGCTTGAGGCAGGTCGAACGTGCTGCCACCGCCGCGTCGATGGGCGTGGCTTTGGGGCTCGACCCGAGCGTGCGCTCGAGCTCCGCGAGCTTGCCGAGCTCCCCGCTCGGGCCGTCGCGGTTCGGAGCCACCAGACGAGCCGCCACGCAGAGCAGCCGGGCTTGCGACACCAGGGCGCGCGCCGCCTCCAAGCGCGCCTTCTCGCGCTCGGGGCCTGCCGGCGCGTTCGGGGCCAGTGGCAAGGCGTCTTCCGCGACGCGGATCCGGAGCTCGAGGTCGTTCGCTTCGGCCGCGACGCGCTGGTGCTTCTCGTCCACGTCCGCCAGCGCGGTCTTGGCGAGAGCGAGGTCGCGGTTCGCCTGCTCGAGGTCGCGCTCGGCCCGGGCCAGGCGCGCCAACACGAAGGCACGCCCGTACGCTGCCAGGGCGTGCTCGCTCAGGATCTGCGCCGAAGCGCTGTCGCCGTCGCGATGCGCGGCCTCCGCCTGTTGCCGGAGCGCCTCCGCCCGGGCGTGGGCTTGCGGCGCGAGCTCTTTCGATTCGCGGGCCTGGGCGGTGCCGGCGGCGGCATCCAGGTCCGCCATGATGCGCGGGCGAGGCGCGGACGCACACGCGGCGAGCACTCCGCAAGCGAGCAACAGGGCCCAGCGCCTCACGGCTTGCCTCCGGCCTTCTTCGGGGTCGGAGCGGCAGGTGGCGGCGCGGCCTTCGACTTCTCCAGCTCGTCGAGCTTGGCCTGCGCGCGCCCGCGACGCGCCAGCGTCTCCTCGAGCAGCGCCCGCGCGCGCGAGAGCTTCGTCTCGACGTCGGACAGATCCTTCTGCACGTCGCGGAGCTTCTTCTCGGCTTCGGCGGCGCGCACCAGATCGGTCCCGGTCTCCGCGTGCTCGCGCCCCAGCGCTTCGAGCTCCGGGGCGTGCTTGGTATCGCCGGCAGCTCGGGCTTCCTCGGCGCGCGTGAGCGCGCGCCGCGCGGCGGTCATCGGTTCGTGGGCGAGGCGAGCGTGCGCGGGGACGGCGGAGAGGGCCGCGAGGGCCGCTTCGGCGCGCCCTCGGTCGTCGCCCGTGCGCGTCGCGAACGCCGCGCCTCCGAGGCTCAGGCAGAGCGCGAGCACGACCAGTGACGAGGCCCAACGGGGCGAGCTTTTCACGGGTGAAACAAGCCACGAGCCTCTCGCCGGGTCAAGTCTCGCGCGCGCCCTCGTCGCGTGCTCGCGATCGGGCTATAGGCCCCCGCCCGGAGACGATGACGATGCGAAAGAGCTGGGACGAGTATTTCATGGCCATCGCACGCGAGGTGGCGACTCGCTCCACCTGCGACCGAAAGCACGTCGGGGCGGTCATCGTGCGCGAGAAGATGATCCTGGCGACGGGATACAACGGCTCGATCCGAGGGTTGCCCCACTGCGACGACGAAGGTCACCTGATGGAGGACAACCACTGCGTGCGCACCGTGCACGCCGAGGCCAACGCCATCGTCCAGGCGGCCCGCAACGGCGTGCGGGTCGACGAGGCGGGGATCTACGTGACGGCTTCGCCCTGCTTCGGCTGCTTCAAGCTGGTGGCCAACTCGGGGATCCGCCGCATCGTGTTCGGTGAGTTCTACCGCGACCATCGCATCTTCGAGTTCAGCAAGCTCCTGGGCATCGACCTGGTCCATCACGAGGGCGGGCACTCGGGATGAAGGCGCTGTCCGTCGCGGTGATCGCCGGAGGACCGTCGGCCGAAGCGAACGTGAGCCGCACCTCGGCCGGGGCGGTGTGCGCCGCGCTCGGCCAGGCGGGTCAACGAGCGACCGTCCTGGAGCTCGAAGCGGCGCTCCCGGCCGCGCTCCGCGAGGGGCGCTTCGACGTCGCGTTCCCGGTCACCCACGGCCCGCTCGGGGAGGACGGCTGCCTCCAGGGGCTGCTCGAGGTGCTCGGATTGCCCTACGTCGGCTCGGGGGTGCTGGCGAGCGCGCTCGCGGCATCCAAGCCTCACGCCAAGGCGTTGTTCCGGCAGAGCGCGCTGCCCCTGGCAGAGGAGCTCTCCGTGTCCGAGCTGGAGGGGGTGGCGCGCGCCGCCCAACGCGTGCGTGAGCGCTTCGACGGGGCAGTCGTGGTGAAGCCCGCGTCGGGCGGCTCGGCCATCGGCACGACGCGGGTCGATCCAGCTGACGAACGGCTCGAGGCGGCGCTGGAGGCGGCCTTCGCCGTGGACGCGGACGTGCTGGTCGAGCGCTTCGTCGCGGGGCTGGAGGTGACGTGCGGGGTGCTCGAGGGTCCAAGCGGCGCGCGCGTCTTGCCGCCCACGTTGATCTCGGCGAAGGCCGCCGACTGGTACGACTTCACCTCACGCTATCGAGCGGGCGGCAGCGCACACCAGTGTCCCGCGCCGCTGCCCGCGGCGGTGACGGCCCGGGTGCAGGAGGTCGCGCTCGCCGCGTTCCGGGCGTTGGGCTGCCGCGACCTCGGGCGCGCCGATTTCGTGGTCCCGGAAGGAGACGACCCGTCCGGGGTGACCTTGCTCGAGATCAACACCCTGCCCGGCATGACCAGCACCAGCTTGTTCCCGGAGGCCGCCGCCGCGGTCGGCATCGAGTTTCCCAGGTTGTGCGCGGAGCTCGCGCGCCGCGCCCACGAGCGCCCCGCGCGCAAGCATCCCGTCCCGATCGCCATGCCTTGAGTCCGACGGCGAGCGCCGAGTCAGCGCTTGCGCGCGCGCAGGCGGGCGAGCAGCTCGTCACGATTCTCCGGCGCGGTGACCGCACGGGGCCCCGGGCCGCGCTCTGGTGCCGTCGGGGCAGGCTCGGCCGCCGCTGCCGCGGCTGCGGAGCCGAGGGGCTGCGACACGACCTCGGGGGCGCTCTGCTCGGGAGCGCTCGGTTCGGGCTGCGCCGGCTCGGCCACGTCGCTGCCGATCACCGGCTCGGGCTCGAGCACCAGCGGCGTCAGCTCGGCAGCGGGCGGGCGGCGGGAGCGGCGCTCTTTTCGGCGTTCACTCATGACCCGATCGATGAAGCGCTTGGTGCCCGCATCGAAACGACGGAAACGCACGCGGAGGCCGCCGGGACGGTCGCCCTCCGCGGCCACGGCCTTGTGAACCTTGCCCTCGGCCCGCACGGGCTTGCTGCCATCCTCCAGCACGATCTCGAAGCGCACCACCGTGTCCTTGGGCAGCGCGGGCTGATCGATGAGCAAGACGGCCTTGTCGTCGATGCTCCACGCCTCGGCCACGAGATATGCGTCTTCGTCCGCGAACGGACGGTGCACACGCAGAACGACGGGATCCGCCACGGAGAGGTTCGACATTTCTACCGGTACCAGCGCCGCGAGGCAAATCGGCGTCGCGTATCCCGGGCGCTGGGGTAGGCTTCGGCGCGGTCCATGACGGGTCGGAAGGTTCTGATACTGGGGTCCGGTGGGCGCGAGCACGCCCTGGCCGACGCGTTGCTCGCGTCGCCATCGGTGGGCGAGGTCGTCGTTTCACCCGGCAACGCCGGCACGGCTTCCGTGCCCGCTTGGCTCTCGGCGCCGAAGCGCCTGCGCAACGCCAGCGGAGCACCCCTCGACCTGGCCCGAGCCGAGCGCCCCGACTTGATCGTCGTCGGCCCCGAGGCGCCGCTGACGGAGGGGCTGATCGACGAGCTCGGGCAGGCGGGCTTCCTCGCCTACGGTCCGAGCCGGCGCGCCGCGGCGCTGGAGGGCTCGAAGGCCTTCATGAAAGACTTCGCGCGGCGCCACGGCCTGCGCACCGCGCGGCACGAGAGCGTCACCGACTCGGCCGCCGTGGAGCGCGTGGTGCGGAGCTTCGACGAGCCTCCGGTGGTGAAGGCCGACGGCTTGTGCGCGGGCAAGGGCGTCGTGGTCGCCGAGTCCCACGCCGAAGCGATCGGCGCCGCCCGCGAGATGCTCGGCGGTCGCTTCGGCCAAGCCGGCGCCAGGGTCGTGATCGAGGAGCGCCTGCTGGGGCACGAGGCGAGCGTACACGCGGTGTGCGATGGCGAGCGCGCCTTCCTGCTGCCAGCTGCTCAGGACCACAAGCGCATCGGTGACGGTGACACCGGCCCCAACACCGGGGGCATGGGCACCTACGCTCCGGCCCCGCTCGTCACCCCGGAGCTCGGCGAGCGCATCCGCCGCGAGATCATCGAGCGCGCCGTGGCCGGCATGGCAGCCGACGGTAACCCGTTCCGCGGCACCCTGTTCGCCGGGCTGATGATCACGCCGGCGGGAGAGCCTTGCCTGCTCGAGTTCAACGTGCGCTTCGGAGACCCGGAGACGCAGGTGCTGATGAACGTGATCGACGGGGACTTGGCCGAGCTGCTCGCGGGGGCCGCGGCGGGACGCATGTCCCCGGGCTCTCTTCGGGTCTCCCCGCGGCACGCCGTGTGCGTCGTGCTCGCGGCGCCTGGTTATCCGGGTACGCCCCGGACGGGTACGCCGATCCTCGGGCTCGACGCTGCGGCTGCTCTGGAGGGCGTGCGCGTCTACCACGCTGGCACGCGCCTCGACGCCGCGGGCTGCGTGACCAGCGGCGGTCGCGTGCTCGGAGTGACCGCGCGCGGCGAGACGCTGGTCGAGGCGCATGCGCGCGCCTACCGTGCCGCAGAGTTGATCGAGTTCGAGGGCAAGCAGATGCGCCACGACATCGCAGCGCAGGCGCTGCCCGTACGATGACCACGAGCTTGGACGCGGCGCTCGGCGTGCTCCGTCGCGACGGCGTCGTCGCGGCGGCGACCGAGTCCCTGTTTGGCCTCTTGGCAGACGCGACCTCGCCGACGGCGGTCGACAGGGTCGCGGCGCTGAAGCCGCGCTCGGACAAGGCCTTGCCGCTGATCCTGCCGAACCGTGAGAGCTGGACGCTGGTCGCCGCGGAGATCCCCGAGCTGGCCCGAGCGCTGGCGGAAGCGTTCTGGCCCGGGCCGCTCACGCTCGCGGTGCCCGCCCGGGCCTCTCTCGATGCTCACCTGGTCGAGGGGGGAACGGTCGCGGTCCGCCTGCCCGCGGCGTCGCCGGCGGCGCGCCTCTGCTCGGCCTTCGGCCGCCCGTTGACGGCGACCAGCGCGAACCCGAGCGGCTCGCCGCCCACGGCCGACGCGCGGGTCGTGCGTCGGAGCTTCGCGACCGAAATTGCTGCCGGCAACCTGTTCGTGGTCGACGAGCCCGCGCCCGGTGGCCCGCCTTCCACCGTGATCGTCGTGCGCGGTGACGCACTGGAGATCGTGCGCGAGGGCGCCATCGACGCCGGGCGGATCGCGAGGGTCGTAGAGTCCGCCCGCTCCGGCGGGCAAATGCGATAGCATTCGCCCGCATGGCAGACGTAGCTCCGCTCGCGCCGCTCTCTTACGCTCCCGACCTGTTGCCACAGGTCGTGGCGCCTCCCTACGACGTGATCGACGCCGAGCTCCGCCGAACGCTCTCGGCGCGCCATCCGGAGAACGTCGTTCACGTGGACCTGCCCAGCGGCGAAGGTGCCGCGAAGTACGCGGAGGCGCGCCGGCTCCTGACCGACTGGCAAGCGCGCCGGGTCCTGGTCCGCGACGCGCAGCCCGGGTTCTGGCGCTACGCCCAGACCTTCGACCCGCCCGGCGGCGGCGAGCGGCGCACGCGCCGTGGCTTCTTCGCGCTGGTCAAGGTGGAGCCGTACTCGGCTCGCGTGGTCCTGCCACACGAGCGCACCCTGACCGGGCCCAAGCTCGATCGCCTGGAGCTCGGCCGTGCGACGCGCACCGCGATCTCGCCGGGTTTCATGCTGTACTCGGATCCGGAGCGTGCGCTCGACGCTCACCTCGAAGACGGCACGCCCATCGCCGACTTTTCCACGGACGACGGCGTGCGGCACCAGCTCTGGCGCGTGAGCCGCGCCACATCGGTGGTGCGTATCGCCAGCGCCCTCTCCGACGCGCGCCTGCTGATCGCCGACGGGCACCATCGCTACGAAACGGCGCTGGCGCTCTCCGGCGAGATCGACGCCGAGGCGCGCGCAGCAGGACACCGCGTGCCGGAGCGTGCGGAGCACCACTACTTCCCGGTGCTGCTCGCCAACGGCGACGATCCGGGTTTGGTGGTGTTTCCGACGCATCGCCTGGTGCACTCCCTCGCCCAGGCCGACCTCGCCACGCTGCTGGTCCGGGCGGAGGAGCTGTTCGCCGTCACGCCCGCCAGCGGCGCCGTGGAGGATCTCGCGAGCGCGCTCGCCAGGGCGCCCGAGGCCAGCTTGTGCGTGGTGGGCCCCGACGGCCGCGCCGCGCTCCTGGTCGCGCGGAGCGACGTCGATCTCGAGTCACACCCCGTGCTCGGCAAGCGCCCGGCGGTGTTGCGTCAGACCGCGGTCACTCTGCTCCACGACGGGCTGCTCGAGCACGTGCTCGGCATCTCCCCCGAGGCGCAAGCGGCGAAGACCAACATCCGCTACCTGCAAGACGCTCGCGCAGGGGTCGCCGCCCTGGGCAGCGGCGCTGGGCAGCTCTTGTTCCTGATGAAACCGACGCCGGTCTCCGTCGTGCGCAAGGTCGCGGAGGCTGGCGAGGTGATGCCGCAGAAGTCGACCTTCTTCTATCCGAAGGTGCCGACGGGGCTGTTCTTCCACACCCTGGATCCCACCCGCAGCGTGAGCTGACCGCGCGCAGGCGCGCGCCTTGACGCGACGCGGCACAGGCGCTACTCGACAGCTCGCGCGAGCGTCGCGCTCCCGAGTCGTTGGGACCCGAACGCCCGCGAGTGGAGCTGTCCCATGCGAGCCATGAACTTCAACGCCGGCCCGGCGGCGCTTCCCCTTTCCGCTCTCGAACGCGCAGCGCGCGAGCTCCTGGATGTCGAGGGGAGCGGCATGAGCATCATGGAGCACAGCCATCGCGGCAAGACCTACGAGGCGATCCACAACCAGGCCATCGCGCTCACGCGAGAGCTGCTCGGCGTTCCGGACAGCTACGACGTGCTCCTGCTCCAGGGTGGCGCGAGCCAGCAGTTCGCGGTGGTCCCCATGAACCTGCTCACGCCCGACAAGAGCGCCGATTACGTCCTCACCGGCTCCTGGTCGCAGAAGGCCTACAAGGAGGCGAAGACCGTGGGCAAGGCGCGAGTGGCGTGCAGCACCGAGGTCGACAAGAAGTTCACTCGCATCCCCAAGCAGAGCGAGCTCGAGCTCGATCCTGCGGCAGCGTACGTCCACATCACCAGCAACAACACCATCTTCGGCACCCAGTGGCAGGCGTTCCCGGACACCGGCAGCGTGCCGCTGGTGGCGGACATGTCGAGCGACATCATGTGGAGGCCCTTCGACGTGTCGAAGTTCGGGCTGATCTACGCCGGCGCGCAGAAGAACCTGGGACCTTCGGGCGTGACGCTCGTGATCGCGAAGAAGGAGCTGGTCGCCGCGGGGCGCAAGGACATCCCCGCCATCTTCCAGTACCGCACCCACGCCGAGAACAACTCGCTCTACAACACGCCTCCGACGTTCGGCGTGTACATCCTGCGCAACGTGCTCGAAGCCGTGAAGCAGGCCGGCGGCCTTGGCGCGATGGAGAAGCACAACCAGGACAAGGCAGCGCTCTTGTACGCGGCCATCGACGCGCGCCCGGATTTCTTCCGCTGCCCCGTCGACAAGGACAGCCGCTCCAGCATGAACGTGGTGTTCACGCTGCCGACCGAGGCCCTGGAGGCAGAGTTCCTGGCCGAGGCCAGCCGTCGCAAGATGGTCGGACTGAAGGGGCATCGCTCGGTGGGCGGCATCCGCGCCAGCATCTACAACGCTTGCAGCCGGGAGTGGGTGCAGGCGCTGGTGGACCTGATGACCGAGTTCCAGAAGGGCCGCTGAGCCCGCGTTCTCGAGACTCGCTGTCTTGGCAAGAGCAGATCGCGAGTCGCCACTGAAGTCGACACCCAACGCGAATTCCGGCGAACGCGCTTCGCGATACCCGGAGGGCTCATGATTGATCGGATCTCGCGCAGGCGAGCGCGGCGAGGAAGCCAACCTCGTAGTCGAGGACCTTTTGGTAGCCCTTCCCCAGGGTCTGCCAGCCCGGCATGCCGTTGTTTCGCAAATGGCCGCCGAGTCGGGCAACGGCGAGCAGTGCATCCCCGATTGTTCTTGGGACCGCCGGGAGTCGGAGCTTGAACTTGACGACCAGCAACTGCGGCTCGGTCAGGATGGTTGTGGCTGGTTGCTCGGGCGCGACGCGGGCCAGCGAGCGCATGAGCAGGAGGCGCCAGGCGATGGGCAGAAACACTGCCAGGGCATTGCTCAATGCCTGATACGACTCGAGTTGTCGCTTCTCGAGCGAACACCCTTGCTTGAGTGCCTTGAAGAACTCCTCGATCACCCAGCGGCTGCGATAGTAGTCGACAACGGTGGCGAGCTCGGCGGTGGTGTCGATTGGCTCGGTGGTGAGCAAGACCCATTCGATCGGCGGCTCGCCTTCGATCGGTGCCAGCTCCCAGACTCGCACAACGTTCAGCTCGATGGCTGCCGTCGAGTGCTTGCAGTTGCGCGGACGCACCACCGTCAAGCGCCGACCAGCCACGCCGACCTCCGCGCTTCGCGCGTTTCGCGGCGGATGCTCTTTCGCGGCGTGCGCGCGACTGCTCCGCGGCCTTGACGACACCGAAATCGTGCGGGATAGCTGCGGTTCGAGCTCCGACAGGGCCGCGCGCAAACAGACTCCGACTTCTTCGGTTCCTCGGTCGCGAGCCGAGCGGATGACGTAACGAGAGCCGAGTTCCTGGGCCTTCGCCAGCACCTCGAAGATGTCTGCTTCGCGGTCCATCACGTGAACTAGTTGGCTATCCGGGCATCTCGAATGGACGGCATCGAGCATCGCTGGCCAGCGCAACGACTCGCGCTCGGGATCCTTCCGGCGATCGGCTGCGCGGCCCCGACGCCCACCCTTGTACTTGGTCCTGACGTGCTGGTGCAGGCCAAGCACACCAAGTGGCAGTCGGTCCTCACCCGGAAGCACGGCCAGCGCGACATGAGCGAGGAAGCCTTGACCACCGCCAGACGTAGCCCCCAGCCCCTCGCGCCGACTGGAGCCGCCGAGCGTCACCTCAGTTGTGTCGTGTGCCACGATGCACACGCCCTCAGAGCGCACGCGCTCCGCAGTCGCCAATAGGTGTGGTTCGAGGACCTCAGCCGCGGCGACCTGCTCGTTTCGCAGGAATCGGTAGACGCCCTCCAGCTCGGATGGGGTATCGACGGCCTGAGGAAAACCCACCCCCGGCGACGTCATCACCTTCTCGGCGAGCCACTTCAGCCGATCGCTGCGCCGTCTGTCGCCGAGTATTGCGCCCTCGAACTCAACCGAAATCGGCTGGTTCAGCCACTCCGTTGCTCGCATTTCACCCGTAGATCATACGGCGGCGGTCCTGGCAACGAGATGTGTATGATCCTGAGCCGGAGGGGTAGGCCGGCGCACCCGCGCCGTCAGGTGGGAGTCGTCGCCAAGCTGTTCTGTCCGCAGCTCGGCGAGTACCCTGAAGAAAACGAGCCCTGGCGGCGAACGCGGGCCGCGAAGGAGCGAGGCCCGAGTCAGAGCCGGGGAGGGGCGAAGGTCGTCGCGATGACCTTGCCCTTCCCGTCCTTGACCCGGGTGCCACCCGCGCTGAGGAACGGCAGCGAGCCGAGCACCAGCGCGGCGGCGACGCCCATGGTGACGATGCCCGCGGTCTGGAGCGAGGCGCGGTCCTCGAGCTTGCCGTAGCTCCACAGGCCCATTCCGACGAGCCCCAGCGGGATGCCGCCGGCGAACCCCACGGTTCCGATGGTCTTCGAGCGTGCGCTGCCGCCCTCGACCTTGAGGTTCGCGGTGCCGCGACCCGGGTCGATGCGGAAGACGTTCGACGCCGTCATGCCCGGGGCGCGCACCCTGGCGTCCATGCCCTCCACGCGCAGCGTCCGGTCGCACGGGGCGCGGCAGGCCTGCGTCCAATCGGTGTCGTCGATGTAGCTCCTGAGCTCGAGCACGGCGTCCGGGTAGTCGACGAAGACGTGAACGAAGGCGGAGTGCAGCGTCGGCGAGTCGTCGAGCGGGCCAGCGTCGGGAGGCGGCGCGCTCGGCGCCGCGGCGCTCTTCGACGGCGGGAGCGCGACCTGATGGGGTGGGGCCGCCGCCTCGGCAGGCTCGGCCACTGCTGCGTCCGTCTCGACGCTGCCGCTCGGCGCGCCATCCGTCCCGGCGCCCGCGTCCTCTGGCGCAGGGGGTCCAGCGCCCAAGAGCGCCGTCAGGGAAGTCGAGAGCACCAGGGCGGCTGCCCAGCTCGGTCGGGCCATCGGGCCCGATGGAACCCCTCGCTCGTTCGCGCTGCAAGGCCTTGACGGGGGCGCTCGGCGAGCGCTACGCGGGCAGGCGTGGACCCCGTCGTCGATCTCGCCCCGGGAGCCGACCACGACCCGCTGGCTCGGCAGATCGCCGAGCGCATTCGCGCCTCGATCACGCGCGAAGGCTCGAAGCGCGATTTCGACCGCATGCGCGGCGCAGTGGGCATCGTGGCCGACGACGCCGACACCGCGCTGACGCTGCGCTTCGATTTTGGCCGGCTGACGATTCACGAAGGCTTGATCGGAGTCCCGACGGTGACCATCCGCGGAATCACCCTGGGGCTGGATGCCTTGTCCGAGCTGCCAGCCCTGCCGGCGCGCGGAGTGGTGGCGTCGGGACGCTCGCTGGCGCAGGTGCTGGGAGCGCTGCGATCGGGCAAGCTCAAGATCTACGGCCTGACATCGCATCCGCGCCTCGTCTATCGCCTGCTTCGCCTGCTGTCGTCCGACGCCGGCAAAGCTGGCTGACGAGCTCGGAATTGCGGCCGATCTCGCCCGAGCGGGGGCGCCGGCTTTGACGGATGGGACCGAGACCGGTAGCGTATCCAGGAAGCTAGGCGGAATTTCGCGTGAGCCGATACCGACTCCGGTTCTTGTTGCAGGAAATCGACTTGCCCCAAGGGGACACCTTGGTCGGGCGGAGCGCCTCCTGTCACGTGACCATCGAGGATCCGTTGGTGTCGCGCCAGCACGCGCGCTTCCGCATCGAGGGCAACCGCGCCACGGTGGAGGACATGGGGTCGCGCAACGGCCTGGTGATCAACGGCCGCACGGTGCGCGGAGCCCACGAGCTGTCGGACGGTGACCGGGTGCGCATCGGGACGCAGGAGCTGGTGTTCTGTGCGGTGCGGACCCCGGCAAAGACCGGACCGAGCGTGGGCACTCGACCCACCGGGTTCATGTGCCACTGCGCCGCCTGCGGACTGCCGTACCCGATGGAGTCTCCGCAGTGCCCGAGCTGCGGCTCGCGCGAACGCATGGACGAGGACACGGTCAGCGGGGTGGTCGGCGAGCCGAACCGCAACTGGACCCTCGAGCTCCTGGTCGAGGTGCTCCAGCGCGCCGCTTCTCTCCACCGCTGGGACGACGTCGATCGCATGCTCAGGCGCTCGCAGGCCAACATCGAGGAGCGGGTGCAGAGCGGCCAGCCCGTCCAGCAAGAGCACCTGGACCGGCTCGCGGAGGCGGCCGCGCGGCTGGCGGAGGAGCGGCAGTCGGCGGAGTGGGGCAACTGGCTGCTCGACGTCTACGCCGCCCTCGGCATGGTGCCGCACCCCACGATATCCGAGCGCCTGTCCACGCTGCCGCCTCAGGCTCGCAAGTCACTGGCACCTGCTGCCACACGAGTGCTCGAGAGCGTCACGGCCCGCGGCGGTCCAACCGAGGAAGACCGCGACGGGTTCCTGCGCGTCGAGTCGCTGACGGTCTCGCGGTGAATGGGCTACGTCCTCCGCTACAAGAGCCACGAGATCGAGCTCAAGCCCGGCCGATTCGTGATCGGTAGAGCTGCGAGCTCGGAGCTCGCGCTGGACGATCCGCTGGTCTCCCGCCAGCACGCCGTCTTGGTCGTTGCACCCGACGGCGTCAGCGTTGAAGACCTGGGTAGTCGCAACGGCGTACTGGTGAACGACGCGCGCATCGACGGGACGGTGCGGCTGAAGTCCGGCGACCGCGTGAAGATCGGATCGCAGGAGATGCTGCTCTCGCTGGACGCCGCGGCGCCGCGGGCCGTGACCCGCGCTGCACCGACGGCCCGGTTCTCGGCCTTCGGGGTCGTCGGCAGCCTCGCGGACAAGGCCCTGGCGCTCGGCCACCCGGACGAGGCCGAGCGGCTGCTCGCCGGGCCGCTCGAAGACATCGCCGCCAAGGCCGAAGCGGGCCGCGCGGCAGACTCCGACACCAACGAGAAGGCGGCGGCGTTCGCCACGCGCCTGGCGCTCGCGACGGGCAAGGCCAACTGGGTCGACTATGCGATTCGCCTGTACCAGGCGCTCGAGCGCCCGCTGCCGGTGACCGTCGTCGACGCCCTCCACGAGGTGCTGCGCAAGGTGGGCGCCGTGGATCGCGTACAGCTCAGGGCCTACGTCGAGTCTCTTCGAGCCCGGGCGCCGGAGCTCTCGCCGAGCGAGCGCTTCTTGATCGGCAGAATCGAAGGGCTGGAGCGCCTGGCCGCCCTGCGCTGAGGGGTGGAATCGCCCCCGATTCGCGGTATGGTTCTCGGGCTATCCGTGAGTGACGTTCGGCGCACCGACCCGGTGGTGAAGCAGCTCGAGACCACCGAGCGAGCGGTGCGCTTCTCGCTGCTGTACCGCGGGCATCGCTTCGAGCTGAAGCCCGGCACCTTGGTCATCGGGCGCGGCACGGGCTGTCAGCTGGTGCTCGACGACGCGTTGGTCTCACGCAAGCACGCGGAGCTCGAGGTCACCGAGAGCACGGCCGTCCTGGTGGACCTGGGCAGCGTGAACGGCGTGTTCGTCAACGGGCTCCGTGTGAGCGGCCGGCGTCCGCTCATCGACGGCGACAAGCTCGTGATCGGCCAGCAGGAGATGACGATCTTCGCCGCGGTGAACCCGTCGCTCCTGCCGGAGTCGCCCACGGCGCGCCTGAGCGCCGACACGTTGGTCGGGCTCGAATCGCCGCTCATCCAGGCGGCGAAGCCCGCCGCGGACGAGTCGGAGGCCACCCACCAGGGCGACGCGCTCAGCCTGCTCGGCGGCGTCGTGGACAAGGTGCTCGCGCTCGGGCGCGGCGACGAGGCCGAGCGCATCATCGGCCCGTACCTCCGGAACTACCTGGCGACGGCCCAGAAGGCGAGCTCCGCGTCGCCGGAGGCGGCCGAGAAGGCGGTCGGCTACGCGGTCAAGCTCGCGGCAGCCACCCGCAAGGGGGAGTGGATCGACTACGCGTTCGCCCTCTACACGGTCTGCCGGCGACCCCTGCCCGGCCCCGTCGTAGACCAGCTCTACACGGTGCTGCGCCAGGTCTCGGGGCTGAACATCAATCTTCTTAGGGGGTACGTCGCGGTCCTGCGCTCCGTTTCGGCGCGACTCGGTCCGAACGAACGCTTCCTGGCTCAGCGCATCGAGGGTCTGGAGCGCCTCGCTTCGGCTTGAGCCGGGGCTTTCGCTCTTGGTTGGCCAGCGACTGGCGCATGGCGGTGGCGATGACGTCGCGCAGCGCCGGGTCCTCCACCTGCTCCAGGCGCGCCGCCGCGTCTGCGGGCAGCTCGACGGGTCTCGGGATACGGCGCGCTGGGGCTTGCTCCGCGCGCTTGGCCACTGCGCCGGTGCGGAACCGAATCGAGCTGACCCCGAGCCCGCGCTTCCGGAGCCGGTCCATGATCTCGTCCGCCAGGAACGACAGCTCCTGCGCCCACACCGGCGAGGCCACCACGACGGTGAGCACGCCACTGTCGAGGTTACCGGGCGCGCTGCGCTGAGCGATGCGGTCGCCGGCAATTTCTCGCCAGGTCTCGTGATCCAGGGCCACGCCCGCGCGTCGCGCGGCCGTGTTCCGGGCCTGTGTCAAGAGCTGACCGAGTGGCTCAGGCCCCTTCTTGCGGGTCGTGGAGCGCCTCACCATGGGCGTGGGAAGCTAGCACGTTCAGCCCAGGCCGAGCGCGTGGCCGAGGGCCGCGTATTGTCCGCGGATGGCCAAGAACCGGTCCTTCGGATCGGCGGCGAGTGACTGGAGCACCCAGTCGTCCATGGCGACGGGGAGCGCCGGCGCGAGCGCACACAGGCTCGGCCGCGGAGCCTTCATGACCTGTGTCATCAGCTCGAACAGGTTGTCCGACTCGAACGGCGGCCTGCCGCCGAGCGCGCGGAACACGATCGCCCCGAACCCGTACACGTCCACGCGCTGGTCGAGCACCGAAGAGTCGCCCGCCCACGCCTCCGGGGCGATGTAGCTCGGCGAGCCGGCGATCTGACCGAACTCCGTCATCGGTCGCGAGCGCGTGAACTTCGCGAACCCGAAATCGAGCAGCTTCACGCCGCCCCCCAGCGCCGCGTCGAGCACGAAGATGTTCGGCGGCTTGAGATCACGGTGCACGATGCCCTGCGCGTGGGCCTGCTCCAGGGTCGATGCGACGGGGCCGAGCAGATCGAAGAGCTCTCGCGGCGAGATGCGCTGGCCGCTCTCCTCGAGCGCACGCAGGTGATCGTCCAGGTCGCGGCCCACGAGGTACTCGAGCACCAGGCAGGGGCAGCCGTCGTCAGTCCACGCTTGATCCAGGACCCGCACCGCGGCGGTGCGCATCAGGCTGGTCATGGCCCGGGCCTCGCGAAACAGGCGTTCGACCCAGGCCTTGTCCCGAGCCGCCTGCGGGTGCAGCACCTTGAGCGCCACCAGATCCCCGTCGACCTGATCCCGCGCGCGGTACACCGCGCTCTGGCCGCCGACCGCCAGCAGCGCCTCCACCCGGTAGCGGCCGCGGATCAGCTCGCCGGTCCGGTCCAGAGGGGGGCGCAGGCTCATGGGCAGCTTTTTGGTTAACACGCCGCGCTCAGGGGCGGCAGGGATTGGACGGGCGGTGGCGCTGCACCTGGCGCGGCAGGGCTTTCACGTGCTCGGTACGGGGCGGAGGCTCGACTCCCTGGCGGCGCTCCGGCCGAGGCCGTCGGGCTTCGGCTCGACACCCTGCCACTCGATGTGACTGGCGCCGCGTCCATCGACGCGGCTCGCGCCGAGATCGACCGCCTCACGGACGGCCACGGCGTCGACGTGCTGGTCAACAACGCCGGCTTCGGCATCGCGGCACCATTGATCGAGGCCTCCGACACCGACGTGCGGGCACAGTACGAGACCAACGTGTTCGGGCTGCTCGCGGTCACGCGGGCCTTCGTGCCTGCGATGCTCTCGCGCCGCTCGGGTCGGATCATCAACGTGAGCAGCGTCGGTGGCCGGGTGACCCTGCCGTTCATGGGCGCCTACAACTCGACGAAGGACGCGGTGGAATCGCTGTCGGACGCGCTGCGGCGCGAGCTTCTGCCGTTCGGCATTCGTATCTCCGTGATCGAACCGGGGCTCATCCGGAGCGAGTTCGCGGACAAGTCCATGGCCTTCGTCGCGACGCGAACCGAGCCTTCCGCCTCGCCGTTCGCGGAGGTCTACGCGAACGCCGGGGCGATCCGCGCGGCCTCCGAGCAGGGCGCGGTGGGGCCGGAGTGCATTGCGCTGGCGGTCGAGCGCGCGATCACCGCCCGCCGCGCGCGCGCTACGTGGCCCCATGGTCCGCACGCTCGTTCCTGTTCCTGGCCAGCGCAATGCCCACGTCCTGGCTGGACGCGCTCTTCGCCTGGGGCCTCGCGAGGCTCGGTCGCCGAGAGCGGGCGACCGCGGGGACGCGGCCGGCGAGCGCGCTCTCGGGGTGAGGAACGACTGGCGCACCGGGCCCCGGATCGGCTATAGACCCGCATTCCCGAGCCGAAGTGGCGGAATGGCAGACGCGGCGGACTCAAAATCCGCTTCCCTAACGGGAGTGTGGGTTCAAGTCCCTCCTTCGGCACCGAGCGAGCGCGGCGTCAGCGCCAACTGACGCCGCCGTCGTCGCTGGCGAGCATCTCGACGCGCAGGCGCATGCGCTGGTCGCGCCGCCAAAACACGAACAGCTTGCCTTGGGCCGTCGTGGCGCGAACGTCCACCGGCGTGCCGTCCGAGTTGGGGGCGCCGAGGAGCGTGGGGCGCCCGAACTGCCAGTGGCCGAAGCGCGCGACCTGCGCGTAGACGCTGCCGTGAACGACGTGCACCACGAGCACGACCTCGCCTTCGCAGCTCGCGACGCTGTGCCTTCCCGCCCGGGCCGCGGTCACCACCACGGGCGCGCCGGCGTCCATCGGGACCATGCGGTTGCCGATGGGGCTGACCAGCGTCAACGCATCTTCGGCGCGCGCCAGGAGGGCCGGCGGGCAGCTCCCGCACACGCGCGTGAGCTCACTCGCAGGCGGAGCGTCGAACCGGTACGTGAAGAGACGCGCGGCGCCGATCGCGGCGAACAACGATCGGTCGGCGAAGCGAGCCGCAAACGGAAACAGCTTCTCGCCGGCGACGCCGCAGCGGCTCTCCGTCGCTGGCTCGGCGACCAGCCTGCCGGCTGGGAGCTCCACGCGATCGACGGGGGTCCAAGCCGCGCCGGCCTTCGGCACGTCGTAGAGCACCAGCGAGCTCGAGGGACCGGCCGCTTCGAACGACACGAGGCGCGGCCGCGGTTCGGTCGCGGCCGCGATCAGGGTGCCGGTCGGCGCCGGCAAGAGCTCGAGCTGGCCCGGGGTGGTCAGTCGAACCAGCGCGCCGCCCACGCGGCTCGGATCACGCGGACCGATGGCCAGCGTGGGGACGAGCTGCTTCTTCGGGCCTTCGCTCAGCCAGACGGGGGTGCCCGCGGCGAGCGGCTCGAGGCCCTCGGGGAGGGCCGGGACCTCGATGGCGTCTTCGAAGCGCTGCCCGCCGTCCGCCAAGCGCACGATGAAGCTGGTCTTGTAGGCGCCTTTCTCGTCGCGCTGGGTCGAGAGTACGAGCTGCGGCGCGCCCTGGGCGAAGCCCACGGCAGGCAGCGCCGGCAGGCCGTCGGCGCGCCCCGCCGAGCCGGCCACGAACTCGAAGCTCTTGCCGCCGTCCTTCGAGCTGCCGAGTCGAAGACCGATACTGGCACTGTCCCGCTCGCGCGTCGCGAAGGCCAGCCGGAGCTCGCCCTCGCTCCCCGGGTCGACCGAGAAGGCGGTCTTCAGCAGGAACTCCGCGGGCGCGTCCAGCACCAAGCGCGGTACGGGGAGCGCGCGCGCCGGGATGGCACGTTCGCTCGGCGGGCACGCGCCGAGCTCCAGGCTGCCTTCCCCGATGGCGACGCGACACGCACCTTTGAGCAGGCCGGCCACGCCGCTCTCCAGAGACTCGAGCTCCCCGGCGGCCAGCACGTCGGCGCGCTCGCCGAAGCGTGCCTCGCCGAGCACGCGGACGATGGTGTCGAGCTCCCGCACCCCCTCCCTGTCGCGCGCCCAGCGCAGGGCGCCTAGGTCTCCCAGCGTCGCGTGCGCCCGCGCAGCCAAGGAGGCGCAACCGCCGAGCGGCGTGGAGCTCGCGGGTGACAGCTCGACCGCTTCGCGCAGCGTTGCGGCGTCGCCGCTCGCTGCCTGCACGCACTCCGAGAGCTCCACCGAGGCCTCGTAGAGCTGCTTCGAGAGCAGCTTCCCCCGGCTGCGCGCCGACAGCCACGACACCCCGAGGGCGATCGGCAGCGCCAGGAGCAGCAGCGCCAGGAGCGCGTTCTTCGTCCGCAAGGGGGCCGGGGCCGGGGGGCCTGCGGGCTTGTCCGGGGCTCCGCCCGCGCCGACTTCGTCCACGGGGACATGCTAACTTCTTTTCTTCGATGGGCGCTGGTCGGGGATCGATGATTTTGTCGCTGTCCTTGCTCTTGCCGGCGTGTTCCGCGGAGGGCGAGAGCAGCGCGGCGTCCGGCGGCACTGGGGGCTCGCCCTCTGGGGGCGGAAGCGGCGGAGCCGCGGGCGCATCCGGCTCGGGTGCCGCTCACTCGGGCGGAGCCGGGAGCGGGGGCGGCGGAACGGGCGGCGCGAGCGGGGGCGGCGGCGCGAGCGGGGGCGGCGGCGCGAGCGGGAGCGGCGGCGCGAGCGGGAGCGGCGGCGCCGCGGGTGCTGGAGGCGCTTGCGTCGATCCCGGACCCGAGCCCAACGACAGCGTGGTCCTGGCGACTCCCGCTTGTGGCACGCCGGTCTGCGAGATCGGCGACTGCAACAACGAGGGTTCGAGCGGCTATGGCGGTCCCAAGCCCAGCATCCAGGGCGTGGTCTCGAGCGGCGATCTCGATCACTTCCGCTTCGACGGCAAGGACGAGCTCGGCCTGTGTCAGGTGGACGCCACTGCCAAGACCAAGGACTCCGGCTTCCGGCTGTGCCTGTTCGTCTCGTGCAAGCACGGCGCCAGCAAGGTCAGCGCGTGTCCCGGCGGGCTGGCGGTGGACACCAGCGGCGCCCCCGGCTGCTGCGTCCAAGCGCCGAACGAGGTCAAGATCGACTACGACTGCACCGGCAGCCCCAGCGACGACGACTCGGCGCGCGTCACGGTGCGGATCGACGAGGCCACGGCCTGCACGCCGTACACCGTCGATTATCACTTCTGACCTGGATTTCGCTCTTTCGTGCCCCGTTGTTTCTCGCCGCGCCCCGCGATCATCGAGGTTCTCGGCGAGATGCACTCGGGCGACGCCGGGCGGAACGTTCCGCCTGGCGGAGAGGTGCGCGCCGGCCTCGCCGGTGTTCTCATGGGCTTGGCCTCAGTGGCGGATCGCGATCCGCTCATGCCAAGACAGCGAGAGTCGAATCCGAGTCAGGGCTTCCCGGTCCCGGGCGGGTTGTTCTTGCACCAGTCGAGGCCGGCCTGGCTCGGTTTGGCGTCCGGCGCGCCGCTCGGCGGGGTCGTGAGCGCCGGGCTCTGGAAGTCGAACATGTCGAGCATGGGCCAGGCGTTCGCGTCTCGGGCGGTCATCGCCGGTAGGTCGAAGCGGTTCTGGATGAAGCGCGTGACGCTGGTGATGTCGGTGTCCACGTGGCTCACGTAGCCGGGCTTGACCCAGGGGGCGGCGACGACCAGCGGCGTGCGGATGCCGAGACGATTGAACTTGTGCGTCGCGGGCAAGATCGAGTCGGGCTCGCATGCCTCCGGCGGGGGCACGTGATCGTAGAACCCGCCGTGCTCGTCGTAGAACCAGATGAAGACCGTCTTCTGCCAGACGCCCGGCTTGCTCATCAGCTTGTTCAGCACGCGCGCCGTCAGCGCCTGCCCGAGCTGCATGTTGGATGGCGGGTGCTCGTCGTTCTGGCTGCCACCGGTGAAGCTCGGATCGATGATCGAGAGGCCAGGCAGTTGATCGGCGTCGACGTCTTTGTCGAACTGGTCGAGGCCGACGCCCAGGTACTTCAGGCCCATGATCACGGCGAACGACGTGATCCCGTCTCGGTAGATCTTCCAGCTCTTTCCCGCCTTGTCCATCGTGTCGAGCAGCTTGTCGGAGCTCTGGTACACGTTGTTGGTGAGGAAGCCGAAGTCTCCGGTCTTGATGTTTCCCCACGAAGTGCCGCCGTAGAAATACAGGCGGTTCGGCCAGGTCGGCCCGAGCAGCGAGCAGAAGTGGCGGTCGCTCATCGCGAACGTCTTCGCCATCCAGTAGTAGTAAGGGAGATCCTGCTCGGTGTAGTAGCCCATGGCGCGCGCGCCGCCGGGGTTGTTGGTCGCGACGAAGCCGTCCATCTTGCCACCATCGTACTGGTCGTGGACTTGCTCCCAGTCGTGCGCGACGTCCTCGACGCAGTAGCGCGTCTCGTGGAAGCGCTCGACGCTCGAGGGCGGGTTCGCGTCGGGGTCGGGGTTCGAGGCGTTCGACGCCGGCACGTCCACGTCTTTGACGCCGTAGGCCGCCAGGTTCGAGAAGTAGTGATCGAAGCTGCGGTTCTCCTGCATCAAGACCACGATGTGCTGGAACGGCAGGGCGTCACCGTGGGGGACGTTCGGGCCGATGGTCTCGGTGGTCTTCGCGCCGGAGGTGAACTTGCAGCTCTTGCGATCGGCCGCGTGCAGGTCGTAGCTGGGCGTGCCGCCGGTGGCCCCCGCGGCACCGCCCGTCGCCGAGCCGGCCACGCCTCCGCTGCCGCCGCTCGGGCTGCCGCCGCTGCCACCAGCCCCGCCGCCGTCCGGGCTGGAACCCGCTGCGCCCGCAGCGCCGCCGCCCGCGCTGCCGCCGCTGCCGGACTCCGCGTCTCCGTCGTCGCCGCACCCGAGCGCCGCGAGCCCGAGCGTCATCAAGAGCGAAGCACCGAAGCGTACCATCCGGGCAGGATAGCCCGGACTCCGCTCCAGGTCCCACCCCGGAGCTGGCCTCCGTCAGCCGGCGCGCTCGGTGGTCAGGTAGACGGCGAAAGTCCCGAGCCAATGGCTGCCGGCGTAGTGCTCGGGCCGGAGCGCGCCCAAGGCGGTGCTCCGGTGCGCGGCGGCGGCGGCGACGAGCGCGCGGCGCCGCGGATCGCGCTCGGGCAACCCGCGCGCGATGCCCTCGAGCATCCAGGCGCGGCTCGACGCGAGCCCGTCGAGGTGCACCAGCTTGCCGTCGCTCGGATCGGGGCACTCGGCAGGGCGGAGCCAGCTGGGGTCCGGCTCCGCGGGGATGCCCGGCAGAAACCGAGCTAGCCACCCCGCGAGCTCCTCGGGCTCGAGCACGCGCCGCATCACGTCCGCCTCGGCCAGGCAAGGCGAGAGGAAGTCGTAGCCCGAAGGCTCGAGGTGCAGTGGGCCGGCGCTGTCCGTTGCGTAGAGCGCGCGCACTCGCTCGCCGGCGAGCCGGACGCTCTCGCTCTGGCCGGTGCCGTGCGCCCAGTCCAGGAACAGCGCGGCGCCGAACGCCGTCTGCGAGTGCTCGCCGCTGCGCACCGGAAATGGCAACCGCGAGAGGTAGCCGAGCACTCTCTGCGCGGCGAGCTCCGCCAGCGGCGCGAGTAACGCACACCAGCGGCGGGCATCGACGTCTTCCCACTCGCAGAGCTCTCGGTGGAGCGTGAGCAGCCAGCCCATGCCGTACGGGACTTCGAAGCTCGCGTGGTCGGGGTGCTCGAGGTAGCGCCGCTCGCCCTCGAGCTTCGGAGCCGAGAGGCTCCGTTCCAGAGCCGCGCGGGCGGGGGAAGCGAACGGCGCGGTGGGGAACGTCCGGATCAAGCGCACCAGGGTCCAGTGCCCGTGCACCGCCGAGTGCCAGTCGTAGCAGCCGAAAAAGGCGGGTGTGAGCTCGCGTGGCGGCGCGACGTCCGCGTCGCTCGAGAGCGCGTGTAGGATCTTGTTCGGGTACTCTCGAGCGACGGCCGACAAGACCATGCCCGCGATCTGCTCGGCGAGGGTCTGGGTCAGCTCGGTCACGCGCGGGCCTTCAGGCTATCACGCGGGCTTTTTGCGGCACACCACCACCGCGTCGTCCAGCACGTAGAGCGATCTGCCGGGATCGCCGCCGGAGATGTACGGCGCGCGGGTCAGCGCCAGGAGCTCGAGGCCGAGCGGCCCGAGCACGCGCTCGGCGAGCTTCGCGACTCCCGACTCCCAGTCGCCGGCGTCGAGAGGCAGGCGCTCGGCTGGCGCGCGCGTGGTGCCGCCGGCGTAGACGAACGGCGCGTAGGGCAGGGGAGTCGCGACGACCAAGCGCCCGCCCGGCGAGAGAGCTCGTGCCAGGCGCGCGAGCAGCGTCCCCGGCCGGGCGGAGCGGTCGATCACGTTGAGACAGGTCACGAGATCGAAGCGCTCTTTCAGCTCGAGCTCCGCCAGGTCCGCGCGGAGACATGCGAACCCGCGCCGCTCGAGCCGTCGCGCCATTGCCCACGAGGTCTCACTGGTCACGACCTCCGAAGCGAGCTCGGCGATGCGCGCGGTGACGTCGCCGCTGCCGGCGCCGACGTCCAGGTAGCGCTCGACGCGCTCCGGGCCCAAGACCGCTCGCCACTGCTCGGAGCTGAGCAAGAACAGCGGGTAAGTGCCGAGCAGCCCGTTCACGTCGAAGTCGGACAGGAACCAACCGAGCAGGCGGTGGGTGGCGGCCAGCGCGCGGCCGTGGCGAGAGGCCGCCGCGGCGTCGATGAAGGCGCGGGTCTCGTCGTCCAATTCCAGGCGCACGAAGCGCTCGCGGAGCTCGGCCGGCAAACGCGCGCGGTCGCACGCGTAGTGAAGCTCGGTGCCGGCGTAGCTGACCGCTGTGCTATGGATTTGCGACATGCCGCGCCCGTCACCGGCCGAGTGGCTCAGCGCCCACGCAGCACACCACGATGTGGTCCAGTGGGCCACTGCCTACGCCGATGATTGGCAGCGCCTGTGGAACGAGTGCCCCCGCGGCGACTGGTTGCTCGGCCTGGCCGCGCGCCTCGAGGTCGAGCGCCCGCTCTTGGTCTTGGCGGCGGCGGCGGCGGCGCGCACCGCGCTGGAGGCGCTACCGGAGGGTGAGGCGCGTCCGAAGGGTGCGCTCGAGGTGGCGGAGGCCTGGGCGCGCGGCGGGGCGTCGCTGGACCAATGTCGCGAGCAGGCGCTGGCGCTCGAGCGCTACTCTCCCGCGGATCCGGCGGTGGCGGCGGCTGCTGCGGCGTGCCTCTCGGCGCTGTGCGCGGTGGAGGACGCCGACTCGGCCGCCGGCGCCGCGGCGAATGCCGCGCAGGCGGCGCTGTTCGGCGCCGGAGACTGCGCGCTCCTGCCGCTGCTGTCCTACGCCCAGCGCCAGACCGCGGAACGCGTGCGCGAGCACCTGCCGTTCGAGCTCGTCGCGGCGCGCCTCGACTCAGCCTGACGCTGCGGAGGGCGCACGCCCGAGGGACGCGAACGGTCCCTGGACGGCGAGCGTCATCCCCTCGAGGAACATGTTCACGAACAGCGTGCCTCCGTCCGGAGAGAAGCACAGGCCCGCGAGCTCGCCGGGGCCGCCCGAGTTGAAAGCGAAGTCGTAGATGTACCCCTCGGGGGTCAGGCCGCGGATGAAATTCCCGTCACTGCCGTCCTCCGCCATGAGCACGTGTCCGAACGGGGCGACGGTGATGTTGTCCGGGCAGTCCAGCACCTCGGCGTCGCGCGACTCTGCCAGGACCTCGAGCTGATCGGGGCCGCTGCCGTTGCCCGGGCTCAGCTTGAAGACCTGGCCCCGGTCCTTGCGTCCTCCGAGGGTGGTCACGAAGTAGAGCGCGCCGCCGTGGAAGAATGCGCCCTCACCGCGGCGGAACCGCGCGGCGCCGCGCTCCTGCGCTTGCTGGCGAGTGGTGTCCTCGCGCGGATCCGGCTCGGGCACGTCGACCCACTCGACGGCGTGTCGCTGCCCGGGCGACAGATCGAGCGCGGTCTCCAGCCGGGGCCGCCCCACGAGCGCGAGGGCGGACAGCTTGCCCACGAAGGGCTCGCTCTTGGACGTCGGTACGAAGCGATACAGGCAGCCGTCGGCGCGATCTTCGGTCTGGTACGCCACGTACGTGCTCGGGTCGAAGCCCACCGCCTCGTGAGTGAAGCGCCCGTAGGCAGTGAGGCGCTCCGGCGGCATGAGCCGAGGCGCCTCGGTGCGGCACAGAAACACGTAGCCGTGGCCCTCTTCGCTGGTCTCTTCGCACGCCATCCAGCCCCAGGGGCTGGTGCCGCCGGCGCAGGTCTTCAGCGTGCCCGTGAGCGCCAGGTTGCTCGAGACCCGCTCGAGGGTCTTCGCGTCGAGCACCAGGCGCGTGACGCCGCCGAGCGCGGTCTTGTCGTAGGCCTCCGGCGGCGCCTGGCCCGAGCCGTGGGCGCCGTGGCCGAAGTGGCGTGTCACCTCGTGGTTGCGGAGCAGGATCAGCTGGCCCTCGTCGTTGCCGAAGCAGCCCATGCCGTCGGGCAGATTGGGCACGCGATAGCCGTCGCTCATCGGCTCGCCGGCGCGGTCGAGCACGCGGTAGCTGAAGCCCGGCGGCAGATCGAGGATCTTGGCCGGATCCCGCAGCAGGCGCGAGCTGCGCGGCCGTCGCGAGCGGAAGATCAGCGGCAGGGCCGCCACCGACGCTGCCACGCCTCCGAGCACCAACAGCTTTCGGCGCGTCAATCGCATGTCTATCCCGTGCGCCTTCGCGCCGCAGAAACCTCGCCGCGAGCGGATTTCCTCGAGGCCACCCGCGAAGCGCGACCCGCCAAAAAGTGCCGACTCACGCCCGCACGAGGGGGACTCCGCCGGCCTCGCCGGCAGTTTCCGTGGGTCTGTGCCACGTATGATGATCGCGATCTGATCATGGCAAGACAGCGGGAGTTCACCCCTAGCTAGGTAGCTTCTTCTCGCGCAAGTGCCAAGCAATGCGCAGGGCCATGCTCATGATCGAGAGCTGCGGGTTCACCCCCAGGCTGGTGGGCAGGATGCTGCCGTCGGCCACGTAGAGCTCCGGCAGGTCCCAGGCCTGTCCGAATGGATCGACCACGGAGCCGTGGGGCGCGACCCCCATGCGGCAGGTGCCGAGGGGGTGCTGCGAGGCGCTCTCCAGCGCCGTGGCCGGCACGTGCTCGAGGTCGATCCGGGCGAGCCGGTCGCGATCCACGCTGCCCAGGCCCAAGACCGGCAGGTACACCTCTTCGGCGCCGCCGGCGAAGAACACCTCGGCCATGCCGCGCATGAGCACCGGGATCGCCGCGCGGTCCTTCGGCGCCATGCGATAGGTCATCAGCGTGCGGCCGAACACCTGGTGGATGCGACCGCCGCCTTCGTCGTGGATCATGCCGCCGAACACGGCCAGGTTCGGGATGCTCTCGGCGACACGCTGATGAGCGAGGCCGATGCCGGGCAGCGTGCCTGCCAGGGCGCCGGGAGGGATGAACAGGCTGGTCATCGTGATGCGGTCGCGCTCGAACGCATCCGAATACGCGCTCTGCAAAGCGCCCTTCCAGCCCTGCACGGGGTCCTTGAAGCGGGCCATCACGCGGAAGCCCGGGTGCACGGTGAGGTTTCGGCCGACCTGTCCGGAGCGGCGACCGACGCCGCTCTGCATCAGGAGCAGCGGCGAGGCGTACGCGCCCGCGGCCACGACGACGCGCCGGGCGCGCACCGTGAGGCGTCCGCGCGGTTTGCGCCCCGCGCCGCCGAGCAGTCGCCCGGTGACGCCGTTCGCCCGCCCGCTCTTCGACGTGACCTGCTCGACGCGGCAGTCGGAGTAGAGCCGCGCGCCGGCGGCGAAGGCTCGCGGCAGGTAGCTCACGTCCACCGAGAGCTTCGCGCCGTGCGGACAGCCGAAATTGCAGCGACCGCAGCCGTTGCAGCCCTTGGTGTTGCGGCGCATCGGCTGCCAGCCCAGGCCGAGGGCGTCGAGGCCGTTCAGGAAGTGCTGCGTCGAGCGCGAGCGCATCGAGGCGGGGACCTCCTCGACGTGGATGCGGCGCTCCACCTCCTCGAACACCGGCTCCATCCGCTTCGGGTTGATGTCGTCGAGTCCGTGCTCGGTCACCCACTCGTGCATCACGCTGTCCGGGATGCGGAAGCAGACGCCGCCGGTCAGCACGGAGGAGCCGCCCACGCACTGACCCATCATCACGTTGATCACCGGCGTGTCGCCCAGGCCCACGGCGAAGGTGAGCCCGCCGTCACGCCACATGTGCCGCATGTTCTCGCTGGGCCGCATGCGCGAGTAGCGCTCCGGGGGAACGTGCGGTCCTTCCTCCAGGATCACGACGCGCTGGCCGGCCTCGGCGAGCTCGGCCGCGACCACGGCGCCGCCCGCGCCGGAACCCACGACGACGACGTCCGCGTCGAGCGAGAGGTCGCCCGAGTGCGCTCGGCCTTCGACGATGGACTCGTCGGTCATGAGCTCACCGGTAGGTGCAGCCGATCCGGCTCCTTCAGACAGGCGCCGTCGAAGCCCACGTTTCGCGCCGCGTCCGGGTGCTCGTAGTACAGCACACAGAGCATGGCCTTGACCGCCAGGACGGGCGCGCCGAAGCGGTCCTCCAACTGCTGAAGGGCCCGCGCGCGCTCGCGCACGGCCATGCGGCCGAGCGAGACGAACCTGAGGACGAAGAGCGGTGCGAGGATCCCCACGGCCCAGAGCGCCAGCCCCACCACGAAGCGCGAGCGGGCGCCGGCCCGGGCCAGGAAGTCCTCGACCTCCCGGGCCAGCCAGTCGAGGCGTTCGGGGGGCGGCGGGCCCGCGTCGGTCAGGAACAGCGCTTCGGCGATGGTCCGGGCTCGGGCGATGAGCCGGGGTGAGACGATGGGGCTGCCGTCGTCGTTGCGCAGGGGCGCCAGGGGGGAAGGCTCGGAGCCCGGCGCGCCGTCGCCGGGATCGGATTCACGGTCTTTGGGGCGCACGGCGGCCGGAGCCTGCCCGGGATGGCGCGCGCCGACAAGCGTGCGTCGTCATCCCCACATTGCTCTATACTGCGCGGCCCGGTCGGTCGGGCCCACGGCTCGGCCCCTTGCGCTCCCGGGCCATTGGCCCAACGCATCGTCGGTTCGTCGAAAAGGAGAACGAAATGGATTTCGAGGTCGCCCCGCTTCCCTACGCCAAGGACGCTCTCGAGCCGGTCATGAAGGCCGAGACGCTCGAGTTCCACTACGAGAAGCACCACAAGGGGTACATGACGAACCTCAAGGGGCTGCTCGAGGGCAAGCCCGAGGCGGGCAAATCGCTGATCGAGGTCATCAAGTCGAGCTCCGGCGGCGTCTTCAACAACGCCGCGCAGGTCTACAACCACAGCTTCTTCTGGGACGGCATGAAGCCGAACGGCGGCGGCGCGCCGACGGGCGACGTGCTCGATCTCTTGAACCGCGACTTCGGTGGGCTCGACAAGTTCCGTGAGGCGTTCGTCAAGGGCGGCATCGGCCGCTTCGGCTCCGGCTACGTCTGGCTCGTCCTCGACGAGGGCAAGGCCAAGATCCTGGACACACCGAACGCGGAGACCCCGCTCACCACCGCCGCCACGCCGCTCCTGACGGCGGACGTGTGGGAGCACGCCTACTACCTGGATCACCGCAACAACCGCAAAGGCTTCCTCGAGACCTTCTGCGACAAGCTGGTGAACTGGGAGTTCGTCGCCAAGAACCTGAAGGGCGCGAAGTGATCACAGGCGAGGTCGGGTAGACTCGCGAGCGTGACGGAGCGCTATTTCGCTTTCGGCGCGAACGTGCACCCGGCGACGCTGGATCGGCGGGGCATCACGCCCCGCCGCTTCGCGCCGGCTCGACTCGACGGCTACCGCTTGGTGTTCGACACGCCGGGCATCCCGTGGTTCGAGCCGGCCTTCGCCAGCCTGGCGCAGGGGGACGACCACGTCTGGGGGGTGCTGTACGAGCTCAGCGTCGCGGATCTGGCGCGGCTGCGCAGCTTCGAAGGCTCCGCGTACCTCGAGATCGGCGTCGAGGTCGAGTCGGGTGGGGGGCGGGTGCCGGCCCGCACCTTCGTGACCGCCGAGCGGCCCCGCGAGCGCGCGCCCTCACGGCGCTACCTCCGGGTCATCGCCGAAGGCGCGCGGGCCCGTGCGCTGCCCGAGGAGTGGATCGCTCGCATCGAGTCGCACCCTCGCTTCTACTTGCCCGTGATCCACGAGCTCTGGGGCGCCGCCTTCCACGCCATCGATCTGGCCCACCGCCTGCTGGTGCCGCCGTCGGCGCGCAAGCACTGAATCGACGACCACGCATCTGCGACGCAGCGCCCCGTGCACCAGTCGTCACGGGTGCCGGCAGCGTCGCTCAGATCGGCCCGCCGCTCTTGCACAGCGCGAGGATCTCGATGTTGGCGCTGTTGTCGCCTTGGACCTTCTTGCAGGTGTCGGAGCACAGCACCAGCTTGTCGCCGCCGGCGTCGCCGCCGTCCGCGCCGATCTCGATGTAGAACGCGCCGGGCTTGCACTGCGAGGCGTCCGCGACCTGTTCGAACTTCTCCGGGCTCCCGCCGGCCGACGGCGTGTATTGGATCTGGATCGTCTTCGGATCGAGCTCCTTGCCCTGGGGCGGCGCGGGCATGGGGAAGTCGCACTGGATCTTGGCGCCCTGGATCACGCCTTCGGCGATCTTCTTGAACACCACGTCGAAGCCGAGGCCCTCGCACACCGGGTAACGCAGCCCGCCGGTCAGCATGCTCAGGGCCTGGCTACCCGGTCCGGAGTTCACCGCCGTCGTGCACTTGCTGCTGACGATGGGGTCGGTCGGCTGGTACTCGCCGGTGGCGCTGGCGCCGTTCTTGATCACGCCGGTGAGGCTGTGCCAGACGTAGTTGCGGTTCTGCGCCGTGCCGAACTGCACCGGGTCGAGCGCGAGCAGGTCGAGGTCGAAGTTCTGCGCGGCCATCTGCGCCGAGCCGTCGTCGTAGCACTTCGAGCCGTTGGTCGTGCACGAAGAGTAATACGTCGTCGCCTGGGGCCAGTAGCAGTCCATGCGGTCGTCCGAGACCAGCACGAAGGTCTTCAGGGCTTCCTTGCGCAGCCACTCCGACCAGCCCCCCGGCGCCAGGTTGTAGCGGTCGGGCTGCTTGTACCAGTCCATCATCTTGCACCAGGCGTCCGAGCTCTCCACGTCGTCGTGGTCGTAGTGGTAGAAGACCGGCGGGTTGTTGCTCGGTGGCGTGTTGATCCCCACGCCGGTGCACGGCTTTCCGCCCAGCGGAGGCCCGATGCAGATCGAGGACTCGTAGGACGTGGGCGTGTTGTACCCGCCGTGCTCGCCGATCATGATCACCCGGTAGTCGATGCCGCTCGAGGCGATGATCTGCGCGAAGTTGGTGTTGATGTTGTCCTGGATGGCCTTCATCTCCTCGGCCATCGAGCAGGAGTTGTCGACGACGAAGATGACGTCCACCGGCGCCTTGGTGACCGTGGCCTGATACTTCTGAAGGTCGCAGGCAGCGTCCGCGCTGATGCTGCCATCGGAGAGGCTGCCGTCCAGGTTCAGGCCACCGCCGGTGCCTCCGCCGTCCGCGGCGGCCTCGCCCCCCGCTCCGCCGAGGCTCGAGTCGCCGCCGCCGGTGCCACCGGTGGCGCCGCCGCCGCCGCCGCTCGAGCCGCCCCCGCCGGCGTCGCTGGCGCTGCACGCTCCAGAGAGGGCGGCGCCGACGAGCAGGCCGAGGGTTGCGTAGCAGATGGTGCGCAAGGATGAATTCATGTTGTACTCAGTCGATCAGATGGGGCCGCCGCTCTTGCACAGGGCGAGGATCTCGATGTTGGCGCTGTTGTCGCCTTGGACCTTCTTGCAGGTGTCGTCGCACAGCACCAGCAGATCGGTGCCAGCGTCGCCGCCGTCGGCGCCCGGCTGGATGTAGAACGCGTTCGGCTTGCACTGCGAGGCGTCCGCGACCTGCTCGAACTTCTCCGGGCTCCCGCCGGCCGACGGCGTGTATTGGATCTGGATCGTCTTCGGATCGAGATCCTTGCCGGGGGGCGGTGCGGGCATGGGGAAGTCGCACTGGATCTTGGCGCCCTTGATCACGCCCTCGGCGATCTTCTTGAACACCACGTCGAAGCCGACCCCTTCGCAGACCGGGTAGCGCAGGCCGCCCGTCAACATGCTGAGCGCCTGGCTGCCCGGTCCGGAGTTGACCGCGGTCGAGCACTTGGTGGAGTAGGGCACCAAGGCGTCGGTCGGCTGGTACTCGCCGGTGGCGCTCGCGCCGTTCTTCGGCACGCCGACGAGGCTGTGCCAGACGTAGTTGCGGTTCTGCGCGGTGCCGAACTGCAGCGGGTCGAGCGCGAGCAGGTCGGCGTCGAAATACTGCGCAGCCTGCACCGCCGCCGCGGCGTAGGTCGTGCTGGTGCCGTCGTCGTAGCACTTCGACGCCGGCGTCGAGCACGAGGAGTAATACGTCGTGGCCTGTGGCCAGTAGCAGTCCATGCGGTCATCCGAGACCAGCACGAAGGTCTTCATGGCCTCCTTGCGCAGCCACTCCGACCAGCCGCCCGGCGCCAGGTTGTAGCGGTCCGGTGCCTTGTACCAGTCCGCCATCTTGCACCAGGCGTCCCAGCTCTCGATGTCGTCGTGGTCGTAGTGGTAGAAGACCGGCGGGTTGTTGCTCGGCGGCGTGTTGGCCGTCACTCCCGTGCAGGGCTTGCCGCCGAGCGGCGGGCCGATGCAGATCGATTGGTCCCCAGTGGCGGGGCCGTGCTCGCCGATCATGATCACTCGGTAGTCGATGCCGCTCGATGCGATGATCTGGGCGAAGTTCAGGTTGATGTTGTCTTGGATGGCGATCATCTCCGTGGACATCGAGCACGAGTTGTCCAGCACGAAGATGACGTCCACGGGCTGCTTGGTGACGGTGGCCTGGTAGGTCTGAAGATCGCAGGCGGCGTCCGGGTTGATGTTCCCGTCGTTCAGGCTGCCGTCCAGGTCGAGCCCGCCGCCGGTGCCGCCGGCGTCGATGCCCGCCGTCCCGCCGCTCCCGCCGCCGCCGCTGCCGGCGCCGCCGGTGGCCCCGCTCCCGCTCCCGCCGCCGCTCCCGCCGCCGGAGTCACTGGCGCTGCAGGCGCTGGAGAGCGCTCCGCCGAAGATCAGCCCTGCGGCTGCGAACGCCGCGTAGCGAAGCGGTGAGCTCATCGATCTCGTCTCCATCAAGCTAAAGAACTGCCCTCCCCGGGCCGCGCGAGCGCGGTCGGTCGGGGCGCATCCGGCCTGCAGATTAGCACAGGTCCGGCGGCTGTCCGGGGCCGCTCAGGCGCTACCGGAGCTCGCTTGGACGGGCAGGATCGGGGCCCAGATCAGGCGCCCGAGCATCGAGTCGTCGACCAGGATGCCGCGATCGCTGAAGAAGAGCGCGTTTTCCTCGGCGCCCTCCCGCTGCTCCGCGACGAAGATGATTCCCTGGCCGCTCTCGTTGTAACCGAGCTGAACGATGGCGTTCTTCAGCCAGCGGCCGCCACCCTCGAGGTCGAGCGACTCCGGCAGGGTGTAGTAGCCCTCGGAGGGCAGCGCTTTCAGCGTCTTGGCCCAGGTCGGCGAGCGCAGAGGGGTGGTCGGATCCCCCCAGAACCAGCGGTTGTTGCGGTTCTGTCCGGGGCGTACCACGAACTTCACGCCGCCGTTCTGCGGTTGGCCGAGGTAGACAAGGACGCCGGCGGGGAAGGCCTCTTCGTGGCCGGGATAAGGCTGAGTCGTGCGATAGAGTCCGGGATCGGGGAGGTCGAGCATGGGAGGGGCGCGAATCTAACCCATCGTCGCCGATGCACAAGCGCTCCGGCGCTGGCAGACTCCGTCCGTGTCGTCCCGAGCCCTCCCGACCGTCGCCTGTGCTCTGATCCTCGGCTGCGCCCCGCGCGGCGGCAGCTCAGGGGGCGCCGGCTCCGAGCCAATCGAGCGCCCCCAAGGGCCGGTGGGCCTGGAGGACGCGCGTCGGTACGTCCTCGGCCTGGTCAACCGCGACCGCGCCGAGGAGGGGCTCCCCGCCGTCGAGCGCGACGAGACGGCGGAGCGCGCGGGCCAGCGCCATGTGGAGGACATGGTCAAGAACGGCTTCACCGCCCACTGGGGCACGGACGGTTCGGTGCCGGAGCAGCGCTACACGGAGGTCGGCGGCGTGCACTTCGTCCAGGAGAACGCGGCCTGCTTCTTCGACGGTACGGTGCGCGAGCTCGACCCCAACCCGAGCTTCTCGGCCGAGCAGCTGGAGCAGATCGAGAGCGCGTTCATCAACGAGACCCCGCCCAACGACGGTCATCGCAAGAACATCCTGAAGAAGTGGCACAACAAGCTGGGCGTTGGGCTGGCCAAGCCGGTCGGAGTCGACCAGCCCTGCATGGCGCAGGAGTTCGTTGACGAATACGGCGAATACGACGGCTTGCCCCAGCAAGCGAAGCTCGGGCAGAAGATCACCGTCGCCGGTGAGATCCACGCGCCCGCGGAGTTCGGTGGCATCGGTCTGGCGCGCATCGAGCCCGCCAAGAAGCTCAGCGCGGCGCACTTGAACGGCACCAGCTCCTACCCGGTGCCGAACCCGAAGGACCTGTATTTTCCCGCGGGCTTCAAGACCCCGAAACCGGTGAAGCTCGACGGTAAGCGCTTCAGCATCGAGCTGGACCTGAAGCACCCGGCGGGTCCCGGTCGTTTCGAAGTCAGCGTCTGGGGCCGCTATCCGGGCGACAAGGCGTTCGTGATGGTGAGCCTCAGGACCATCGACGTGAGGTAGACTGCGCGGTCTGTCGATGCCGCGCCGGATCGGACAAGTCGTCTCGGACCGCTACGTGCTCGCCGAGCTGATCGGCAAGGGCGGGCACTCCGTGGTCTACCGCGCGCTCGACCGCAAGGGCGGGCCGAACGTGGCGGTCAAGGTCCTCCAGGACGAGTTCGCCGGCAACGAGGAGTACTCGGTCCGCTTGGTCCGCGAACACCGGGTGATGACGCTCCTGGCCGGCACTGCCGCCGTGCCCGTGCGCGGGCTGGCCACAAGCCCCGACGGCGCCGTGTGTCTGGTGATGGAGCTCTTACGGGGCAAAGACCTGGACGACTTGCTGGCGGAAATGGCGACTGAAGGACGGCGTATGGGGGTTCGGAGCCTGGTCGAGCTGCTCTGTCCCATCGTGGACACGCTGGAGAAGGCCCACGCGCTCGGCATCATTCATCGCGACATCAAGCCCGGGAACGTCTACGTGCTGAGCTCCGACCCCGTCGACGTACGCCTGATCGACTTCGGCTTGGCCAAGCTCGACAACGCCCGGCCGCTCACCCGGGGCGGCATGATCATGGGCTCGCCGAGCTACATCGCCCCCGAGGTCTGGAAGGGCGACTCACGCATCCTGGACCACCGCATGGACGTCTATTCGTTCGGGGCGATCGTGTTTCGCGCGCTCGGCGGGCGTGTCCCCTTCGATGCGCCGAACATCATGGACAAGGTCGAGCTCATCACCAAGGCGCCTCGCCCGAGCCTGTTTGCGCTCCGCGACGACCTGCCCGCGGGCATCGACGCCTGGGTGGAGCAGGTGCTCGCCATCGAGCCCGACCAGCGCTTCCGCAAGATCCGCGCGGCCTGGAACGCCCTGCTCGACACCCTGGATTTCCGCAGAACGTACGAACGGGATGAACCGAGCGCGAGCGCGCGCTGAGAGGAGAGAGACGTGGCAATCAAGAAGAAGCCGAGCGCAAAGCCGTCGGCGGCGAAGAAGCCGGCCAAGCAGGACACGCCACCGGATCCGCTCTTGGGCAAGCGGGCTCCCAAGCTGCCGGGCGCGGGGCCCGGAGCGGGCGGGCCGTATGTGCTCTACTTCTATCCGAAGGACGACACTCCGGGCTGCACGAAGGAGGCGTGCGACTTCCGCGACGGCCTCTCGGCCTTCCGCAAGGCCGGCGTGCGCGTGATCGGGGTGAGCCCGGACAGCGAGGCGAGCCACGCGCGCTTCAGCGAGAAATACGCGCTTCCGTTCACGTTGCTCTCCGATCCCGACAAACAGCTCGCGCGTGCCTACTCGGTGTGGGTGAAGAAGAAGAACTACGGTCGCGAGTACATGGGCATCGAGCGCAGCACCTTCTTGGTCGACGCCAAGGGGGTGGTGCGCCGCGTCTGGCGCGGCGTCAAGGTCGCCGGTCACGTCGACAGCGTGCTCGCGGCTGCTAAAGAGCTCTGATTGGCCCCGGTCGTCTCGGTGCTCCTGCCGGCCTACCGAGCCGCCGCCACCCTGGGCGCGGCGCTCCGCAGCATCGAGCGGCAGACCTTCGACGATTTCGAGTGTGTGGTGGTGGACGACGGCTCGGACGACGAGACCCGGGCCATCGCCGCCGCCTTCGCCGATCGGGACGCGCGCTTCGTGGTGCAGAGCGGCGCCCACAGCGGCGTCGCCGGGGCCCTCTGCCGGGGGCTCGCCGGGTGCCGCGGGCGCTACGTAGCGCGGATGGACGCCGACGACCTGGCGCACAAGCGCCGGCTGGAGCGCCAGGTCGCGTGTCTCGACAGCCGGCCCGAGCTCGGGGCGGTCGGTGCCCACGTCTGGATGTTTCCCCGCGCGACCCTCAGCGACGGGCTGCGAGCGCACGAGCAGTGGCTCAACTCGCTCGGTGATCCGGCGAGCGTGGCGCGGGATGCCTTCGTCGAGTGCCCCATCGTGCATCCCACGTTGTGCATCCGCCGCGAGCTCCTGTCGGCTCACGGCTACCGCGACGCCGGCTGGCCTCAAGACTACGATCTGGTGCTCCGGCTGCTGGCGTCCGGGGTGAAGCTCGCGGTCTTGCCCGAACGGCTCCTGGGGTGGCGGGACGGTCCGGCGCGCGTCACGCGCACAGCGGAGTACACGCGTCGCGAGCGCATCGTGGCCTGCAAGGCCCACCACTTGGCGGCGAGCTTCCTCGACGGCACCGAGCGCTACGTGCTCTGGGGCTACGGGGACACGGGCCGCGCGCTGTGCCGGGCGCTCGGTGC
This sequence comes from Polyangiaceae bacterium, assembly GCA_015075635.1. Lineage (NCBI taxonomy): Bacteria > Pseudomonadati > Myxococcota > Polyangiales > Polyangiaceae > Polyangiaceae bacterium. The sequence goes on from JABTUA010000001.1 coordinate 1,875,616, forward strand.
CCACGGCAAGCGCCCGCACACCATCGTCGAGCTCCACCCGCGGCGCATCGGGCAGCGCATCGCCGGCGCGCTGGTGGTGCACCCGAGCAAGCTCGCCCCCAGCGCGCGCTCCAAGGTGGTCATCTCCGTCTCCGGGCTCGCGGCGCGGAGCGAGGCCCGCGCCAGGGCCAGAGCCCTGGGACTGAGAGAGGGCGAGGACTTCGTCGTCGCCGCTTGAGCCGACTGCGGGCGCCTGGGAAGACGGCAGGAACCCGTGCGGCAGGGCGGTGTCTGGAGTAGACGTTCCCGTCATGAGCCCGCTTCGTCGAGTCGCCCTCTTCGGCCTGCTGGTGGCCGCGCTCCCCGGCTGCGAGAGCAGCAAGAAATTGAGCCAAGCCAAGGCGGCGGAGCACGTCGCGTCGCTAGTCGAGACGACGGCGACCGACGTGCAGGAGATCCGCGCCGGCCTGCCCGAAGGGGCGAAGCACTTGAGCAAGCTCTTCGAGGGCACCACCGCGCCGAAGGACGACCTGCCCGCGGTGCGGGAGGCCCTCGACAAGGCGCGCAACAAGGTGCAGGACCTGCGCGTCGCGAAGAGCACGTTCTTCGCGCTGGTGGACGAGCAGGGTCTGATCCTGCGCAACGATCAGGACCAGGACCTGATGGCGGGCAAGAACGCCTTCGCGAGCTTCCCCGCGCTGAAGGCGGCGCTGGAGGGAAAATACGTCGAGGGGCGCGGCGCCATGGAGGAAGCGGCGCGGGTGAAGGGGGGCGATGGGCAGTGGGTCGCGGCGGCGCCGATCAGCGCCGGCGGGAAGGTCAAGGCGCTCTACGCCACCGGGTTCGCCTGGTCGGCCTACGCCTACCGCCTGGAGAACGCCCTGCGCGGCAGCGTGAAGAGCGGACTCGGCTCGAACCAGAAGGAGCCGCTGCTCTACGTCTACGTAGTGGTCGAGAAGCAGGCCTTCGGCGCGCCGGTGTCGCCGGAGGTGAACGCGCAGGCCATCTTGTCCCACGACCCACTGGGCAAGGCCCAGGGCGACGCGGTCTACTCCGCGGCCATCGAGATCACGGGTCGTGATTTCGGCCTGGGTGTGAAGCGCGCGCCGGCGCTCGGAGCGGACGTCGCGGTGGCCGTGCTTCGCTCCGAGACGTGAGTCAGCGGAAGTCCAGCTCCGGATCGGGCCCGCTGCGCCCGAAGCGGTGCAGGGCGTAAATCAGCAAGACCAGAGACAGCACGGTCACCACGCCGCCGCTGGTCGGGTCGCCGGTGGCGGCGATCGCGATGCCCGCGAGCACGGTGGTCGCGCCGATGGCGAGCAGCGAGCGCGGGTTGCCCATCAGGGCCAGCGCTCCGCGTGGGCGCGGACCAGGAAGTCGCGGACGTCGCGGGCGAGTCGCCGCTCCGCAGTGATGGTCGTCTCTTCGTGTGCCGTGCCGACCTGATCGTCGTAGCGGTAGTCGGTATCGTGCAGGACCAAGACGCGTGTGTTGGCGTCATCGCCCACGCCGTGGACCAGCTGCAAGGCGTCACCGAGCTCCGGCGACTTCGCCGGCAAGGCGGTGCCGAGCGCCTGCCGCTCGTTGGGCGTGACGTACGCGACTCCGTACTTGCGACCATCGCTCATCACGTCCACCTCCAGCGTCTTGCCTTCGGCGATCGCCACGCCTCGCCCGGGTACCGGGGCGTCGTGCTCGTCGTGGAAAGCCTGGGCGATCACCTGCACGGCGCGGCGCTCGTCGAGGGCGCGCGTGGGGTTGGCGCTCTTGGCGGGGCCGCCGCCGCAGCCGACCGCGAGCGCCAAGACGAACGCGGGGGCCGACAGGATTAGCGCGAGCGCGTGGGGCTTTCGCCAGGCGCTGGACCTCATGGGCTGCTTCATCGGAGCAAAAGGTAGCCAACTGGCGCCTGATTCGCTAGCTCTCGTCCCAGGATGTCGCCCCATCCCGCCCGTGCTCCCGCCCAGACGCTCCTCCTGGCCGCTGGCCTCGGCGCCGTCTTGGGGTGCGCTCGACAGACCTTGCCCGATCCCGAGCTCACCGCCGCCGAATACGCCGCGCGCATCGAGCAAGGGGACGCGGACGCGGTGTACGCCATGCTCACCAGCGACGCGCAGCGGGCGCACGGCAAGGCCGGGGTCCGGCGAATGGTGAAGGAGTCGGCGAGCGAGCTCGGCCGCACCGCGCGCGCGGTAGCCGCGGAGGGCAGCAAGGTCGAGATGCGGGCGACGCTGCGCTACGTCGATGGGGAGCAGGCCAGTCTCGAGGTCGAGGACGGCCAGTTCCGGGTGAGCAGCGCGGGCGCGCTGCCGCTCGGCGCCCGCACACCTGCCCAAGCACTGGGCGAGCTCCGGCAGGCGCTGGCGCGCCGCAGCTACGGCGGGGTGCTACGCGTTTTGTCCGCCGAATCGCGCAGCGCTCTCGAGAACGACATGAAGTCGCTGGTCGACGGGCTCGAGCAACCCGAGACGCTCGACGTCAAGATCACCGGCGACCGCGCGGAGGTCCAGGTGCCCGGCGGCCACTCGGTGAAGCTCAAGCGCGAGGCGGGGGTCTGGCGCGTCGAGGACTTCGACTGATCGGGAGACGGATCGGGTGAAGGTCACGCGCCGCCACGCGCTCGCGAGCCTCGCGGCGCTCTGCTCCTTCGCCCCGCACCGCGCGCACGCGTTCGGGGACGCCGGCGCGTTCCACCCGCGGGTCGTCAGCAGCGGCGGCGCCAAGCTCGACGCCGAGCGCAGCTCCGCGCCGGCGCGATGGGGCTACGAGCTGGTGCGCAGGACCAGCGCGCCCGGGCGCCTCTCCGCCACCACGGTAGCCTTCGACCAACCGGCGTTCTCCGCGGAGCCGTTCGCGATTTGGGCCGGGTCGAGCGAGCTCGCGCCGCTCTCAGGGCCCGAGCGGCGCGGCCTCGAGCGCTTCCTCAGGATGGGGGGAGTGCTGGTCGTCGACGACGTCGCCCCGGCGAGCGGCGCCTTCGGCCGGAGCGCACGTCGCGAGCTCAAGCGGGTGTTGCCCGACGCGGCGCCGGTCAAGCTCGACCCGTCGCACGTCGTGTTCAAGAGCTACTACATCGTCGATCGCCCGGTCGGACGCGTGCAGGGGCCGGCGGAGATCGAGGCGATTGTCCGCGGCAAGTACGCGCAGGTCATCTTCCTGAGCCACGATCTCATGGGCGCGCTCGCTCGCTCCCGCGCGGGTGGGTTCGCGCTGGAGGTCGAGCCGGGGGGGCCCGCGCAGCGCGAGCACGCCATTCGCCTCGCGGTGAACATCGCCATGTACGTCCTGTGCTCGGACTACAAAGACGACCAAGTGCACGCGCCCTGGCTCATGCGCCGCCGCGCCCGCCGCCGCCCATGAGCACTCGCTCGTGGGCGTTCAGCGACGATCTATCGTCACTCAGCAGCACGCTGACGCTGCTCTTCGCGCTGCTCTCGGTCGCGTTCCTATTGCTCGAGCTCGGGCGCCGAGAGCGCTACGGGTCCTTGATCGTCGGCACGGGGCTCGTCGCCACGCTGGCGCTGGCGCTCTCGGTGCTCAGGCCCGTGCGGGTCACCGAGCGCGGGAGCCTGGTCGGGCCGCGCGTCTTGATCTTGGTGGACCAGTCGCGGCGCCTGGAGCTGCCGCGGGAGGACGGCCGTGTACGCCGCGAGGTCGCCAAGGACAGCGTCGTGGCTCTGCAGAAGCGCTTCGGTGACGCGCGGCTCGCGCTGTTCGGGTTCGGCGAGGGGGCCCCGGGCCCGGTCGGCGAGACCGGCGTGGGCGACAGGCGCAGCACCGAGAGCGACCTCGCGGCGGCGCTGACCCTGCTCGCGGAGACTCCCGGCGAACGTCCGCGCGCCGTGGTCGTGGTCAGCGACGGCCGCTTGAGCCGGCCCGGCCCCGGGAGCGACGACGACGCGCTCCGTCGCGCCTCGGGAGGTCTAGGTGTGCCGGTGCACAGCGTTCGGCTGGCGGAGTCGGGCCCCAAGGATGCCAGCATTCGGGCCGTCCGCGCGGCCGGCGCCGCGGTCGCGCACCAGCCCCTCAGCCTGACCATCGAGGTCGGCTGCTCGGGCGGGCTCGCCTGCGGCGACGTACCGGTGGCGGTGCGCGAGCACCGGCAAGGCGTGGAACCGGCTGTGCTGGCGAGCGGCACAGCCAAGCTGGAGGAGGGGACAGCCACGCTCGAGCTCCGGGTGACGCTCGAGCGTGCGGGCGCGCGTGTCGTCGAGGTGAGCATCGACGCTCCCGACGGCGACCAGGTTCCCGAGAACGACCGGCGCTTCTTGACCTTCAGCGTGGCGCGCGAGCGCGTGCGCCTGCTGCACGTCGCAGGGCGCCCTACCTACGACGTGCGGACGCTGCGGCAGTGGCTCAAGAGCGACGAGTCGGTGGACCTCGTGGCGTTCTTCATTCTGCGCGGGATGACCGACGACACGATGACGGACGACGACTCGGAGCTCGCGTTGATCCCGTTTCCGGTGGAGGAGCTCTTCACCGAGCACCTGCCGAGCTTCGACGCGATCGTGCTGCAAGACATCGACGCCGTCGCCTACAAGCTGGCGCGTCACCTGCCGGCGCTGGCGCGCTACGTGGAGAGCGGCGGTGGGCTGATCATGGTCGGAGGCCCATCGTCGTTCGCCGGCGGCAACTACGCGGGCACGGACATCGAGCGCGTGTTGCCGGTGGGAATCAGCGACAAGGACGAGCCCCACGACGCCGCGGAGTTCGCGCCGCGCTACACCGAGGCCGGGCGGGCGGCGCCTGTCCTGGCGGGCCTCTTCGACCTGCTCGGCGAAGACCTGCCGACCATGACCGGCTCGAACACGCTGGGCAAGCCGCGCGGCGCGTCGCTGGTGCTGATGGAACACCCGCGGCGCAAGGCCGACGGCTCGCCGATGCCCGTGCTCGCGCTCGGGGAAGCCGGCGACGGCCGCAGCATCGCGCTGGGCGTGGACGGCAGCTACCGGCTGGCCTGGAGCGAGCTGGCCGCCAGCGTGTCCGGGCGGGCCTTCGGCGCGCTCTGGGATGGGCTGCTCGGCTGGCTGATGCGCGATCCGCGCTTCGAGGTCGCCCGCGCCGAGCTCGTCGGCCTGTGCATCAGCGACGAGGACACGACGTTGCGCCTGCACCGTCTGCCGGGCGCGATAGGGGACGTCGACGTGAGCGTGGAGCGGCTCGGCAAGGAAGCGAAGAAGGCCTTCGAGAAGAAGCTACCGAGCCCCCCGCCGGGACCGGTCGATGTGGCGCTGGGCAAGCTCGCGCCTGGAGGCTACGTGGCGCGGGTGAGGATCGGCGAGGCGCCGCCGGCGCGGCTCGACTTCGCCTGTGAGAAGGGCGGCGACGCCTTCGCGGACTCGCGCCCGGACGGCCCGCGCCTGGAGCGCATCAGCGCGGTGACCGGGGGGCGGTCGGTCGCGGCCGATCGGGTGGAACAGCTCCCGCTGCCGGACGCGACGCGCATCGCCGCGGAGCGACACGTGACGCCGCTCTTGCCGGCGTGGGTGTGGACGCTGATCGCGGCGGGGTTCTTGGGAGGACACTGGCTGGCGCGGAGGCGCGGTGGGCTCACTTAGTCAGGCATGAGGGATCAGGACTCAGAGCCAGGGGCACAGGGGCACAGGCTGTGAGGCGGGAGGCCTCAGGCTTCGGGCTTCAGGCTTCAGGCGGGAGGCTTCAGACTTCAGGTCGCGGGGCGTGGCTTCGAGTGGCCAGGCTCGACACTGACGCGACCCCGACAGCGCGCCGCTCGGCCGTCGGCCGAGCCCGGGAATCACAGTCGGGGCTTGCCACGATCAGATCACGATCCGCCACTGAGGCGCGAGTGAGAATACCGGCCGGGACCGGCGCGGGCTGTTGGTCCGGTGGGAACTGACGCGAGGCGGTCGGGTCTTCGGCGGAGCGAGAAGAAATCCCCGGGACCGGCGCGGGCTGTTGGTCCGGTGGGAACTGACGCGAGGCGGTCGGGTCTTCGGCGGAGCGAGAAGAGAATTCCCTCAATCGTAATACTCGTGCCCCAGGTGCGTGATCGACTCCTCGCCGCGCATCCACCGGAGCGTGTTCTTCAGCTTCATCAGCTGGATGAACAAGTCGTGCTCGGGGTTCAGGCCGGGGGCCGTCATGGGGCTCTTCCAGTAGAAGCTGAGCCACTCTTGCACGCCGCGGAAGCTCGCGCGCTTCGCCAGGTCCATGAACAGCGCCAGGTCGAGCACGATGGGCGCCGCCAGGATCGAGTCCCGGCACAGGAAATCGACCTTGAGCTGCATCGGGTAGCCGAGCCAGCCGAAGATGTCGATGTTGTCCCAGCCCTCCTTGGCGTCGCCGCGCGGCGGGTAGTAGTTGATGCGCACGACGTGGTGCACCTCGCCGTACAGGTTCGGGTAGACCTCCGGCTGCAAGATGGAGTCGAGCACGCCGAGCTTGCTGACCTCCTTGGTCTTGAAGTTCTCCGGGTCGTCGAGCACCTCGCCGTCGCGGTTGCCCAAGATGTTGGTCGAAAACCAGCCGTTCAGGCCGAGCATGCGCGCCTTGAGGCCCGGCGCCAGGATGGTCTTCATCAGGGTCTGCCCGGTTTTGAAGTCCTTGCCGGCGAGCGGTGTGTTCGTCTCGCGCGCGAGCTCGTAGGCGGCGGGAAAGTCCACGGTCAAGTTGGGCGCGCCGTTGGCGAAGGGTACGCCCTCCTTGAGGCAGGCCCAGGCGTAGATCTGCGAGTTCGAGATGGACGGGTCGTTGTCCAGTAGCCCCTTCTCGAACGCCTTCATCGACTGATGAGCCGCCGTCTGCTCCAGGTAGATCTCGGTCGAGCCGCACCACACCGTGACTGCGCGACTACACCCGCTGCGCTTCAGGAACCCGCAGATGTCGTCGCGGACCTTCTCGACCATGTCCGCCTTGCTGCCGCCGGTCTTGACGTGCGTGCCGTTCAGGCGCTTGACGTACTCCGGGTAGAACACGCCGCTCATGGGCTTGATCGCCTCGAGCTCGCTCTTGATCGGGTCCAGGTGCTTCTGCTCGAGCACCGCGGCGTGCGTCGCCGACTCGTAGGCGGTGTCGGGGAAGATGTCCCAGCCCGCGAACTCGAGCTGGTCGAGGCTCGCGAGCGGCACGAACTCGTCGATCTTCGGCGAGCGGTTGTCGGTGCGCTTGCCGAGGCGGATGGTCCCGAGCTGCGTGAGCGAGCCCACGGGCTGAGCCAAGCCTTTGCGCGCGAGCAAGCAGCCCGCGATGAACGTCGTGGCCACCGCTCCCATGCCCGGGAGCAGGATGCCCAGCTTCCCGTCGGCCTTCTCGATCTGCTTCGGCTGCTTCATGGCGAGCGTGACTAGCAAGGTGCGTGCCCGTATGCAATCGTGCGCTCCGCATGGAAGTCACGCGCACGGCCGTGTTGTTGGTCGCGGGCATCGGCTCGCGTTTGCGCCCGCTCACCGACGACCGCCCCAAGGCGCTCGTGGAAGTCGGTGGTGAGACCATCCTGGGCCGTGCGCTCAGGCTCTTGGCTGCGCACGGCGTCGGGCGTGTCGTACTCGCAACCGGATACCGCGAAGAAGCGCTGAGAAGCGCCCTCGCGGGCTCCCCGTTCGAGGTGATCTACTGTCGCAACGAGCGCTTCGATTCGACCCAGAACGCGGTCTCGCTGGCGCTTTGCGCTAGTGCCGTGGACGGCCGCGCATTCTTCAAGCTCGACGGTGACGTGATGTTTCGCCCGGAAGTGCTGGCACGCCTCGATGCGTGCGAGGCGCCGCTCGCCGTGGCGGTGGACCGCTCGCGGCGCGCGGACGCCGAGGCGATGAAGTTTCGGCTCGGCGACGGCGACCGCATCGAGGCGTTCGGCAAAGGCATCGATTTGGATGCAGCCGCCGGGGAGAGCATCGGCATCGAGCGCGTGGCCGCGAGCATCAGCCCCGCGCTATTCGCCGAGCTCGCACGGCCCGAGAGCGCCGCTCTCTACTATGAGGACGTGTATTCGAAGCTGATCGCCGCCGGCCGCTTGGAAGCTCGGGCGGTGGAGGTCGGCGACCTGCCCTGGACCGAGGTGGACGACCCGATCGACCTCGGGCGGGCGCGCGCCCTGTTCGCCTGAGCGCGGCTGGGTGTGCGCCCCCTGCGACGCTGGAGTCGCGGAGTGTGGCTCTAGGACTCCAATGCCCCGGCCCGGCGCCGAGCCCCGCGCGCCCCGGTTCGCACCCCACTTTTCCCAGCGGGTCCGGGGCTTGGAGCTCCGGGGCCCGGACGCAGCTGCTGCCAGTGCGTAACGCCCGACGCACCGTGGCGCCTGGCACTCGGCTTGCTGCTCGTGCGGGCAGGAGAGTGGAGCACGCGGACCGAGCCTGACCCCGAGGCGTAAACCGCCGACACGACAGCAGGGTTTTCTCGTTCGAGGGACGCTCGAGCCGACCCCGGCATCCCCTACGCGGGTGTTGCCGAATCGCCACAGTGTGCTCCCCGTGCGACAGCTCGCGATCTCGTAACTTACTAGAACAGAAAAGGATTTGCCCGATTTGCGCAGCGCGTGGTAATCCCCGCGCGCTTAGTAACTTGAGTCGAAAGCGAGACCCCCTGATGACCGAACGACGAGTGACGCGAGCCATCATCCTGGCAGCCGGTACCGGCTCGCGCCTGGGTGAGGGGGGCGATCCGACGCCGAAGCCGCTGCGGGCGGTGGCAGGTGTTCCGCTCCTGGTGCGCGTCCTGCGCACGCTCGAGTCGGCCGGCATTCGCGAGGCCGTGGTGATCGTGGGCCATCAGGGTGATTCCGTGCGCCGCGCGCTGGTCGCCGATCCGAGCCTGGGGCTCGAGCTCAGCTTCGTGAACAACGAGCGGTACTTGGCGAAGAACGGCGTGTCGCTGCTCGCAGCCGCGGATTTCGTCGATCGCGAGTGCCTGCTCACGATGTCCGATCATCTGTACTCGCCGGAGCTGGTGCGACGTCTGCTCGGCGTCGAGCTGCCGAGCGGCTCCTGCGCGCTGGGCGTCGACTACGACATCGAGCGCTGCTTCGACATCGACGACGCGACCAAGGTCGGCGTGGCGGCAGGCAAGATCGCCGACATCGGCAAGGAGCTCGAACGCTACGAAGCCCTCGACACCGGCGTGTTCCGCATCGGGCCGGCGCTGATCGAAGAGCTGGCGCGGCTGGACGACCAACACGGCGACTGCTCGCTCTCCGACGGCGTTCGGGCGCTGGCGCACCGCGGCGCCTTCCACGCGGTGGACGTCGGCGACGTTCGCTGGATCGACGTGGACACGCCGGCCGCGCTGGAGCGCGCCGAAGCCATGCTGCGCGTGTTCGGCGATCACCTGGGCGACGAGCCCGGGGCCGGCGCTCCCGCGGTCATCGACGCCGACGGCATGGAGCTGTTCGCGCCGAGCTGGGTGCGGGCGGCCAAGCCCTACAACGAAGACCACTTCGCGGTCGCGGAGAAGACGGGCGTGGCTCGCATGATGAGCAACGAAAGCGCCCACGCGCCCAGCCAGCGGGTGATCGACGCCATCGTCCGGGCTGCCACCCGCGGCCACCTCTACCCGAGCGGCGGCCCCGAGCTCCGGCAGAAGCTCGGCGCGCGTGAGGGCCTGGGCGGCGGCAACGTGCTGCTTGGCGCCGGCTCCACGGAGCTCATCGACGTCATCATCCGCACCTTCGTCGCAGCCGGCGAGGAGGTGCTGCTCAGCGTGCCGACCTTCAGCATGTACGAGGCGCGGACGCGCGTGTGCGGCGGGATCCCGGTGCTGGTGCCCATGACCGAGGAGCACGATCACGACCTGCCGGGTCTGCTGCGCGCCGTCACCGAGCGCACGAAGGTCATCTTCCTGTGCACACCGAACAACCCCACCGGCAACCGCATCCCCGAGGTGGACATGCGGCGCCTGCTCAGGCTGGGGCTGCCGACGGTGATCGACGAGGCCTACTACGAGCTCGGCGAGGGTGGCTCGCTCGCGCACCTGATCCGCGAGTTCCCGAACGCCCTGGTGATTCGCACCTTCTCCAAGGCCTTCGGCCTTGCGGGGCTGCGCGTCGGGTACGCCCTCGGGCACGCCAGCGTGATCAAGCTGCTGTCGCGGGTGAAGGTGCCCTGGAACCTGCCGGCCATCACCATCGCGGCGGCCAGCGCGGCCCTGGACGACATGGCGGAGCTCGACGTCCGCATCGCCGAGCTGAAGAGCGCGCGCGCCGAGCTCGGACGAGCCCTGTCGCGCATCCCCGGCGTGGTCGCCATCCCCAGCGAAGGCAATTTCATTCTGGTGGACATCTCGCACACGCGGATGAGCGCGGACCGCATGGTGCAGGCGCTGCTCGCGGAGGGCGTGTTGATCCGCTCGCTCGGCTCGCACCACGCGGAGAAGACCTACGTGCGCGTGACCATCGGGACCCGCGAGCAGAACGCGCGCTGCGTCGCGGCCTTCGAGCACGTGCTCGGGCGGCGCGGGGGTCGCGAGGTCGGTGCTCCGGCATTCGTCGGCGGAGACGCGGAGTGATTGAAGCATGACGATGGGTTCGGTCGAAGTCGGCAGTGAGCGGCCTCTGGCCGTGAGCGGCGTCGAGGCGGTCTCCGACCAGCCGGCGGACGGCTTTTGGGCCGGATACTGGAAGACGCTGAAGTCGTTGGCGGTGGAAGAGCCCGTCGACGTCTGGATTCATCGCCCGCTGGCCTACCTCCTCACCAAGCTGCTCTACCCGACGCCGATCACACCGAACCAGGTGACGATCATCTCCATCGTCTTCGGTCTCCTCGGCGCCTACTGCTTCTTCTCGAGCTTCCCGCACCACATGCTCCTCGGCGCCCTCGCCATCGTCACCTCCGCCGTCTTCGACTGCGCCGACGGACAGCTGGCGCGCATGCGCGGTACCTCCAGCGTGTTCGGTCGCATGTTGGACGGCGTCGCGGACCTGGCCGTCAGCATCGCCGTCGTGGGCGGCGGCATCTGGGTCATCGGCTCCAAGTACTCGGCTCCGACACCGCTGTTTCTCGCCGTGCTGGCCCTCTGCGTTGCGACGGCGGTGACCGGCTCGTTCCACACTGGCATGTACGACCAGTACAAGAACGTCTACCTGCGCTTCACCAGCCCGACCTACAAGGACGGCGAGGACTACGAGACGGCTCGGGAGCGCTTCGAGTCGCGGCGCGGCGGCTCGTTCTTCGTGAACCGCATCGCCTGGCCAATCTACCTGTTCTACGTGAAGAGCCAGACCGACTACGTGCACCGCTTCGATCCCTACACCAGCGCCCGGCTCGGGCTGTTCGGGCCGTACAGCGCCGAGCGTGCGGCCATCTACGAGCGCCACGCCGGCGGTCTGATGCGGCTGTGGCGCAACTACTTCGGCTTCGGCTCGCTGGTCTTCGGCATCGCACTGTTCTCCGCCTTCGACCTGCTCGAGGTCTACATGGTGCTGCGCCTGGTGGTGCTGAACGCGCTGTTCTACGGCTACCTGCGACCGCGCCAGCGGGCGGCTTCCCGGGCGGCCTTCGCGGAGATGGGCCTGTCGCTGCCGGATCAGGCCAAGGCGTGAAACGCCCGGGCGCTTTCGGGTAGACTCACCCGGCGTGCCTCGCCTCCGAACCTCCCTGTTGTTGGCACTGGCGCTCTCGTGGGCCCTGCCGGCGTCGGCCTTCACCTGGCCGAACGCCGCGGAGGGCATCGAGAAGCAGCTGGCCAAGCCGGACGTGGGGTCGCGGCGCCGCGCCGCTCAGCGCTTGGGTGAGCTGACTCCTTCTGCGCAGAAGCGCCTGGTGCAGAAGGCGCTGGCGGATCCCGACGCGGACGTCCGGTTGGCGGCGGCGGATCTCGTGCTGGAGCAGCGCCTGCGCGGCACCGGCGAGCTCGTGGTGGCGTGGCTCAACGATCCAGAGCGGCGCATTCGGCTCGCGGGTGCCGAGATCCTGAGGCTCGACCCGGTCGCGCGCGCCGTCCAGCCCTTGGGGCGTGTGCTCGGCGATCCCGATTCGGCGGTGCGGTCCGCGGCGGCGGGGGCACTCGGTGCCACTGCTTCGAAGGACGCCGTGTTGCCTCTGCTCGGCCACCTGGACGACTCGGTTCCGCAGGTGCGCAGCGCCATCGTGCGGGCGCTGTCCCGGCTCGGCGACCCGCGGGCCGTCGTGCCCCTGATCGGGAAGATACAGGACTCGCGCCCGGCCGTGCGCCGGAGCGTGGCGCGCGCGCTGGGGGAGCTCGGGGACGCACGCGCCTCGAGCGCGCTGGTGCTCGCGCTGCGCGACGGCGACGAAGGAGTACGCATCGCGGCGGTCGAAGCGTTGGGCGTGCTGCGCGATCCGCAGGCGACACTGGCGATCACCGCGATCGCGGACAGCGAGGCTTCACCGGCGGTCCGGGCCGCCGTGGTCGGCTCGCTCGGCCGCATCGGCACCAAAGAGGCTCTGGACGCGCTGCTCGCCTTGCTGGAGAAGGAGCAGTCTCAGGACACCCTGGAGCTCTTGCGCAAGGCGCTGGCGCGAGCCGGCGCGCCGGCGCGGGAGCGGCTCGAGCGCTGCCTCTCGGGTCAACCGGCCGCGCGGGTCGCGGACAACTGCGCGCTCGGGCTGGCCGAGACCGGGCGCATGGAGAGCGCGCGGTCCATCACCGGTGCGCTCCGGCGCGGTGTGCTTCGCGCTCCAGCCGCGCTTGCTTCGCTCGAGCGGCTAGGCGATCCGAAGAGCCTGCCAACGGTGCTGGAGCACCTGGCGGACTCCGATCCCGTGGTGAGGCGCGCGGCGGTGGACGCAGCAGTCGCGTTGCTCGACCCGACGAAGCCAGACGGGCGCGCCGTGGATCCGGTCGCGCAGGCGTTGGACAAGGCGCGCTCCAGCAAGGCGGAGCGCGCCGCGCTGGCGCGGCTCCTGGGCCGCACCGGCTCGCCGCGTGCCGTGAAGCCGCTCTTGCCGCTGGCCGACGCCGCAGACAACGTGGAGCTGCGCATCGCCGCCGTGGACGCGCTCGGCATGCTGCCGCCGTCGGGTCAGGATCGCGTGCTGATCGCCGCGCTCGACGCGGACGAAGCTCCGGTGCGGCTCGCGGCGGCGGTCGCGCTGAGGCGCTCGGCGTCTGGAGCCGCGGCGCGCACGCTGCTCGATCGGCTCGAGCGCGCGGCCGAGCAAGATCGCGCAGCGCTGGCGGTGGCGCTCGGGGGAGCGCTCGCCCGGGCGAAGGACCCGGCGTTGCTCACGCGAGCCTGGAAGTTGATGCTGGCGAGCCGAGGCGGGCAACGTGACGCGCTGCTCGAAGCGCTCGGGCGTCTGCCGTCGAAGGACGCGACCCGGTTGCTCTCCGCGTATGCCAAGGAGTCCGGCGAGGTGGCCGATCGCGCGAAGGTGGCGGAGGCCCTCGGCTCGCGGCCCGACGCGCTGGAGGCGCTGCGCGCGTTGGCCAGCGACGTCGACGGCTCGGTGCGGTCCAACGCCATCTGGGGCCTGGGCAGTGTCGGCCAGCAGCCCGAGCTCGGGTCGGTCGCCCGCGCGATCGACGACAAGGACGTCGCGGTGGCTGGCAACGCGGCGGCCGCGCTCGGGCGCCTCGGGCGCCGGCTCGGCGTGCGGATCGACAAGGAGCTGTGCGCCCGGCTGACTGACCCGCGCTCCTACGTTCGCGCGAACGCCTTGGGTGGGCTCCGGGTGGCTGGCGCGCGCTGCGCGGGGGCGGAGGAGACGGTGCTCTTGGTGGAAGACCGCTCCGAGGTCGTGCGCCGCGCCGCGGCCTTGCTCGTGGCGAGCACGCCATCCAAGGACGCGGCGCGCGACCAACGGCTGCTCGAGACCTGCGCGGCGGAAGACACCGACAGCTCGGTGGCGGCGCAGTGTGCCACCGACGTGGCCAAGCCGAGCAAGCGCACCGAGCCCGTGATGGTCTACGTGGTGCCAGTGGGTGAGAGCGCGCCGGTGCCGCGCGCCCCGTTCGCGCTGCTGCGCGCCGACGGCCTCATGCGCCTGGGCCTGGCCGACCGACGCGGCGAGGTCTTCGAGCACGACGCGCCCGCGGGCGAGGTCTCCCTGGCCGTGCCGGCGCCGCTCGCCAAGTGAGGCGAGGGACGCGCCAGCGCGCAGTTGCTCAGCCGCCGCCGGCAGCGCACTTCATCGCGCACTGCAGGTCGCCCGGTGCACAGCCGCAGCCGCCGCTGGGCTTGGGCTTGGGCTTCTCGCCGCCTGCGGCAGGCTTGGTCTCGCCACCCGCGGCGGGCTTGGGCTTGGTGCCACCCGCGGCGGGCTTGGCGATCGGGCCACCGGTGCCGGGCTTCTTGGCGGTCGCGGCCGGCTTCTTCTCTTCCTCGGCCGTGCCCGTGGCGGGCGGCTTGGCCGTGGACTCCTCGGTGGGGGTCGGAGCCGGAGTCGGTGTGGGCGCCGGCGCGGCTGTGGCTGCGGCGGTTGGCGCCGGGGGTGGGGGTGGCTGGCCCTTGCCGACGACGACGATGGCCGCGGCGATGGCGATGGCGGCGACCGCGATCCCCGCGCCGATGAAGATGCCCGCCTTGCTCTTCGCGGGCTGGGTCATCGGGGCTGCGATCTGGGCTTCTACGCCGCCGCCGAGCGGCGGAGCGAGGCCGAGCGGGGGCGCCATCCCGAGCGGCGAGGGTGTGAGCGGCGCCATCTGTTGAGCGGGCTGGTCGGAGGCCGCCGTGAGCGCCTTGAGGTCGATGAGACCCGAGTCCTCTTTCGTGGCGGTAGTGGCCCCCGCGCTCTTCACGGCCGGTGAAGCGGACGGCGCTGCGGCCGGGGCCGCCGTCGCGGTGAGCGCGCTCAGCGAGAAGAGCACGCTCGACTCGTTACGCGCACCGGTGCCGCCAGCGCTGGCGGACGAGCCCAACCCCAACGCGGGCGCAGGCTCGCGGGCGCTCGTGGTCACGTCGGCTTCGCCGCCGGCACCCTCGAAGGAAGAACCGAACAGGTCTGCGGTCGAGCCACGGCCGCCAGCACGTGCCGCAGCACGAGGGGCCTCGGCGGGCTTGGCTGCTTCCCAGGGTGCGGCCGCCGGAGCCGGGCTCGCGATGTCGCTGGAGTGGATGGCGCTGCTCGGCGACGCCGCTGCTGCGGGCTCCGAGGCCGCCACGTGCAGCGCGTCGACCAGCGCCGGGACCTGGCCCATCGGCTGCCAGTCGGCCATGCCATCCGCCCAGACGAAGGTCTCCGCAGTCATCGTCCCGGCGTTGTAAGCGGCCACGATCTCCGCGACGGTCATCGTGCGCTGGTCGTTGTCCCCGAAGTCCACCGAGTACTCGCCCGGGCCCACGGCGCCGCCAGCGGCGGGATCCGAGACCTGCGGTGCGTCCACCTGCGATGCCGTCGCGTCACCGGCGTACACGCTCGGCGGATCGACTTTGCCGTCAATGACGATGGTCGTCCCGCATTTTCTGCAGCGGATCTTGGCGAGCTTGTCTTGGACCTTTTCGTCGGCGATCGAGTACTTGGCCGCGCACGAGGGACACGAGATCTTCACGGTGCACCTGTCTGCGTTGCCCACCAGTCCGCGGCGGAGCAAACGCTTTTCCCATACATTATCAGGAGATACGTCCGAGTTCACATTTCGGTCTGAAAACCCGGCCGAGGACCCGGTTCTAACACGGCCCGGGGTCCCGGGCCCATCGAGGAGCGAGCTTTTGTGGGCGACCATCCCCGTCGGACGCCGGAGCCTCCCGCCGGCTTGGGCCACGGCGCCGGGAAACCTCTGGGATCTCTTGGCCCAGCGCGCCGACCTTCGCTACCCGTCCGGGGGGCGACTCCGCCCGGAGAGCCGAGGGCACATGAGCTCCGAGTTTCAATCCTTCGACGAGTACTGGTCCCTGTTCCTGCTCCGCAGCCGCTCGGTCGCCCTTGGGCGAGCGGGGCTCGGGCGGACGAGCGTGGGGTTGGCGCGCGTGGCGCTCCGCACGCTGGCGATGCGGCGCACGCGCCGGCCGGTCGAGCTGCGCTGGGCCGTTGCCGCGACCCTGCTCGCGTGCGGCAAGCTCCTGGCAGGGAAGCTCGAGCGGGAGCTCGCAGAAGCCGTGCGCGCGGAGGGCGAGGGGCTGCCGCCGCTGGCAGCGCTCGGCGAGCCCGAGCAGCGCCGCGCCGCGCCGCCGTCGCCCGCCTGGGCCGTGTGGATGTGATTCGACACTTGCTGGCTTGCGATGAGCAGATCTCGGTGTGCCACCGAGGCCACCACCCCACGAGAATGCCGGCGAGGCCGGCGCACCTCCGCCATCAGCTGGGAGCAGTCGCCTGGCGCTTCCTGAGCGCGTCGGGCGAAGCCTCAGGCGAGCGGAGTGACGGCACGGACGGGCGCGACCGGGGAGATCCGACTGTGACTCATCCGCTCGTGACCTGATCCACGATCCCCACGACCACCGAACGCACCGGCGCATTCGGCGCATCGAGAAGCTGCCGCGCGCTATTGCCCTCGTCCTCGACGAGCACCAGCTCGCCGACGCCGGCGCCCACCAGGTCCACCGCGACGACGTAGCTCTCGCCGTCGAAGCCTCCGTCGGGCGTGCAAGCGCGCACGATGAGCTGCTTTCGCCCCCGATAGAACGGGTGCTGAACCGTGGCCACCACCGTGCCCGTCACGCGTCCCAGAATCACGAGCGCTCCCCCGGATCCGAGAGGCCCGTTTCGTCGTAGTGGTGCTGGTCCACGATGCCGACGACCGCGTGGTCGACGGGCACGAACCACGGGTCGTGCAGGAGCGCCGCCTCTCGCGAGGCCTCCCAGGTCACCAAATCACCAGTGCTGGCCTGGGCGGAGGCGTCCGTCGCCACGAAGGGCTCGCCGCTGGGCTCGAGCCTCGAGGTCAAGGGTCGCACGATCAGCATCTTCAACCCTTCCATGCCGTCGGCCTTCACGCTGGCCACCAGCGTGCCAATGACGCGTCCGAGCTTCATCCGAATTGCTCCTTGAAGAAGCGCGTGCCCGACTCGAGCACCCGCGCGACCTCGGGATGGGCGTTGGCGATCAACGTGGTCGAAGCTCCTTCGGCGCGACTCCGCGCCAGCCGGGACTCGGCGAGCTCGAGCGCCGCTTCGACGTCGAACTGGTTGCCCCAGAGCGACGCCACGGCCTTGCCGCCGAGGCCTTCCGCCAGGCGGATCTCCACCAGCTCCACCGGCGTGCCCTTCAACGCGGCGTCGAGGGCGCCCACCAGGGTCGGCGACGAGCGTGCTTCGAGCATCCCCAGCGCGTCCCCGGGCGCGGGGAAACGGCGCACGCCATCGGCGAGCGCTGGCAAGAGGCGCGGCTCCGCGTCCGGAAGGAGCACGCAGTCGGCCACGGCCCGACCCGAGCGTTCGAGCGCGCGGGCGTGGGACATCTCGACCGCAGCCAGCGCGCCGGCGAAGACGATCAGGAAGTGCCCGTGATGGATGGTGCCCGCCCTGATCACGCTCACCGGCGCCTCCTTGGCGACGGCGTCGAGCGCCACCAGCCCCGCCGGGACGTCGCCGAGCTCGAGCAGCGCGAGCGCGGGCCCGGTAGAGAGGGGAGCGCGACGTTCGAACTCCATCGCCCACTCAGACGATGCGGAAGTGGTCGACCATGGTGCAGCGTCGCCAGCGCGAGAACGAACGCGCCGTCGTCAGCCCCTCACCGGTGGGTGAGGCGATGGTGAACGAAGTGTAGCCCTCGCCGTCGGCACCCAATCCGGCGATGGCCCGGCCGTTCTTGACGAAGATGCTGCAGTTGCACTTCCGCGCCATCTTCGAGAGCGCCGCGATGTCGTGGGAGTGCATGGTGGCGGTGTGGAAGCAGCCGCCTTCGGCCTCCACGGCGAGGTCGATGGCTTCGTCCACGGTCTTCACGCGGGTCAAGGGCAGGACCGGCATCATCTGCTCGGTCCAGACCAGCGGATGATCGTTGGGCACGTCGATCAAGACGCAGCGCACCTCGGGGCCGCCGGGGATGCCGAGCTCCTGCAGGATCAGCGAGGCGTTCTTGCCCACGAACTTGCGGTTGATCACCGCATGGCCGCGCGGGCCGGCGTTCTTCTCGAAGATCACCTTCTCGAGCCGGGGGATGTCCGCGGCCTTGAGCTCCACGGCGCCGTGCTTCTTCATCACGGCCTTGAGCGAGTCCGCGATCGAGTCGACCGCGATGCACTCCTTCTCGTCCACGCAGATCACGTTGTTGTCGAAGGAGTGGCCCAGCACCACGTCGCGGCCGGCCTTCTCGAGGTCGGCGGTAGGGTCGACCACCGCCGGCGGATTGCCCGGACCGGCGCAGATCGCCCGTTTGCCCGAGTGCATGGCGGCCTGCACCACGCCCGGACCGCCGGTGACGACGACCAAGCGGACCAGCGGGTGCTTCATCAGCGTCTGTGCGCTCTCGATGGTCGGCTCGGCCACCGCGGTCAGCACGTTGGCCGGGCCGCCAGCGGCCATGATGGCGCGGTTCAAGCCTCGGATCGTCGCCGCGCACACCCGCTTGGCACCGGGTGCCGGGTTGAAGGTGACGGCGTTGCCAGCCGAGACCATGGCAATGGCGTTGCAGATGATGGTCGAGGGCGGGTTGGTGACCGGCGTGATGGCGCCGATGACTCCGAACGGCGCCGGCTCGATCAGCGCGAAGCCGTCGTCGCCCGTATGGGCGATGGGCGACAGGTCCTCGGGTCCCGGCGACTTGTTGGTGACCAGGAGGTTCTTGAGGATCTTGTCCTCGACCCGCCCGAGCCCTGTCTCCTCGCAGGCCATCCGCGCGAGCGCTTCGGCCTCGCGGCGCATGGCGACGCGCATCGACTCGATGATCAGCTTGCGTTGCTCGAGCCCGAGCGCCGAGAGCGCGATGAACGCGGCCCGCGAGGCCCGAATGGCGTCGTCGATGTTGGCGAAGATGCCGTCGTCTCCCGACGCGGACAGCGAGGACGACGGCGCCTTTGCAGGTTGCGCTGCGCTCCCGGTGCCACCGCCGCTCAGGCGGTCGGCGATGGCCTCGGCGATGCGGCGGATCTCCTCCGGGCTCACCGCCAGACCTCCCTGGCGCTCGGATTAGTCCGCATACCCGTGCTCCTGGCCGTGCTTGTCGAAGCGAGTCTCTCCGCCGATCTCCCAAGTGTCCACGATCGCCATGATCACGGCGTCGCAGGGGCGATCCTTCGTGACCTCCGTCTGCCTCGCCGAAGAGCCCGACGCGTACAGCACGTATTCGCCGACGCCGCAGCCGACGGCGTCGTTGGCGACCACGTAGCCGCCCTCGGCCAGGCTCTCCGGGTTGACCTGGCGCAAGAGCATGAACTTCAGCCCGTCGAGCTTCGGATCCTTGCGCGTCGCGACCAGGGTCCCGACCACTTTTGCCAGGAGCATCGGCTCTCCGCCTTACTTGCCGCCCCGTGACTTGAGCTCCGCGGCGACCTCGTCTTGACGGCCGAGCGGGAGCCGCAGGTCCACGTTGACGTGGGGGCGCGCGATGATGTGAGTGGCGACGATCTCGCCGACGCGGGCGGCGTTGGCCTGACCCGCTTCGACCGCGGCCTTCACCGCCGCGACGTCGCCGCGGATGATCGCGGTGACGTAGCCCCCGCCGGTCTTCTCGTAGGCGACGAGCTCGACCTTCGCCGCTTTGACCATGGCGTCGGACGCCTCAACCATTGCCGCGAAGGAGCGGCACTCGATCATACCCAATGCTTCGGCCATTTCCGTTCTCCGTGTTGCTCAGGCGTTGTCGTATCGCCGCTGGAAGGATTACTCGTCTACTTGCCGGCTCGCCCAGCGAGCCCGTTGATTGCTCTCTCTGCCGCCGGCACCGCGACGTCGATGTCGCGGTCCTCGCCGGCCAGGTACACGCGCCCGAGCGAGCCGAAGCTCACGATCTCGAGCACCTTGATGCGCGCGGCCTTCTCGGCCTCGTTCGCGGCCAGTGCCGCGTTCGCCGCGGGCTGCACCTCCAGCGTGTACAAGGTCTGCCCGGCCACGATCATGTGGCCGTGACGCACGCGGTTGATGAGCTGCGTCTGCCGATCGTCCAGGTGCCGAATCACCGTCGAGGACAGGATCTCCGGCTTGATGCGCGACGACTCCTCGGCGCCGATCTCCTTCAGGATCGCTTCGCCCGCGCGCCGCACCTCGGCCTGCTCGTCGTGGTGCAGCTCGAGCAGCCCGTACAGGCGCTCTACGATCTGCATGCCGGGCTTGACGCTGGTCGCCTTGACCGCGATGTCGGTGAGGCGGTTGATCTCGATGCCGGGCGCGATCTCGATGAAGAGCGACGCCTGGCCGCGCACCGGCAAGAAGCCCTTCGCCACCGTCCCGAGGAAGGCGGCGTGCTGCGGCTGCAGCGAGTCCAGGAACACGAAGCTTCGGAGGTCGACCACGGCTCAATCCTTCCGCGAGGACTTCGCCTCGCGCCCCTTCAGCGACTCGATGGCTTTCTGCGCTGCGACGCTCGCGACGTCGATGTCGCGCTGCTCGCCGCCCAGATACACGCGACCGAAGGCACCGGTCATGCGCACGTCGATCACGTTGATCTCCGCGGCCTTCTCCGCCTCGTTGGCGGCGAACGCGGCGTATCCGGCGGGCTCGACCTCCATGATGAAGAGCGACTCCTGCGCGATCAGCATCATGCCCTGGCGGCTGCGGTTGATCAGCTGAACCTGCTGGTCGTCCACGTGCTTGATGACCTGCGAGGAGAGCACCCTGGGCTGGATGCGGTCCTCCTCCTTGAGCTCGAGCGCCGCCAGGATGGCGCTGCCGGCCTGCCTGACGTCGGCCTGGGAGGGGCTGTGGATCTCGAGCATGCCGTACAGGCGCTCGACGATCTGCATGCCGGGCCGGACGTCCGTCGCCTTCACGGCGATGTCGGTGACTCGGTTGATCTCGATGCCCGGCGAAATCTCGACGATCAGCGAGGCCTCGTGCGCGACGGGCAAGAACCCCTTGGCGATGGTGCCGAGGTAGGCCGCCAGCTGCGGCTGTAGTGAATCCAGGAAAACGAAGCTTCGAAGGTCGGCCATCTGGCTCTTCTCACCTTTCGAGACGGCTAATAAGCGGCCTTCGCCGACGACTGGTCGGACGCCTGTCCGCGGGACTCTTGCACGATCTTCACACCCACGGACGCGCCGATGCGGGTTGCGCCGGCCTGGATCATCTTGCGCGCGTCCTCCGCCGAGCCCACGCCGCCCGACGCCTTCACGCCCAGGCGGTGGTCGACGGCGGTGGCCATCAGCGTGACGTCGTGCACCGTGGCGCCGCCCTTGGCGAACCCGGTCGAGGTCTTCACGAAGTCCGCCCGCGCCTTCTTGGCCGCGACGCAGCCGGCGATCTTCTCCTCGTCGGTGAGCAGGGCCGTCTCCAGGATGACCTTGAGGATTGCGCGCCCGTCGTGCACGGTCTCGGCGACGGCCCGGATGTCGTCGTACACGTGTTTGTGGTCGCCGCTCTTCAGCGCGCCGATGCAGATCACCATGTCGATCTCGCGCGCGCCGTCGCGGATGGCGCGGCGCGCTTCCAGCGCCTTGATGTCCGGCGGCGTGGCGCCGAGCGGGAAGCCGATGACCGTGCACACGAGTGACGACGAGCCCCGGAGCCGGTCGGCGCAGCGCTTCACGTACATCGGGTTCACGCACACCGACGCGAATCCGTACTTCTTGGCCTCGTCGCACAGCTTGTCGATGTCCGAATAGGTCGCTTCTGGGCGCAGCAGCGTGTGATCGATGTACTTGGCGATGTCCTCCGGCACGGCGCCCAGGCCCGGCGCGCTGGCCAGGCGCATGGGTCGGCCGGCCCCGACGATGGCCCGAACGCTGTCCGTGCGCTTGGAGATGCAGCTGCCACAGGCGACGCAGCGACCGTCGGCGCAGAAGCTCGGCGCTCCACCGGGTAGGTCGGTTGCGGCGGCGAGCAGCGACGGGTTCGCGGAGAGCACGTCGACAATCGCTTGAACGAGCGACGCGCGATCGGTGCTGGTCATGTGCTCGCTGATCCTCTTTTCGTGAGTGGATGCAGGGGGACTTCTGCCTGCATCGAGCGCGTCGATCATCGCCACGCGGCGCTTGTGGCGGTCGAGAGTACAGTCGGTCGTCAGAAAGACGTCAAGGACTTTGAGGGCAGTTTCTTCGCTGAGATAGCCGGCCCCGAGCGTGAGCACGTTCGCGTCGTTGTGCTCGCGAGCGTTCTTCGCGGTCGCAACGTCGAACGCCATCGCCGAGCGCACACCAGGGATCTTGTTCGCGACCATGCCCGAGCCGATGCCCGCGCCGTCCACGACGACGCCGCGCCACGCCTCGCCGCGCGCGACCGCGAGCGCTGCCGCACGGGCGAACACCGGGTAGTCGCAGGCTTCCTTGCCGTGTGTTCCCACGTCGAGGACGGGCACGCCGAGCTTGCCGAGGTGGCGCTTCAGCGCCTCCTTGAGCTCGAAGCCGCCGTGGTCGCTGCCGAGGACGACTGGCCCGGCGGCATGGATGGGCGTGCTCATCGGGAAGGCTCGGACGGTAGAGCATTTCGCGCCACCTTGCGAGAGCGCCGGATCGGAGTCGACAGTGCGCGCTTTCCGGCAGTAGACCTAGGGGGTGGACCCCGAGCGCAGGCCCTTCATCGCCGGCAACTGGAAGATGAACGTGGGCGGGCCGGAGGCCGCCGCGCTCGCCCTCGCCGTCGCCGGCGCGGTGCGCGCGCACGACGCGGTGGACGTGCTGGTCGCGCCGCCGTTCACCGCGCTCGCTGCCGTGCGTGCTGCGCTCGACGACGCCGGGAGCCGCGTCGCGCTCGGCGCGCAAAACATGAGTGAAGAGGCGGACGGCGCGTTCACCGGAGAGATCTCCAGCAGCATGCTACGCAGCGCCGGGGTGACCTGGGTGCTGCTCGGTCACAGCGAGCGCCGGC
Source organism: Polyangiaceae bacterium (assembly GCA_015075635.1). NCBI lineage: Bacteria > Pseudomonadati > Myxococcota > Polyangiales > Polyangiaceae > Polyangiaceae bacterium. The sequence continues at coordinate 1,898,339 of JABTUA010000001.1, forward strand.
AGAAGAGCGGGGAGACGGACGACCTCGTTGCCAAGAAGACCGCCCGCGCGATGACCACCGGGCCTCGGCCCATCGTGTGCGTGGGCGAGACGCTCGCGGAGCGCGAGGCGGGCGACACGCTCGTGGTGGTCGCGCGTCAGGTTCGCGCCGTGGTCGAGGCGCTCGGGCGTCAGCCCGGCTTCGGCGCCATCGCCTACGAGCCCGTCTGGGCCATCGGCACGGGCAAGGTGGCGAGCCCCCGGGACGCCGAGACCGTCCACGCTTCGATCCGCGCGCTCCTGGCGCGCGCTTCGCCGGAGCTCGCGAGGAGCACCCGCATTCTCTACGGTGGCAGCGTCAAGGCGGACAACGCGGCGGAGCTCCTGGCCCAGCCGAACATCGACGGCGCGCTGGTCGGAGGCGCGTCGCTCGACGCGGCAGGCTTCGCTGAGATCGTCGCGGCCGCCCAGTCCCGAGCCCAGGCATGAGGCTTCAGGACTCAGAGCCAGGGGCACAGGGGCACAGGCTGTGAGGCGCAGGCCCGGGCCCAGGCATGAGGGTTCAGGAATCAGAGCCAGGAGCACAGGGGCACAGGCCGTGAGGCGGGAGGACTCAGGCGCCAGAAATCAGGCGCTCTTCTGCAAGACCTGTCCGGGCGCCGCCCGGCCGGAGGCGGGGCCCGGATCGACTTCACCAGTCTTGCCCCGATCAGATCACGTTCTGCCAATGAGAGATGAGTGAGAACACCGGCCGGGACCGGGGCCGGCCGTTCGTCCCGAGAGATGGGTCGCGTGGCGCTGCGGGGGTCGGCGGAGCGCGAGAGAATCACCCCGGGACCGGGGCCGGCCGTTCGTCCCGAGAGATGGGTCGCGTGGCGCTGCAGGGGTCGGCGGAGCGCGAGAGGGAGGATTCAGGATTCAGGCGCAAGGAATCAGGCGCACTTCCGCGAGACCTGTCAGGGCGCCGCCCGGCCGGAGGCCGGGCCCGGATCGACTTCACCAGTCTTGCCCAGATCCCTAGTGCCCGCTCGGCCTGTCGTGATTCACGAACGCCTGTACGCTCGGCCGCTGCCAGATCTCTTGCGCGTACCGCGTCAGCCGTTCGGGGATGGGATCGCCGTTCGCGATCAAACGCTGGAGCGCCAGCGTGAGCTCGAAATCGGGGATGGTGACGTAGCCGAAGATGTGGCCGGCCCCCTCGGTCACCAGGCGCTCGCAGATCGAGACGAGCTTGTCCCGGGCGGCGAGCGCATTCGCCGAGAGCGGCGCGCTCACCGGTGCGAAGAAGACCGAGCTGGTCGGGCGCTCCTCGCGCAAGGGGCCCAGATCGCTGCGCAGCCAGCCCATGACCTGCCGGGCTCTCGCCCGATCGTGGATCGAGTCGGGCAAGAGGCGCGGATGCTCTGGGGCAGGAAAGCTCTCCTCCAGGTACTCGACGATGGCTGCGGACTCCGAGAGCAAGAAGCCGTCGTGATCGATGCAGGGCACACGCGCGGTGAGCGAGGCGGCGCGGTACTCCGGGGCGCGCTGCTCACCTGCCGCGAGGTCGAGGGTGCGCGCCTCGAAGGGCAGCTCCTTCTCCATCAGGGCGACGAACACGGAGAAGACCCAGGGACTGTCCCAGAGCGGCTCGGCGTAGAGCGTGATCAACCGGAGCTCCCGCCTCCGGCGTAGAGCACCAGCGTGATCGCCTCGATCTGCTCGGCCAGCTTCTGATTGGCGTTGCCGTCGAAGCTGAGCGCTTTCTCCAGCTCCTTCTTGGCGCCTTCGAGGTCGCCCTTGTCGATCAGCTTGCTCGCCTTCTGGGCCGCGAGCTTGGCGCCCCCGGAGCGCGCCAGCTCGTCCAGGCCCTTGCTGCGGAGGCTGATCGGAGGCGGAAGCTCGCTCTTGGGCGCGAGCACGTCTTCCATCCGGCGCTTGCCGCGCTCGAGCCCCATGTCGTAGCGAATGCGCAGCTCGCGATCGCCGAGCACGCGGTAGGCCTCGGTTCCGCGCTGGAAGATCCGCCGCACCGCCGCCTGCACCGGCGCGGGGGTGTCGCGGAACAGATCCGGGTGGAACGACAGAGCGAAATTCCGGAACGCCTCGCGCAGCGCTTCGTCGTCGCAGATCTCGAGCACGCCGAGGATTTCGTAGTAGGTCGAGTCGTCCAGGACCTCGGCCCAATCCTGCAAGCGCTCGAGCGTGGCTGGATCGGTCATGACATCATCGGCATCGCGGCTTGCCGCGCGGCCATCTCTGCGACGTTGCCCATGTCAGGCACCGCCACGAGCCGCACCGTGACCTGCGCCTCGTGCCCCGTCGCCACGTCCACGGCCCGCACGTTGAGGATGCCGTCGGTGTCGAGGCCGAAGACCACGTCGATCTTGACCTGGCCCCGCGCGGCGGGTCGCAGCCCAGACAGCTCGACCTCGCCGAGCAAGGTGTTCTCGCGGAAGAGCTTCGACTCGCCCTGGGCCACGCGCACGCGCACCGTGGTCTGGTTGTCGGCGGCCGTCACGAAGGCACGGCTGCGCTCGCAGGGCACGGGAGAGTTGCGAGCGATCACCGGATCGCAGAAGCCCTGCACCGTCTCCACGGTCAGCGTGAGCGGAGTGACGTCGACCAGGAGCGGCGCGCCCGGGCCGGGTGGCATCTGCTGGGCCGCGGGGCTCGGGGCCGGGCCGAAGCCCGCGACGCCGACGCCCGCGGCGACGCCGAGGGGCGGCGCCCAGGGCGGAACAGCCGGGCCCGGGGCAGGCTCGGGCGAAGGGGCCGGCGCGTAGGGCGAGGGTGCACCGAAGGGTGCGCCCGGCGCGAACGGCGGTGGCATGCCCGGCGCCGGGCTCGGGGCACCGAGCGGAAACTGCATCTGCGGCATCGGGGAGGTGGGGACGGCGCCTGCGCTCGCGGGCGAGACCAAGGTGCTGGCCTGGCCGAACGGCCCCGGTGCAGGCGCCGGCGCCGGCGCGACGGGCTGCGTCTGCGGGATGCCGGCGAGCAGCGGGCTCGGCGAGGTTGGCGTGGTCAGCGAGCCTGGGACGCCGCGCATGGGCGGGGGAGGAGGTTGCGCGGGCAGCTGGAGCGTCCCGCCGAACGGCGCCGGAGCCTTCGCCTGGGGCGAAGTCGCCGTGTCCATCGTCATGTCCTCTTCGTCGGGAATGCTCGGCAACGGCAGGGCCTGCTCGTCGATGGAGACGCGTGAGCCCGTGCGGCGCTTGTGCACCTCGGTGACTTCGTCGGTGGACTGCGGCCCCGCCATGCGCCGGAGTTGCTGCGTATTCGGCGCTTGGAGCGCGCTCGGATCGTCGTACTGAATTTCGTCGTCGCTGAGCCGGTAGGAGACGCTCTCGTCCTTCGGCTTGACCACGGGCTGCTGCGGCTGCGGCTGCGTCGTGCGCGGCTTCTGCGGCGTGCTGGCGTAGCGCGCCAGGAAGCTGGCGATGTGGCCGGCCTCCGCCGTCGGGTCGTCGAGGCCTGGCAGGTTGATCGGGCCCCGTTCGGGCGGAACGATCTGGCTCGGGCCGTCGGAGCCCATGCCCGGGTCGGTCATGCGCCGGGCCTTCTCCGCCTCGGGTCCGAGGCCGGCGCCGGTCGGGAAGCGTCCCTTGGCGCCGAGCCCTGCGACGGTACCGGGTGGCTCCGTACCGGGGGGCGGCGCCACGCCGGGTCCACCTGGGACCACCACGCGCTGCGCGGCGCCGACGGGCAGCTGCCGCGCGCCCGAGTCGGCCTGGATCCCCGGGCTGGTCGGGCTTCGGCTGCGTCCGCCGTAGGGCTCGGTGTGCGGGTCGGCGGAGACCGGCGGCGTCTGCATCATGTGGGGCGGCCAGGTCTGGCCCTTGCGGGCCATGGGCCCCCGGGCGGCGGGCGCCGGGGCCGCCGGCAGCTCGCGGCGCCGCTCCGTCGCGGCCGTGAGCGCCGTGGCCTGGATGGCCGCGCCGATCGCCACCACCTCGTCGGGGCTGATGTGGCCGAGCACCGGGCGCTTGAAGAACCCCTCGACCCGCTGGCGCACCAGCGGGATGCGCGTCGAGCCGCCGACGAGCAGCACCTGGTCGAAGTCGCTGGCGCTGAGGCGCGCGATACTCATGGCTTCGCGGCACACCTCGAAGGTGTGCTCGACGATCGGACCGACCATCGCCTCGAACTCGGCACGGTTCATCCGGAACTCGAGATCGAGCGGACGGCCCCCGGCGCCGTGCGCCACCTCCGGCAAGTGGAGCGTCACTTCGTTCTCGCGCGAGAGGCGGATCTTCAGCTCCTCCGCCGCGGCGCGCAGTCGCTCGAACGCTTGAGGGTCACCGCGCGGATCGGTCTTGTGCTGCTGAAGGAAGGCGGTGGCCATGCGCTCGGCCAGCGCCAGATCGATGTCGTCACCACCCAGGAAGGTGTTTCCGGCGGTCGCCAGCACCTCGAACACGTTTTCGCTCAGGTCGAGCAACGTGACGTCGAACGTTCCACCGCCGAAGTCGTAGACCGCGATGCGCTCGTTGGTGTTCTTGCCATAGCCGTAGGCGAGCGCCGCCGCCGTGGGCTCGTTCAAGATGCGCATGACCTCGAGCCCGGCGACGCGGCCGGCGACCTTGGTCGCGGCGCGCTGCAGATCGTTGAAGTTGGCGGGGACGGTGATCACCGCCTTCTCGACCGGGCCGACGGCTGCCTCGGCCACCGCCTTGGCGCGACGCAGCACGAAGGCGCTGATCTCCGGCAGCGTGTAGGACTGCCCTCGGGCGACGACCAGCGCGGCCTGCCCGGGTCCCTCGCGCATCTCGAAGGGGAAGCGCTCGCGCGCCGTCTTGACCTCTTCGCTCTCCCAGCTCCTGCCGATCAGGCGCTTGATCGAGTAAATGGTGTTGGGAGCGTCGACCAGGCGGCGCTCCTTGGCGGCCTTGCCCACCAGCACGTTGCCGCTCGGGTGGAACGACACGACCGACGGGATCAGGCGGTCCCCGTGCTCGTCGGCCAACGCTGCTGCGTGCCCGTCCTTGACCACGCCGACGACCGTGTTGGTCGTGCCGAGGTCGATTCCAACTACCGTCATGCTGCGTGTTCTCCGTGCGCTCGGGTCGAGCCGAGGTCGTTCTTGTCTGGGTGGGCGAAGTCCGCCGCGATCAGCTCGAGCGCCGCATCGTACCAGCGCTGGACCTGGCGCTCGAAGGGCCACATCCAGCCGTAGTCCGGCCCGGTGAAGCGACGCACGATCTGGGCGCGCAGCTCGGGTGAGCGGGCTGCCCCGAGGCCGCAGAGCTCCGCCGTGGCGCGTAACGTCTCGGTGTAGGCCTCCCACTCGATGCGCGCGCGGCCGTAGGCCAGGCCGAGGGGGAAGATGGGGAGAAAGTACAGGAACGCCATGAGCGGCAGGCCGAGGCGGCGGCGCTGGCGCAGGTGGACCCGCTCGTGCCGGAGCACGATGGCCCGCTCGACGTCCGGCGCGTCGTGCCAGCAATCAGGGACGTACAGGGTGTCTCCGATGACCGTGTGGTAGACGGTCAAGTACCCGCTCTGCTTGCCGATTGTCACGATTTTGAGCGCGCGGTCGATGGCGCGGCTGAGCCCGTCGCCGCGCTTGTCCACGATGCGAAAGCGCGGGAACTCTTCGGCAATCTCATCGATCAGGCGAGCAGCGAGCTCCACGAGGGAGGATCCTAGCTCGATTCGTGCGTCCCGTCCGTTTCACGGGGTGCCCAGCCGATCTCCGGGCCCGAGCTGACGTCCATTGAGCAGGTCGGCGGCTGCGAGCTCCTTCTTGCCCTCGAGCTGGGCCCGCAGGATTTCGAAGCTGCCCGTCCCTGTGGCCACCAAGAGCTCGCGGCCGATCCCCAAGGCGACACTGCCGGGAGCCCCAGGGGCGGCCTCACGCCCCAGCCGCGCGCGGGTGACTCGCAGGTGCTTGCCCCGGAGCGAGGTGTGCGCGCCGGGTCGGGGTGCCATCGCGCGGACGAGGTTCACGAGCTCCAGCGCCGGGCGCGACCAGTCGATCCGCGTGTGCTCCTTGGTGATGAGCGGCGCGTGGGTCGCCCGAGCCTCGTCCTGGGGCCGGGCGACGACCTCGCCGGACAGGACCCGGCCGAGATCCTGCCGGACCACCAACGCCGCGAGCTCCGCGATGCGCTCGGCCAGCTCGCCCGCGGTCTCGTCCGGGCCGATCGGCAGGCGCCTCTCCAGGAACACCGGACCGGTGTCGAGGCCGGCATCCATCTGCATCAAGCTGACGCCGGTCTCGGTTTCGCCGTTGGCGATGGCCCAGTTGATCGGGGCTGCGCCGCGGTATTTCGGCAACAGTGACGCGTGCAGGTTGAGGCAACCGAGTCGCGGCGCGCCGAGCACGCCTTCGGGCAAGATGCGTCCGTAGGCGAGCACGACGGCGACATCGGCGCCTTGCCCTCGGAGCCACGACTCGAGCTCACCGGTCCTGACCTTGGTCGGCTGGTGCACCAAGAGGCCGAGCGCGCTCGCCGCCTGCTTGACCGCTGGCTCGGCGAGCGCAAGGCCGCGGCCTGCGGGGCGGTCCGGCTGGCAGACCACCGCCACGAGCTCGGTCGTCTCGGCGAGGGCCCGGAGGGCTGGCACCGCGATCGCGGGGGTACCGAAGAAAACGCTGCGAATCGTGGACAAGGGTCGTGGCCCTCCGAGAGCGGTGGCCAGCATAGACGCGTTCGGGGACCGTGCTTAGCTTGACCCGCGTGCCCGAACGTCACAAAAGCCGGGGGACCCCCCGCTTCGGGTCGAGAGGTAATCCATGAGTGAGAAGAAGAAGCCCGCGTCCTCCGCCCCGACCTCCGATGAAGAGGTGCGCTTCGGCGACGAGCTGGCGGTGCTGCCGATCCGAAACGCCGTGCTCTTCCCGGGCGCGGTGGCGCCGTTCGACGTGGGCCGTGAGAAGAGCGTCGCCCTGGTCGAAGACGTTCACAACCTCTCGTCTCCCGTGATCGCCATTTTCGCCCAGCGCGATCCCTCCACGGACGACCCGGGGGCGGACGACTTGTACCCGGTGGGCTGCGCGGCGCGGGTGCTCAAGGCGCTGAAGCACTCCAGCGGGAACTACTCGCTGATTTTGCAGGGCCTCACCCGCATCCGCCTGGACGGCCTCACCCAGAGCACGCCCTACTTGAAGGCGAAGATCGCCAAGGTGGAGGCGCCGCCGGTCGAGGACGTGGAGGCCGAGGCGCTGGCGATGAGCCTGCGCGACGTGGCCAAGCAGGTGATCCAGCTGATGCCGGAGCTGCCGCGAGAGGCCGGCTCGCTGATCGACTCGATCCAGGCGCCGGGCGCGCTGGCCGATCTGGTGGCCGCGAACCTGGACGCCCCGGTCGAGGAGAAGGCGCAGCTCATCGAGACCATCGAGGTCAAGGAGCGCATCCGCAAGGTGCTCCGCCTGCTCACCCGCCAGCTCGAAATCCTGAAGATGCGCGAGCGCATCAACTCCCAGATCAAGGAGGAGATGGGCAAGAACCAGCGCGAGTACGTGCTGCGCCAGCAGCTCAAGGCCATCAAGGAAGAGCTGGGCGAGGACGAGGGCGATCAAGGCGATCTGGACGGGCTCGAAGAGCGCATCGCCAAGGCGAACCTGCCGAGCGAGGCCGACAGCGTGGCCAAGAAGCAGCTCAAGCGCCTGCGCTCGATGCAGGTGGGCAGCGCGGAGTACACGGTGGTCCGCACCTACCTGGACTGGATCCTCGATCTTCCGTGGAGCACCTCCACGGAGGACAACATGGAGATCATGGAAGTCCGGAAGGTCCTCGACGAGGACCACTACGGGCTCGAGAAGGTCAAGAAGCGCATCGTCGAGTACCTGGCGGTTCGCAAGCTGAAGAAGGACAAGAAGGGCCCGATCCTCTGCCTGCTCGGGCCCCCCGGCGTGGGCAAGACGAGCCTCGGGCGCAGCATCGCCCGGGCGCTCGGCCGCAAGTTCGTCCGCGTCTCCCTCGGTGGTGTCCACGACGAGGCCGCCATCCGCGGTCATCGCCGCACCTACGTGGGCGCGCTGCCGGGCCAGATCATCCAGGGCATGAAGAAGGCCAGCACCATCAACCCCGTCTTCATGATGGACGAGGTGGACAAGATTGGGCACGACTTCCGCGGTGATCCCAGCGCCGCGCTGCTCGAGGTGCTCGATCCCGAGCAGAACAACACCTTCGCCGACCACTACCTGGAGATCCCCTACGACCTGTCGAACGTGATGTTCGTGGCGACGGCGAACGTGGCCGATCCGATCCCGCCGCCGCTACGCGACCGCATGGAGATCCTGGAGATCCCCGGCTACACGCGGCGCGAGAAGCTCGCGATCGCGCGCCAGCACCTGATCCCGAAGCAGCTCGAGGAGCATGGGCTCAAGGAGGAGCAGGTGAAGATCCTGGACGAGGCCGTCGAGGAGATCATCGAGCACTACACCCGGGAGGCAGGCGTCCGCTCCCTCGAGCGCCAGATCGCCAGCGTCATCCGCGGCGTGGCCGTGAAGGTCGCAGAGGGCGACCACACGCCCCGCGTGATCAAGACCGAGGACGACCTGCGCGAGTACCTCGGGCCCGTGAAGTACACGAGCGAGGTCGCGGAGCGCACGGAGGAGACGGGCGTGGCCACGGGCCTGGCCTGGACCAGCGTCGGCGGCGAGATCCTCTTCATCGAGGCGACCCGCATGTTCGGCTCCGGCAAGCTCCAGCTGACCGGCCAGCTCGGCGACGTGATGAAGGAGAGCGCTCACGCGGCGCTGTCCTACGTCCGCACCAACGCCGAGAAGTACAACATCCCCAAGGACTTCCTGGAGAAGAGCGACATCCACATCCACATCCCGGCCGGCGCGATGCCCAAGGACGGGCCCTCCGCCGGCGTCACCATGTTCACCGCGCTGGTGAGCCTGCTCACCGGCATCCGGGTGCGGCACGACGTGGCGATGACCGGTGAGATCTCGCTGCGCGGGCGGGTGCTGCCCATCGGCGGTCTCAAGGAGAAGACGCTCGCCGCCCACCGGGCGGGCATCAAGCGCGTGCTGGTTCCCGAGCGGAACAAGGCCGACCTCGAGGAAGTGCCGAAGGAGGTCCGGGACGAGCTCGAGTTCGTCATCGTGAACAAGCTCGACGAGGTCCTGGCTGCGGCGCTCGAGAGCATGCCGCAGCCGAGCCAGGCGTATCTCGACGCCGTGGCTGCCGGCAAGGAAGCCCAGCCGCACTCGAACTGACTCAGCCGGTACGCGCCAGCTCGGCGCCCCGGCACTCGAAGCGCCTGAGCACGACCTTGCCGGCCATCCAGGAGCCGACCAGGAGCGCGCTGCCAGTCCAGACGGCGCGCGCATTCGAAGCGGAGAACGCCTGCGGCAACAGCGGGCCGAGCCCACCGAGCGGGCCGGACAGGTCGAGGGCGAGGCGCGGCGTGCCGGGGGCGCTGAACAGCGGCCGCCCCAGGCGGCACTCGAGCTTCACGGCTGAGAGGTCCACCTGGCGCTCCCGGGCGTTCAGGTCCCCGATGCGCACTCCGCGCCGCGCGTCGCCGCACTGGAACACGAACAGCGCGTCGTCACCCACCTTCGTCGCGCCGAGCGGAAGACAGCCGGGCGCTGGCGTCGCGACGCCGACGTAGAACGGCTCTCGCTGCCGCATGAAGGTGGTCACGTCGGGTCGGCGGTCGGCCTGCGAGCAGAAGCCGTAGTGCCAGCGCTCCTTCACCAGCTCGAAGCCGGCCAGGGGCGCCGAGCATGGGCTCGGGACGCTGATGGGCAAGCCACGTGGTTCAGGCCCGGTGGCGAGGAGCTCGCGGAAGCGGAACTGCGCGCAGCTCGGCCCTTTGGGCTCCGCGCAGGGCTCGTCCGCCCCGCGCACCAACGCCACCATCTCGTTCTTGTCGCTCACCGCGAAGCCGACGTGCCCGCGCTTGGTGACGTCCCCGAGCGTGGCGGCCGTCAGGGCGAACACGGGAGAAAACGAGCGCGTCTCGGCGTCGCCCAGGGTGCCCCAGCTGGCCGCCCCGGTCGCGGAGCGCGTGACGAAGGCCAGTCCGACGCGGCTGCCCAAGCTGCCACCCGCCAGCTCGACCACGCTCTCTTCGGGCGCGCCGGGGACCGAGAGCGCCTCGCCACGGGCTCGTCCTGCGGCGTCGAGCAGCGCGATCTGGAGGCCGCTCGGGCCGCCCCAGGCCAGGAGGGCGCCGTCCTCGACTGCGAGGAGCTCGAACGCCACCTCGCCGCTCACGGGGCGCTCGGGCAGCGGCGCGAGCGGCGGCTCCACGCTGGGGACGAGTGACGGGGCCGGCGCCGGGGGTCCCGGGCGTGCCTTGCAGGCCGTGAGGAGCAGCAGCGCTGCGAGCGTCAGCGATCGTCCCACAGTCGGATCCCGCCGCGCAGTCCCTGGACGTTCTCGAAGCGCACGACGTTCTCGGGCAGCTCGACCTGGAGCTTCTTGGCGTTGCCGCCGCCGAGGTAGAGCAGGTCGTAGTTGAAGATGGGAGCGAGCTGGTCGAGCATCTCGCGCACGCGCCGGCTCCAGCGCTCCTTGCCGACGCGGTCGAGCTCCTTCTCCGCGACGCGCTCCTCGTAGGTCTGCCCCTTCTTGAACGGGTGATGACCGAGCTCCAGGTTCGGTACCAGGTGGCCGTTCGTGAACAGGGCCGCGCCGAGGCCCGTGCCGAGCGTCAGCACCATCTCGACCCCCTCGCCGCGCACCACGCCGTAGCCTTGCAGATCGGCGTCGTTGACCACGCGGGTCGGCCGGTCCGCGAGCTCGGCGATCTCCGTCTCGAAGGCCTGCCCGGCCCAGAGCGTGGTGTCCAGGTTCGGCGCCGTCTTGACCACCCCGTGGCGCACCACCCCGGGGAAGCCCACGCTCACGCGGTCGAACGGCCGCTGCTCTGCGAACATGCGCCGGAGCACCTCGAGCACGGCCTCGGGCGCCGCCGGGCGCGGCGTGAGCTCGCGGCTTCGCTCCGTCACCGGATGTCCGGCGGCGTCCAGGACCAGCATCTTGATCCCGGTGCCGCCGATGTCGACCGAGAGGGTTCGCGGGGAGGCGGTGTTCATGCGAGGAATGGGCTCCGGCCCGCGAGCGTAGACGAGCGAGGCGGCGCTGCCCATGGTTCGGGCTCCGGTTCTTCGCGCTTGGTGGCGTCCGCCGCTGTCCGCCTTAGTCGAGGTCGTTGTCGAGGTGCACTCAGGAAGCGTCAGGCGACTTGCCCCAGCTGACCCGGGGAGCGCGCCGGCCTCGCCGGTGTTTCCGTGGGTCTTGGTCTCAGTGGCGGATCGCGATCCGCTCATGCAAAGACCGAGACCGAGGGCACGCTTCGGTCTTCGGGTTGCGGCGGTCGAACGAGGCCGGTACCGTGGCGCGCCCGTGTCCCGCTTGGGCCTCTTCGCCTGGATTGGTCTTTGGGCGTGCGCCGAGGCGCCGGCGCCGGCGGAGCCGCAGCCTGCGCCGGGCGCTGCCGGGCAGAGCGCGGTCGTCGCGTCGCCGGCGGAGCCCGCCGCGAGCGAGTGCCGCGCGCGCATCGCGGCCGCCGAGGGCGCGCCCGCCGAGCCTGGCGCACCGGGCTTCGAGGCGCGTCGCGCCGAGATCTTGGGGCGCGCCAAGGCCGAGCCGGTGTTGTTCCGCCGCGCACCGAAGCCCGCGGAGGACGTCTCGACCGAGGTGCGGAGCCTGCGGGCGCAGCTCGCGGCGAGCCCCTCACCGGGCTGGGCGCTGCACGGCGTGTTCAAGACCGTGCGGAACCGGCCCGAGGTGGCCCGCGCGCTTCTGCTCTCGGAGGGCTACCTCTACTCCGAGATCCCCGAGCTCGCCGCCAGCTTCGTCGACGTGGTCGAGCTCCATCACCTGTTCTCCGAGCCCGAGATCACCGTGCAGCGCGGCACGCAGCTCCTGCGGGCGAAGAAGAACAAGGGCTTCTGGTACGAATACGTGGACGGACCGGAGCGCGGGCAGCGCGCACGCTTGCTCCTGCTCGACCGCGTCTGGCCGAGCGGCAAGGAGCCGGGACCGCCGCTCCACCTGAGCCTGCGCGGCGTGGTGCTCGAGGCCGGCATCGAGCGCGTGCGCGTGCGGCACATCGGCGCCGAGCACGTCGTGATGGACGCGCGGCACGGCAACGACTGGGTCCCGACGCTGCTCTCCATCAAGGAAGGCGGCAGGCTCTCGGTCGAGTGCCAGGCCGTGCCCGAGGGCAGAGATGACGAGGTGGCGCACGCGCGGGAGCTGGCTCTCAGGCGGCAACGTGTGCTCTCCAGCTTGCGCTCCGCCATCGTCGAGATGGTCGGCGAGGCGTTGCCCTTCGACGAGCCAAGGACGGAAGAAGGCCAACAGGACGGCAACCTGCGCCCCGCTTGGCGCTGGGCCTACACCCACGGCTGGGACTCGTACACCTTCAACGACGACACCTACCTGGTGTTCGACGCCAAGGGCCGGCCCAAGGTACCGCAGGTGTGCATCGACTTCGTGACCGATGCCTTCGAGCGCGCCGGCGGGACCTGGTGGGCGCCGAGCGGGGCCGAGCGAGAGCGCATCCGCGGCAGCGTGGACTTCGACGACATCGGCATCGTGAACCGGCGCAGCGTGGACGTGTTCATCCGTTTCGCCGCAGAGCGGCCCGAGATGTTCGACGTGTACGGCTTGGGGGAGAGCGAGCGCGTGCGTTTCTTCGAGCGCCAGACGTTCTTCACGCACCTCGCGGAGCACGCGGACCGCTACTTGCCCGGGGACGTGGTGGCGATTCACGGACCGCGCAGCGACGGGGAGAACCACTGGCACTCCTTCTTCGTCTACGACGCCGACCCGATCACGGGCCTGCCGACCCTGCTCGCGTCGAACGCCGGCAAGCCGCGCATCCGCTCCTGGGAGGGAGAGATGCGGGCGGCTCCGCGGCGCAGCATCCACACCCGGGTGCGGCCACGCCTCGGTTGGCTCGAGTCGATCGTGAAGCCAGATACGGCGGTGACGGAGCGCGAGCCGGCGCCGCTGATCTCGGCGCCCATCTGAGCCATGAAGCGCGCGCTCCCGGTCCTCGTGGCACTCGCGCTCTCGGCCTGCGCGAGCCCGTCTCCGAACGCTCGCTGGCGCCCCGATCCACCCCCGGCCAAGGGCACCGCCGTCTCGGCCCCCGCGCCGCGTGACGACGGGCGGCTACCCGCCGGGGTCAGGCCCACCCGCTACAACCTGGAGCTCACGGTAGACCCGAGGGACAAGAGCTTCTTCGGGCGGGTGCGCATCGGCGTCGAGGTGGCCACGCCGACGCGGGTCATCGTGCTGCACGCCAAAGGGCCGAAGATCCTCACCGCGGCCGTGAGCTCGGAGACGCAGAAGCTCTGGGCCAAGGCGAGCACGCGTCGGGCGGCCCACGGCAAGGAAGAGCCGGAGGAGCTGGTGCTCGAGCTCGAGCGGGAGCTGCCGGCGGGCAAGGCCGAGATCGACCTGCAATACGAGGCGCCGTTCGGCCCGAGCCTGGGCGGCCTGTACCGGGTGGAGGAGGGCGGCCAGAGCTACGCCTTCACCCAGTTCGAGCCGAACGATGCGCGGCGCGCTTTCCCGTGCTTCGACGAGCCGGGCTTCAAGGTGCCCTATCAGCTGTCGCTGACCGTGCCGGAGGGATTCACGGCGGTCGCCAACACGCCAGAGCTCCGGCGGCGCGAGAACCGTCAGAGCGGCCTGGTCAGCTACGAGTTCGCGCCCTCGCCGCCGCTGCCTTCCTACCTGGTCGCGTTCGCGATCGGCGCTTTCGAGATCCGTGAAGGCGCGCGGGATCCGGTGCCGATCCGCCTGGTGACGCTGCCGGGCAAGAGCCGGCTGGGACAGCTCGCCCTCGACGTCGCGCGGGAAGAGCTCGGCGTGCTCGCGGACTACTTCGGCGTCGCGTACCCCTACGCGAAGCTCGATCTCGTGGCCGTCCCCGAGTTCGGCGCCGGCGCCATGGAGAACGCGGGGCTCGTCACGTTCCGCGAGGAGCTGCTCCTGCTCGACGAGGCGCGGGCGTCCCTGGACGCGCGCCGAGGCCTGTACGGCATCATGGCGCACGAGCTCGCTCACCAATGGTTCGGCAACCTGGTGACCATGAAGTGGTGGGACGACCTCTGGCTCAACGAGGGCTTCGCCACCTGGATGGGCGCCAAGGTCGTCGAGCGCGTCAAGCCCGCGTTCGGCGTGGATCTGGAGCGCGTCAGCGACAAGCAGTGGGTGATGGGCGTGGACATGCTGGCGAGCGCGAGGCGCATCCGCCAGCCGGTGCGCGGGTCGAGCGAAGCCCTGGAGGCCTTCGACGGCATCACCTACGTCAAGGGCGCGAGCACCCTATCCATGATCGAGAGCTACGTGGGGGAGGCCGCGTTCCGGCAGGGTGTCCGCGACTACTTGGGCACTCACCGCTTCGGCAACGCCGAAGCCCGGGACCTGTTTTTGGCGCTGGGCAAGACCAGCGGCAAGGACGTGGCCAGCGTGATGAGTAGCTTCGTCGATCAGAGCGGCGTGCCGCTGGTCGACGTGTCGTTCGGCTGCGAGGGAAAGAAGCTCGCGATCACGCTGAGTCAGCGCGAGTACCGTCCGCTCGGGAGCATGGCGCCGTCCGCCGCCAAGAGCTGGCTGGTCCCGGTGTGTCTGGGCTTGCCGAACGAGCGCGTGTGCACGCTGCTCGGCAAGGAGCCCGCCCGCGTGGAGCGCGAGGTGAGGAGCTGCCCGGCCGCCGTGCACCCCAACGCCGACGAGCGCGGCTACTACCGCTACGGCTTGCCCAAGGCCGCGTTGCTCGCCCTCGCCAAGCAGCCGACGCTCTCGCTGCGCGAGAAGGTCGGGCTGCTCGGCAACTCTTGGGCGCTGGTCCGGAGCGGCGACCTCGAGCTCGCTACCTACTTCGAGCTCTTGCCCCACTTGCTCTCGGGGCAGAGCCACGTGCTCTGGGACCAGCTCACGGATTCCTTGCGCGAGGTTTCGCGGGCCCTGGAGAGCGACTCGACGCGGAGCGCGTTCCAGGCGCGCGTGCGCCTGCTCGCCGGCAAGGAGGGCAAGCGCTTGGGTTTCCGTCCGACCGCTGGCGAAGCCGAGGGCACGAAGCTCGCCCGCAACCTGGTGCTGAGCCTGCTCGGCGATCTGGGCGCCGAACCCTGGGTGCTCGGCGAGGCCGACAAGCTGGCCGGAGCATGGCTCGACCAGCCCGGAGCCGTGGACCCGGACGTGGCGCGGGTGGCGCTGCCGCTGGCAGCGAGGCGAGGGGACGAGAAGCTCTTCATCCGCCTCTTCGAGCGCATGAAGCAGGCGAGCACGCCGGAGGAGCGTCTGCTGGCTTTGTCGGGCCTGTCGGCCTTCGACGATCTGGTGCTGGTCGAGCGTCTGCTCGGCTACGCGCTCGACGGCAGCATCAAGGTCTCGGATCTGCGCTACGTGTTCCCTCCGCTCTTCCAGCGCCGGGCGACTGCGAAGCCGACCTACCTGTGGCTGACTCGGCACTTCGACGCGCTCAAATCCAGGCTGCCGAGCTTCGCGATCGGCAGGTTTCCATGGGTGGCGGCCGCGTTGTGCGACGAGTCCGCGGTGGCGGAGGCCGAAGCCTTCTTCCGGCCGCGCCTCGAGCGAATCGAGGGGGCGGACAAGCACCTAGCCCAGGCGGCGGAGGCGGGTAAGCTCTGCGCCGCTCTGCGCGCCGGGCGGTCCCGGGCGTTCGAGGAGCTGTTCGGAGGCAAGCCGTGAGCAAAGAGCGCATCAAGTTCCCCGTCCGTATCGGTCTGCTCGGCTGTGGCACCGTCGGCGGCGGGGTGATCCGACTGATCCAGGACAATCAGGAGTACCTGACCTCGCGAGTCGGCGCGCCGCTCGAGATTCGCCACGTCCTGGTCCGCGACCCGGAGAAGGACCGCGTGCCGGAGTGCCGCCGTGAGTGGATCACGACGGACGCCGAGGAGCTGCTCGGCAAGGACATCGACGTCTTGGTCGAGGTGATGGGCGGCGAGGAGCCGGCGAAGTCGCTGATCGAGCGCGCCATCCGCGAAGGCAAGAGCGTGGTCACGGCCAACAAGCTGCTCCTGGCCAAGCATGGGCCGGAGTTGGTGGACGAAGCCGTCGAGGCAGGTGTGGACCTCGCCTTCGAGGCGTCCGTCGGCGGCGGCATCCCCATCATTCGTACGCTGCGCGAGGCGCTGACCAGCGACTGGGTCGAGAGCGTCCACGGCATCCTGAACGGCACCTGCAACTACATCCTGACGCGCATGCGCGACGGCAAGGTCAGCTTCGACGTCGCCCTGGCCGAGGCGCAGGCCAAGGGTTACGCGGAGGCCGACCCCAGCCTGGACGTGGACGGGCACGACGCGGCGCAGAAGCTGTGCGTGATCAGCATGCTGGCTTTCGGCGCCAACGTGCGCGAGGCGGACGTGCCCGTCGAGGGGATCCGCCCCGTCGATCAGCTCGACTTCCGCTTCGCCGAGCGCTTCGGCTACACCATCAAGCACCTGGTGATCGGCAAGGATCTCGGCGACCGCATCGCATTGCGAGTCCACCCGGCGCTGATCCCGCGCGGGAGCGTGCTGGCGAACATCGACGGCGTGCTGAACGGCGTGCTCATCGTCGGCCGTGGGCTCGGACCCTGCCTCTTGGTCGGGCGAGGGGCCGGCGACATGCCGACGGCCGTGAGCGTCGTCGCGGACATCGTGGACGTTGCGCGCTCGAAGATCGGCGGCGAGCCGGGCCTCTCCACGCGCGGCATCCAGACCAAGGAGCGGCAGCTCGCGCCCATCACGGAGGTGCTGTCGCGCTTCTACCTGCGCTTCGACGTGGAGGATCGTCCGGGCGTCCTGGGCAAGATCGCCACCGGCCTCGGGGAGGCCGGGGTCAGCATCGAGCAGATGGTGCAGGAGGGGCGCGCGGACGAGGCGAGCGGCGCCGTGCCGGTGCTGATCATCACCCACAGCTGTCGCGAAGGCGCGGTGCGCGCCGCGCTCGACGCCATCGGGCGCGAAGGCTTCATGCGCGGGCGCCCGCGCCTGTTGCGTATCGAGGACGTGTGACGTGACGGACGCCCCGCTCGGTGTGTTCGACTCGGGCCTCGGCGGGCTGACGGTGGTGCACGCGTTGACGCAAGCGCTGCCGGACGAGCACATCGTCTACCTCGGCGACACCGCGCGCGTGCCGTACGGGACGCGCTCGGCGGAGACCGTCGTGCGCTACGCGCGGGGCTGCGCCAAGGTGCTCACCGGCCGGGGAGTCAAGGCGTTGGTCATCGCCTGCAACACCGTGAGCGCCGTGGCGCTCGAGATCCTGCGCGCCGAGCTCGACCTGCCCGTCGTCGGCGTGGTGGAGCCGGGCGCGCGGGCGGCGGTGGAGGCGGCGGAGGCCGAGGCGCGCTCGCGGGGGCAGCCGGTGAAGATCGGCGTGCTCGGGACTCAGGGCACCATCCTGAGCGGAGCGTACCCGCGGGCGGTGAGCCAGCTCTCGACGCGCCTCGATGTCGTCGGACAGGCTGCCCCGCTCTTGGTGCCGCTGGTCGAGGAGGGGTGGCTCGATGGGCAGGTCCCGGAGCTCTGCGTGCGGCGCTACCTGGAGCCGTTGTTCGCCCAAGGCGCCGGCGTGATCGTGCTCGGTTGCACGCACTACCCGCTGCTCGCACCGGTGATCGCGCGGGTCGCGGAGGAGCTGGCCGGGCACGCGGTGCCGATCGTGGACAGCGCCCTCGCCACCGCGCGCGACGTCACGCGACTGATGCAGGAGGGTCGGCTCTCGCCGGCCGGTCCCTCTGGCTCGGAGACGCCTCGGCTGGAGGTTTTGGTCACCGATCGGCCGCGGTCCTTCGCCGAGGTGGCCAGCCGTTTTCTGGGCGAACGGGCGCCCGAAGTGGCGCAGATCGACCTCGGCTGAGCGTCCGGCGGGTGCCGCTCGACGGGGCTGGGTGCTATGAGACGAAGCGCGTCTCTGGTGACTTCCGCTCGCTTTCGAACCGCCATCGTCATCGCCGCGCTCGCCGCGTGCGGGTGCAATCGTGCGTCCGCGACCAAGCCCGAGCCGCCCGCAGGCTCTGCCAGCGCGCGGCCCGCAACGGGGGCCCCACCGCTCTTCGCCCGCGGCCATGTGGTCAGCCAGAGGACGGTCAGCGTCACCGTGCCCACGGTCGGGACGCTCGCCGCCAACGAGTACGTCAGGGTGGTGAGCGAGATCTCGCGGCGCTTGGTCAAGGTGCACGTCGAAGAAGGCGCGGTGGTGAAGAAGGGCGCAGTGCTCTTCACGCTGGACTCCTCGGACCTCGGCGCCGACGTCCGGCGCCTGGAAGTGAAGAAGAAGCTCCTGGCGTCCCAGGAGGCGCGATCGAAGCAGCTCCTCTCGCAGAACCTGGTCAGCCAGGCCGAATACGATCGGGTCAAGAGCGAGCTCGACGAGATCACGGCCGAGATCGGCACGCGGGGCGTGACGCTGCAAAAGACGCGCATTCGTGCGCCCTTCGCCGGAAGGGTCGGGCTCCGGCGCGTCAGCGTCGGCGCCTGGGTCACGCCGGAGACCCTGCTGACCACGCTCTCGGACACCTCCAGGCTGAAGGTCGATTTTGCCCTGCCCGAGCGCTACGCGCCGGACCTGCGGGTCGGGCACGAGTTCTTCTTTCGGGTCGCAGGCCGAGCGGAGCGCTTCAAGGGCCAGGTCATCGCCATCGAGCCGGAGATCGACCGAGCCACGCGCAGCGTGAGCGTGCGCGGTCTGACCGAGAACCCGGGCGACGTGTTGGCGAGCGGCGGGTTCGCCAACGTCGAGGTGCCCATCGGCGCGGACAAGCCGGTCCTGACGGTCCCGGCCCAGGCGCTGGTGCCCAGCGTGAAGGGGCACGGCGTCTGGGTCCTCGCCGACGGTAAGGCCAGCCTGCGCCCGGTGGAGATCGGCCAGCGCAGCGCCGACGACGTCGAGGTCGTGTCGGGCCTGTCCGCCGGCGAAACGGTGCTCGTCAACAACCTGCTCCGGCTGCGGGAAGGTGCTCCCGTGACCCTCGAAAAGTGAGGCCTCCGTGAACGTCGCGGAGCTCAGCCTACGCCGCCCGGTGCTCGCGCTGGTGGGATCCCTGGTCCTGCTCGTGCTCGGCGTCGTGGGCTTCCGCTTCCTGGGCGTGCGCGAGTACCCCGCCGTGGATCCGCCCGTCGTCACCGTCACCACCAACTACCCGGGCGCGAACCCGGACGTGATCGACTCGCAGATCACCGAGCCGCTCGAGCAGGCGGTGAACGGCGTGGCTGGAGTGCGCAACATCGCCAGCACCTCGCGGGAGGGTCAGAGCGCCATTCGCGTCGAGTTCGCCATCGGCACCGACGTGGACGCGGCGGCCAACGACATCCGCGACAAGGTCGCCGGGGCCGTGCGCCGGCTGCCCGCGGACGTGGACCCGCCCATCGTCGAGAAGGCCGACGCCGACGCCTCGCCCATCGTCTTCATGACGGTGCAGAGCGACGACAAGAGCATCCTGGAGGTCAACCACGTCGCCGACACGTTGATCAAGGAACGGATGCAGACCATCCCCGGCGTGAGCACCGTGCGCATCTTCGGCGAGAAGCGCTGGGCCATGCGCCTGGCCATGGACGCCGAGCGCATGGCGGCCCACCGGGTGACCCCGCAAGACGTGCAAGAGGCGCTGCGGCGCGAGAACGTGGACCTGCCGGCGGGGCGCGTCGAGGGCAGCGCCGTCGAGATCGGCCTCCGGGCGGTGGGGCGACTGTCCACCCCGGAGGAGGTCAACCGCATGGTGATCCGGCAGGAAGGCGGCCGGCAAGTCGAGTTCCGTGACATCGGGCACGCCGAGCTCGGCGCCGAGAACCTGCGCACCGGCGTCAAGCAGAACGGCGTGCCCATGGTGGGCGTCGCCATCGTGCCGCAGCCGAACACGAACGCCATCGAGATCGCCGACGAGTTCTACCGGCGCTTCGCCGACGTGAAGAAGTCGATCCCGCCGGGGTTCCGCGTCGACATCGGCTACGACTTCACGACCTACGTGCGGCGCTCGATCCGCGAGGTCGAGGAGGCGCTGGGCACCGCCTTCATGCTGGTCGGTGCGGTCATCTTCGCGTTCCTGCGCAACTTCCGCTCGACGCTGGTGCCCGTGATCGCCATCCCCGTCAGCATCATCTCCACCTTCTTCGTGATGTACCTGGCGGGCTTCACCATCAACATCCTGACGCTGGTGGCGCTGGTCTTGGCCATCGGCCTGGTGGTGGACGACGCCATCGTCGTGCTCGAGAACATCTACTCGAAGGTCGAAGCGGGCATGAGCCCATTCGACGCCGCGCTGGTGGGCTCTCGCGAGATCTACTTCGCGGTGATCTCCACGACCATCACCCTGGCCGCGGTGTTCTTGCCCATCGTCTTCTTGCAGGGGCTCACCGGAAGGTTGTTCCGCGAGTTCGCCGTCGTGGTGGCGGGCTCGGTGCTGATTTCGGCGTTCGTGGCCCTCACTCTGTCGCCGGTGATGTGCCGCTTCCTCTTGAAGCAGCACACGAACCCGAGCTGGTTCTACCGGGTGACCGAGCCGTTCTTCGTCGGCCTGAACCGGATCTACCGGCGGGCGCTCGGCGGTTTCCTGCGCGTGCGCCTGCTGGCGGCGCCCATCGTCGTCGGTGTGGTGGTGCTGGCCGTCTTCATCGGCGGCAAGCTGAAGTCCGAGCTGGCCCCGCTGGAGGATCGGTCCAACATCCGCGTGGGCGTGCGGGCTCCGGAGGGCGCGACCTACGAGTACACCGCGGCCCAGCTCGACAAGCTGGCGGCGCTGGTGAACCAGAGCGTGCCGGAGCTGTCGCGGACCTACTCGATCACCGGGCTCTTCGGCGGGCCGGTCAACACCGGCGTGCAGAACATCTACCTGAAGGAACCCCACGAGCGGAAGCGCTCGCAGGAGCAGGTGTTCCAGGCGCTCTCGCAGAAGCTCAACGGCTTCACCGATCTGCGCACCTTTCCCGGACAACCCCCGACCATCGGCAACCGCTTCTCGGGCATGCCGCTCCAGTACGTGATCCAGGCGCCGAACCTGGAGGCGCTGGCAGAGGTCTTGCCGAAGGTGCTCGAGCAGGCGTCGAAGAACCCGATCCTGCGCTTCGCGGACTCGGATCTGAAGTTCAACCGCCCCGAGGGCGTGATCCAGATCGATCGCGCCAAGGCCACCGAGCTCGGCATCAGCGTGGCCGACATCGCGCGCTCCCTCGATCTCTCCTACGGCGGACGGCGCTACGGCTACTTCGTGATGAACGGCCGTCAGTACCAGGTGATCGGCGAGGTCGAGGCAGCCGATCGCAACGCTCCGGAGGCGGTGCGCCGGCTCCACGCGCGGGGTCGCGGCGGACAGATGGTGGCGCTCGACAACCTGGTCAGCATCCAGGAGGTGACGGCGCCGGCTGCCATCTACCGCTACGACCGCTACGTTTCCGCCACCGTGTCCGCGGGACTGGCGCCCGGGTACGCGCTCGCCGACGGCATCAAGGCAATGGACGCCGTGGCGGCGAACACCCTCGATCAGAGCTTCCGCACCTCGCTCGCGGGTGAAGCTCGCGATTTCTCCGAGAGCTCGACCAGCCTGTTCTTCGCCTTCGGCATGGCCATCCTGCTCATCTACCTGGTGCTGGCCGCGCAGTTCGAGAGCTTCGTCGATCCGCTGATCATCCTGTTCACCGTGCCGATGTCGCTGCTCGGCGCCCTGTCGAGCCTGTGGCTCACCGGGCAGACCATGAACATCTTCAGCCAGATCGGCATCATCATGCTGATCGGCATCGTGACCAAGAACGGCATCCTGATCGTCGAGTTCGCGAATCAGCACAAGGCCGAAGGGATGTCGCCCAGAGAGGCCGCGCTCGAGGCCGCGGCCGCGCGCTTCCGTCCCATCGTGATGACCACGCTCACCACCATCCTCGGCATCCTACCCATCGCGCTGTCGCTCGGCAGCGCTTCCGGCAGCCGGCAGAGCCTGGGCGTGGCGGTCGTGGGGGGCCTCGCGGTGTCGACGCTGCTCACGCTGTTCGTGGTGCCGGCGGTGTACGCGCTCCTGTCGAGGAAGCGCGCGCCGCAGCCGGCGCACGGGCTCGCCCCGGCCGAGAGCCCGGGGGAGTGAAGAACACTACTCCGAGCCGATCGGCTGCCCGGGCTCGGTCGCGCAGAAGTACAGCACCGCCATGCGCACGGCCACGCCGGCCTCGACCTGACTCAGGATCACGCTGCGCTCGCCGTCGGCGATGTCGTCGTTGATCTCGACGCCGCGGTTCATCGGCCCCGGGTGCATCACGATGGCGTCTGGCTTGGCCAGGCTGAGCCGCGCGCGGTTCAGGCCATAGTAGCGCGCGTATTCCCTGAGCGTCGGCAGGAGCGCCGCGCCCAGGCGTTCTTGCTGGATGCGCAGCACCATCACCACGTCGGCACCCTCGAGCGCTGGCTCGATGCGCGAGAAGCTCTCGGCGCCGAGCGCGGCGACGTCGTGCGGCAGGAGCGTCTGCGGGCCCGCTAGGCGCACCTTGGCGCCGAACAGCGAGAGCAGGAGCGCGTTGGAGCGCGCCACACGGCTGTGCTGGATGTCGCCGCAGATGGCCACCGTGAGCCCATCGAGGCGCCCGGTGTGGCGGCGCATGGTGAAGGCGTCGAGCAGGGCCTGGGTCGGGTGCTCGTGCATGCCGTCGCCGCCGTTGACGACGGCAGCGCGCGTGCGGCTCTTGATGTAGTCGGCGGCGCCGGAGGCGGCGTGACGCACCACGATGACGTCGGCGTGCATGGCGTCGAGGGTCGCCACGGTGTCTCGCAGCGTCTCGCCTTTGCTGGTGCTCGAGGAGCTGCCGCCGATGTTCACCACGTCCGCGCCCAGCCGCTTGCCGGCGAGCTCGAACGAGGTGCGGGTGCGCGTGGAGGCCTCGAAGAAGGCGTTGATGATGGTCTTGCCGCGCAGGGTGGGGACCTTGCGGATCGGCCGGCGCGTGACCTCCAGGAACGCCTCGGCGGTGTCCAAGACGCGGAGCGCCATCTCGCGATCGAGATCGTGCACGCTGGTCAGGTGGCGGAGGCGCTTCTCGGTCATGGCTCTGGCGGTACGGATGGGGAGCTCGCGGGCCGGACCACGGCGCGGATGCCGCCCGGCTCGTCGAGCACGTCGATGCGGTCGTCGGCGCCGACCTGAGTGGTCAGGACCACGTAGTCGGGCTGGACGGGCAGCTCGCGCCCCCCGCGGTCCACCAGCGCGGCGAGCTCGATGCGGCGGGGCCGGCCGTAGTCCATCAACGCGTCGATGGCGGCGCGGATGGTGCGGCCGGTGAAGACGACGTCGTCCACCAGGACCACCCGCTTGCCCTCCAGCGAGCAGGGGACCTGGCTCGGACCGATGCGCGGGTTGGGCAGCGCCGTGGCCGCGTCGTCGCGGTAGAGCGTGATGTCCACGCTGCCCACCGGGACGTCGCGCGACTCGAGCTCGCGGATCCAGCGGGCGATCTCCCGCGCCAGCGGCTCGCCGCCGCGCCGCACGCCGATCAGCACCAGGCCTTCGGCGCCGCGCTGGCGCTCCACGATCTGCCCAGCGACGCGGCGCAGGCCGCGCGAGACGCCTTCCGAGTCGAGGAGCACGCGCATTGGCGAGCGCGGTCTAACACGTCGCCCGGTGGCAGGGAATCATGGTCTGGAACGAGCCTTCACATTCAGTTCAGCATCCGCCCGTCGGGCCCGCGGTCGTCCTCGTCGTCCTTGCCGCCCTCGATCACCTTGAAACCCGAGCGCGCGACGCGCTGCTTGCGCGCGCGATTGTCCTGCTTGGCCTCGCGCTCGAGCTTCGCCAAGCGGAGCTTCAGCCAGAAGCGCCGGGCTGGCGAGGGGGTGTCGCCCCCGAACAGCCAACCCGAGAGCATGCCGCCGAACGGGGCGAGCAGGCCGCACTGCATCTGCTCCAGGGTGACCAGGTAGAGCAGGCTGACGCCCACCACGAACACGATCAGGCCCCGGGAGCTGACCGGCAGGACGAAGAACAGCCGCACCGTCTGGCCGCGGAAGGTGAGGGCCCAAGCGATGCTGACCGCTCCGAGCACCGGCGTCGCGGAGAACCAGTACTCACCGACCAGCTTCTGAGACAGCGAGGCGGGCAGCGCCAACCCGAGCAGCATCTGCAGCCCGTAGGCCACGAGCGCCGACAGGACGAGGAAACGGATCAGGCGCGCGCCACCCCAGTGCTGCTCGAGGGTCGGCGTCAGGAAGTAGAAGCCCACGAGCAGGAACAAGATCGAGCCGACCCGGGGCACGTGGATCAGCGGCGCGGTGAACAGGCGCCACAGCTCGCCGTGCAGGATGCGCTCGGTGTTGCCCGCGAAGAGCAGGAAGGTGTTCTCGCTGACCCCGCCCCAGTTCAGGCCCACGGCGAACGCCAGCCAGATGGCGAACAGCGTGAGGATGACGCCCCAGAGCGCCCGCCCCGGCCGGGGCAGCCCGCCCATCGTGGCGACGTCGTCCCGTCTCATCGGAGAATGGTCCTAGCTGTCGGGCGGGCCTCGGGCAAGCCCGCCGGGCTCAGGGCTCCAGCTCGACGAGGGCGTCGCAGGCGGCGGGGACCACGGCGCCGGCGAGCGCCTTGCGGTAGCAGGTCGTTCCCCAACGCGGGGTCACCGCGCCGGACTCGAAGGCCTGGACCGTGAAGGAGTAGTTGGTCCCGGCCTCGAGCCCCACGAACTCGACCGACTCGCCGCAGGCCGCGCCTTGGCTCGGCTCCTCGGAATCGTCGCGCTTCGCGGTGAACAGCGAGATCTGACCGCCAGCGTCCCCGCAGGTGAGCTCGCCCAGCGCGTCGTCCAGGCTCACTCGGACCCCGGTCGGGGTCGCGGGCTGGGTCGTCGCCAGAGGCGCGCAACCGCGCACGAAGCGCGTCAGGTACCAGGCAGCAGTGACCGGGCCCTCGGCGGCGGAGCCACCCTGCTTGCGGCCGCAGGTCGTCGTCCAGCGCGGCGCCACGTAGCTGCCCGAGGCGTCCACCAGGTGCCGGCTGCCGGCGCCGAGCGCGCGCAGATCGTCGCGGTCGTAGACCTCGATCTCCGCGTCGTAGCGGTGACCCGGGATCACGAAAGAGAACGCCGTGGCGCTCTCGCAGCGGGCGGGAGCGAAGCTGCCGTCGCTCTGCCGCACCACGCTCGACGGCAGCGCGAACGGCTCCTGCGGCTCCTCCGCGGTGCCGAGGTCGTAGAGCGTGACCACGTAGCTTCGCATCGCGCCGGGTGCGTTGGTGCACGGCACGTCCCCGGCGAAGTCCTGGGGCGACACCGCGATCAGGGTGGGGGTGGTCGGTCCGGCCGAGCCGCCGCTGACGCTGCACCCGAGCGCGAGCGCCGCGAGCGCGAGGAGCACGCGGGCCGGTCGGGCACGGAGCGGCAGCATGGCGGCGCTTCTAGCGGACAACCGCGCCAGAATGAAGCGAAAGATTCACTGTTTGGGCAGGAACACGCGCTTTTCGCTGGGCGGCGCGAACCCCACCAGCTGCTCGTCCTGGAGCAGGAAACGCGAGCCGGATCCCGGCAGCTGGATCTCGCGCTCCGGGAAGTCGCTGGGCTGGCAGGTTCGGGCCATGATCAACGAAGGACGCTGGACCTCCAGCGCAGGCTCGCCGTTCTTTCGGCCGAAGCGCACGCGTACCTTGCTGAGCGCGCGCGCGCGGCACTCGTAGACGGCGCCGCTCTTCAGCTCGAAGCGCTCCTTGATCTCGATCTTCTCTTCGCCGCTCGGATGGCCTTCGGCCAGGGTCAGCGTGGTGCGCTGCTTCAGGTCGAAGACTCCGACCTTGTGCGCCGGCCCGCGCGTGCCGTGCTCCTCCTCGAGCGCCTGCCACACCTTCGAGATGGCGAGGACCTCGGCTTCCGCCGTGAGCTTTTTCTGCGGCGCCTCGGCCTCCTGATCGCGCCCGCCGCAGCCGAACAGCGCGAGCGCCGCGCAGAGCGCCGCCGCGTCACTCCGCCGGTGCATCCGAGCTTGCCTCGTTGCCCGCGTCGCTTTCGGCCTCGGGCGCTGCATCCGGGACCTCGACGGGCTTGAACAGGAACTCGCACTCTTCGGTGCCCTCGGGCTCCTTGACGATGTCGCAGGATTCCGTGTGGTACGTCTTCTGGGACGGCTGAACTGCGCACTCCGCTAGCGTCGTGGCACCGGCTTTCGCGCACTCGCCCGCCTTTTGGATCGTGGCGACGCACTCCTTGATTAGCGGCGCCCCGGGGCGTTCGCCCACCGCCATGCCGTGCAAGCACTGGTCGCGGTAGAAGCGCTTGCACTGATCGACGTCGTCGACCAATCCGCAGAACTTCCCGGCCTCGCAGCGCGCGCTCTCGATGTCCCGGCAGTCCTCGACGCCGACCGCGTCGGTGCCGCAGCCGGAGGCGTGCACGACGAAGAACGCCGCGAGCGCAGAGGCAGCACCGGCCGTGAGGGCGCGTAGCGGAATCATTGTTGGTGGCGCTATCACGCCTGTGTCGGCCGAGGCGAGTTTCTGGGCGGACTTGGCCAACGGGACCGCCGGGCGGCAAGCTCCGAGCGATGGCGCCTCGCGCGATGGTCCTGTGTGCCGGCCTCGGAACCCGGCTGCGGCCGCTGACCCTGGAGAAGCCAAAGCCCCTGGTGCCCGTCGGGGACCGGCCGCTCTTGGCGCACATCGCGGCGCGGCTCGCGCGCGCCGGCTTCGACCAGCTGGTCATCAACACGCACCACTTGCCCGACGCATTCGCCAATCTCGACGCGAGCTTGGGCGTCGAAGTTCAGCGAGTGCACGAGCCGAGGATCCTGGGCACCGCCGGCGGTGTTGCCGGAGCGAGAGAGCTGCTCGGCGAGCCGCCCGTCGTGCTCTGGAACGGGGACATCCTGGTGGAGCCGCCGCTCGAGGCGCTGTGCGAAGGAGCCAGGTCCGGCGGTCTGGCGCTTGGGGTCCAGCCGCGTGCCAAGGGCGAAGGCACGGTAGGGGTGCGCGCCGACGGCCGGGTGGTGCGCCTGCGCGGGGAGGTCTTCGGCGAGGAGCACGCCGGCGGCGACTACGTCGGAGTCGCGGCTCTCGGCGCCCGCTGCCTGGCCGGCCTGCCGAGCGAAGGCTGCCTGATCGGCGACTGGGCGCTGCCGGAGCTCCGCGCGGGGCGGCCCATCGAGACCGTGGCGGTCCCGGGTGGCTTCAGCGATGCCGGTGATCCTGCAGCCTACCTGGCGCTGAACCTGGCGTGGCTCGGCGGCGAGCCGGTGTACCTGGGCGTCGGCGCGGCGGTCGACGCCGGGGTTTCGCTCGAGACCTGCGTGATCGGCGCGGGCGCGCGAGTCGTGGGAGCGGGGCGGGTGCGGCGCGTGGTGGCCTGGCCCGGCGCGGTCGTGCAGGCGCCGCTCGAGGACGCAATCGTCACGCCCGCGCGCGTAGTGCGAGTGGCTCACTCCAAGTAGAGCTCGATGCTGCGGGCGCTCTGGCCGCCGGGCAGCGTGCCGCCCGCGATGCCGACGTGTCCGCTCGGCAACAGCACCGCAGCCGCGTTGCTCCGGGGCTCGCGCAGCTCGACAGCCACCGCCTGGCCGTCTTCCCATCGAAATACGCGGGTCTCGCCGGCATCGTTCGAGCCGATCACGAGCGCCCGACCCGAGCCGAGCGGGAAGGCCGAAGCCTGGGCGAGATCCACTTCGTCGCCCGCGGCCTCGGGCGAACAGCTCGCCGCGCAGCCCAGAGCGAGCTCGACGCTCGGCGCGGGTGCGCCGCCTTGGCGGCCGCCCACGCGCAGCAGGCGGGCGCTGCCCAGGACCACCAGCGCCGCGCCGCGGGTCTGATCCGGGGGCTGCGGCAGCGGCATGAACGTCTTCGCGCCGTCCGCGAGCAGCTCCGCCCCGGCCGCGCTCGCGTCGCCGCCGCCCACCACCACCAGCCCGCGCCCGTCGACCCAGATTGCCGTCGCGCCTTGGCGCGGGCTCGAGAGCACCAGGTGCGAGAGCGTGCCGTCCACCGCGATGGCGAGGACTTCGGCGCTGGGCGCTTCGGCGCGCGTGCCCCCGATGATCCAGGTCGAGCCGTCGGGGGCCGTCACCGTGGCGCCGCCGGCCACGTCGGCCCAGCTGGCGAGGCCGTCCGGCGGCGCGATGGGGCTCGAGTCGCCGACGATCGGGTCGAACCAGAACCCCCAGCCGTCGCCGACTGCCAGCGCGAGGGAGCCCAGCGCCACTGCGAGCGAGCGCGGCTCGCAGCTCGGCGCGCCGCAGTCGAGGAGCGGCGTCGGCTCGATCGGGCGCCAGGCGGCGAGGTCGTAGCCGTCGAGCGCGAGGCCGGCCGCGCCGCCGCGGACCAGCAGCAAGTGGCGCGCGGCCAGGCTCGCGGCGAGGGGCGACGCGCCGACCTCGCTGGCGAGCTCCCCCGGGGGGCGCGCCAGCTCGCCGGCCCGGGCGACGAACAACGGCAGCGTTCCGCCTGCGAAGCCCGCGGGATCGATCTTCAGCGAGCGGGCGCGGACCCTGGGCACCTCGGCCGCGTCCAGACCGGTGACGCTGTAGTGACCCGCGCCAGTCTGGCCGAGAGAGAACTCCGTGAGGGGCGCAGGCCCGCTCGCGAGCTCGGTCGGCTCGCCGCTGCCGCTCTCCTTGAAGACGACGGCGTGATCCGGAGCCGGGCTGACCGCCCAGGGGTCGGGCTCGTGCCCGCTGACCAGGCGCATCCGCCCGGGCTCCACGAGCTCCTCGCCGCAACCCCACAGGGCGATTGTCGTGAGGGCCGCGAGCCAACGCACGGGCGACGCCCTACCGCGATTCGGACGGCGAGGCTCGCCAAAAGATCGTAGAAGCCGCTCGTGCTCCACGCGACGGTGGTCGACGTGCCTCCCGACCCGCTCGCGCTCGCCCGACGACTGGTCGGGCGAGCGGGCTTTTCCCTGCTGCTCGGCGCTCGGGGCGCCGTGTCCTACTTGGCCGTGGACCCCGTCGCGTGCTCCCGAGCGCTGGATCCCGAGCCGAACCTCGGGGTAGGGCCGGCGCCGCGAGATCTCGCGCGTGCGCCGCGCTGGATCGGGCTCTTGCCCTACGAAGCTCGCCGCGAGCTCGAGCGCACCCGCGCGCCGGATCCACGCGCGTCGCCGCACCTCGAGGCGCCGCTCTGGCAACGCTACCGCGAGGTCGTCGAGATCGCCGACCGCGTGCGTGTGATCGGCGACGACCGCGCCCGCGTCGCGGAGCTGGGGCGCGCGCTCGGCCGGCCGGCGCCAGCGCTGCCGGCGGCTCGGCTCTCGGAGCTCGGGCCGGCGGAGCCCGAGCGCGAGCACCACGAGCGGGTCCGCCGAGCGCTCGAGCACATCGCGAGAGGTGACGTGTACGTCGTGAACGTTGCTCGGAGATTTCGCTTCGAGGCCCAAGGCCACCCGCTCGCGCTCCTGGAGCACTTGCGCCGGCGTGCCCAAGCGCCGTTCGGGGTCGCCCTCGCCTGGGGCGAGCTCGGAGTCGCGGGCCTGTCTCCCGAGCTGTTCCTGCGCACGCACACCGACGCTCGCATCGAGACCTGGCCCATCAAGGGCACGCGCCCGCGCGGAAGGGACGCTGCCGAGGACGGGCGCCTGGCCAGCGACCTCGGGCGGGACCCCAAGGAGCGCGCGGAGCTCGCGATGGTGGTGGATGTCGAGCGCAACGACCTGGGCCGTGTCGCCCGCGTCGGCAGCGTCCGGGTGACCTCGGCGGGGGAGGTGGTGATGCACCCGAGCGTCTTCCACCGCGGGGCGCGAGTGACCGCGCGGCTTCGCCCGGAGGTCAGCCGCTCCGAGCTCCTCGGGGCCATGCTTCCGAGCGGATCTGTGACTGGTGCGCCCAAGATCCGCGCCATGGAGCTCGTCCGCGAGCTCGAGGCCGAGCGCCGGGGGCTCTACACCGGAGCGGTCGGGCTCTTGCGCCACGACGGCACGCTGGAGCTGGCGATGGCCATTCGCACGCTGAGCGTGGTGGGGGGCGAGGCGCACTACTTCGCCGGTGGGGGCATCGTGGCTGACAGCGATCCGGTCCGCGAGACCGAGGAGACGCGCTGGAAGGCGCTGGGGCTCCTGGGCGCGTAGGGCGCACGCGCGCGGGTGTCGACTTGGGCAGTCTTGCCTGAAGTGCGCAGAAAACTGGGCACTTCGACCGCGATCCCGTAGCGAGGAAGAGCCCGCCAGAGGAGCCCCACCCATGGATTCGGTCAACGTCAGGAACCTGGAGCAAATCCAGGAGGAAGATCCCAAGCGCCGTTCGTCGCGGCTCGCGGTGATGTTGCTCTCGAGCATCGGGGGCGCAGCCATCGTGATGGCCGGCGTGATGAGCGCGAAGCGCACCGGGCCCCCCGCGACGGCGAGCGACGATCCGCTGTCGGCGCTGGTGGCTCAGTCCAAGTCGAGCGCCAGCGTGCCCGCCGAGAAGCTCGACGGCACCCAGGTGACGTTCCCCGAAATCCTGAGCGATCAAGGCAAGGCCACCACCGCGCTGGCGGCGGTGAAGGACGAGCGCGGCAACCTGCTGCGACAACCCGAGGAGCTGGCGCTCCCGCCGGGGGCCCCCACCTTGCCGCCGCCGGCCTCGGACCGGCTCCCCGTGGTGCCGCTGCCGGCGGGCTCGCTCTTGGCTCAGACCAGCGTCACCAGCCAGCCGAAGGACCAGCTGACTCAGCTCGCCGCCAGCGCCAGCAAGGTGGACGCGACCGCGACGGCGGCTCCTCCCGGTGCCGAGGGCGGCTTTCAAATCCAGGTCGCCAGCTTCCGCGTCGCGGCCGAGGCCGACGCGTTCGCGGCGGATCTGCAGAAGCGCGGACACCGCGCTTATCGGCAGGCGGCCTACGTGGCGGATCGCGGGCTCTGGCACCGGGTGCGCATCGGCCCCTTCAAGACCAAGTTCGAGGCCATCAAGTACCGCGAGAAGTTCGAGAAGACCGAGCGCGTCTCGCCGTTCGTCGTCGATCCCGACAAGGTGAAGCAGGCCGAGACGATCCGTGCTCAGAAGCAGGCCATCCGCGACAAGAAGAAGGGCCTCGGGCGCGTCGCCAGCGGCGGCGGGGATTGACGCTCGCTGCGCGCCGCGCTGAATCAGCGCGCATGACAGAGCTGGTGCGGTTCGGCGTGGCGATGGAGCGAGACTTGCTCGCCGAGTTCGACGCCTTGATCGAGAAGAAGGGCTTCGCCAATCGCTCGGAGGCGCTGCGCGACCTGGTGCGTCGTGAGCTGGACAAGGAGGTCTGGCAGAGCGGCAAGCCCGCGGTCGCCACCATCACCTTGATCTACGATCACCACGTGCGCGAGCTGACGGAGAAGCTCACGGAGATCCAGCACGACTACGGGGACAGGATCGTCTCGGCGCTGCACGTGCACCTGGACCACGATCACTGTCTGGAGGTGATCGCGGCCCGCGGCCCAGCGCGAGAGCTGGCCCAGCTGTCCGATCGGCTGACCAACACCAAGGGCGTCCAGAGCGGTTCGGTGGTAGCCGCCGCGTTGCCCAGCGCCAAGCGGAAGAAACACGCGCACTGACTCGACTTTCGCTGTCCTGGCACGAGCAGATCGCGATCCGCCAGTGAGACCTAGACCCACGAGAACACCGGCGAGGCCGGCGCACTCCGCCCGACAAGTGGGAATTGTCGCCTGACGCTCCCAGAGTGCGTCTCGACAACAACCTCGACGGGGGCAGGGCGCGGCGGCAAACACGAGGCGCGAAAGAGCGAAACCCGAGACTGATCGCGCTTCTCGGCAAGACCGCGGGCGCGAGTCAGCCCTTGCCGCCCCGCTTGCGCTCCAGCTGCTGCCGCGCCGCCTGCTGCACCGAGCTCGGCACGTTCTTGCTCTTGGCGAGGTCGCGCAGGTCGTTGTCGCGCAAGAGCGGGATGATGCGCGCGGAGAACGTGAACGGACAGCGGGGGTTGCGCGACAGGTTCAGCTTCACCTGGTAGTTGCGGGTGAACTCGCGGTTGCGCGCGATCTCGCGCAGCACGTCCTCGCCGACGTTGCGGCTGGCGGCGATGATCACCGCCTCGTTCTCGCGCATCGCGGGGCTCTTGACCGCCGCGGAGGCGACCAGCCGGTTGGTGTCGCGCACCAAGAGCAGGCGCTCGGCGGCGGTGCCGACCTGCGCGCGGCGGATCTTCTGCGACACGGTCATCTGGGCGATCTGCGCGTAGAGCGGGAGGAACTTGTCCTTGAGGTGCTCTTCGCCTTCGTCGTCGACGGCGTGGGTGTCATCCTCTTCGCTCTCGATGTCGTGGGCCTGCGCGAGGTTGTCGGTCTCCGCGAACAGGACGTCGTCGGGGGTGGGTTCCTCCCCAGCCTCCGCGATCAGCTCGTTCTTGATGGCGGCCGCCGCCTCCTTGAACGCCGCCAGGTTCAGCTCGAGCCCGTTGCGCACGGCGAGCTCGAGCAGGCGGTCCGCGGTCGACATGCGGACGCGCTTGTTCATGTAGAGCTTCTCGATCACCGTCGGGTTGGCGAGCATCGCCTC
This sequence comes from Polyangiaceae bacterium, assembly GCA_015075635.1. Taxonomy (NCBI): domain Bacteria; kingdom Pseudomonadati; phylum Myxococcota; order Polyangiales; family Polyangiaceae; species Polyangiaceae bacterium. The sequence goes on from JABTUA010000001.1 coordinate 1,930,641, forward strand.
CTCGTTGGTGGCGATGAGCTCGCCGATGCGCTCGTCGGCGCGGTCGGCCAGGATCTCCAGGGCCGCCGTGCCGATGCGCGGCAGGCGCAGGAGCTTCTCGACGATCTCGGCGTTGGTCGCGTAGGCGTCCGCGAGCGCCTCCACCACCGGCGCTTGGAGGTCGGCGCCGAGCGCGCCGGCGAGCATGGGCGGCGGCAGCTTGCCCAGCGTCTCGCGCGCGACCTCCGCCAGCTTCACGTCGGAGTCGGCCCGCAGCGCGACCAGCACCGTGACCACCTCGGGGGGCCGGAGGCCGGGCACGATGCCCTTGGCCGCCATCATCTTCGCCGGCGCCGGGGCGCCAGGCCCCAGGATCCGCTGGGCTGGCGCCGGGAGCTGGGTCAGGTCGATGCCGTGCATGGAGGTCTCGGAGCCTAGCCGCATGCCGCCCCGCGACAAAGCCGGGCCAGCGGCGGGGGCCGTTGCCGCGGCAGGGGGCCGTGACTATGTTCGACCCCGTCGCTCTGGCGCGTGGGAATACACTCGTCGCCGGAGGCCTAGGAGAGGAAGCACAAATGGGAATCATGGACTTCGTCAAAGGCGGCGTGCGCGAGATGATGATCGCGCGCCCGGACGACAAGAAGGAGCTGGTCGTCTACAAGCACCCCGACCAGAACATCCCGTTCTGGAGCCAGCTCACCGTCGACTCCGACGAAGTGTGCCTCTTCTTCAAGGATGGCCAGTACGTGGGTGGCCTGGGGCCCGGGCGGCACACGCTTCAGACCCAGAACATCCCGTTCCTCAACAACATCATCAACAAGTTCACCGGCGGCGACGTGTTCATCGCCGAGGTGTTCTTCGTCACCTCGAAGGCGCTGTTCAACCAGGGCTTCGGCGGGCCGATCGGCTCCATGCGCGATCCGGAGTTGGACATCCGCGTCAATCCGCGAGCGTTCGGCACCTACTCGTACAAGGTCGTCGATCCGGTGAAGTTCGTGCTGGAGTTCGTCGGGCAGACCGGCGCCGCCAATCCGGACGCCGCGATGCAGTGGGTCCGCGATCAGCTGATGATGGGGCTGAAGACCACGCTCACCCGGCTGATCAAGGCGGGCGACATGACCATGATGGACCTCGGCACTGCCGGTCCCGACGTGGCCCGCGCCATCGTGCAGGACTGCCCCGACCTCGCGAAGATCGGCGTGCAGGTGCTCGAGATCGCCAAGCTGAACATCAACCTGTCCGACGAGGATCAGGGGCGCATCGACGAGTTCCAGGACCAGATCGTCCAGGCCAAGATCGAGGCCCGCAAGGCCAAGATCGGCGTGAGCCAGGCCGAGGCGTTGGCCCAGCAGCGCCAGTTCGAGCTCGACCAGGATTTCGCGAACCGCGCGCGCTACGTGAACCAGCTCGACATGGGCCGCTACCAGCAGTACGCCGGCGCCGAGGCCATGATGGGCCTCGGGCAGGGCATGGCGCAGGGGGGCGAGGCCGCGGGCGGGGCCGGCGCCATGGCGGCGATGCAGGCCGGCATGGGGCTCGGCGCGGGCATGATGTACGGCCAGCGCATGCCGATGCCCCAGCAACCGGGCTATCCGCCGCCCGGTTATCCGCCCCAGGGCTACCCGCCGCCTGGCTACGGCGCGCCTCCCGGCTACCCGCCCCAGGCAGCGCCGCCTGGCTACGGTCCGCCCCCCGGGTATCCGCCCCAAGCGGCGCCGCCCGGCTACGGCGCGCCTCCCGGCTACGGACCGCCTCCGGGCGCACCTCCTCCCGGTTACGGTCCCCCGCCGGCGGCCGCCGGTGCTCCGCCTGCCGTTGGCGCAGGGCCGACCTGCGCCAAGTGCGGGGCTGCCAACGCCCCGAACGCGAAGTTCTGCGCGGAGTGTGGGACAGCCATAGCCGCGGGTTGATCCGGGAGCACCCCGAGCACCCGTTTCGCGGTACGCTGTGAGCAGCGTGCCAGTCGCGAAGACCATGCTCTTCGGAAGCGGCGCGGGCGGCGACACCCCGCCCACTGCCGCCGAAACGGGTGCTGCCGAGCCGAGCGGCAGGAAGTGTCGCAGCTGCGGCCAGCAGTTCTCCGGCTCCGAGACGCGGTTCTGCCCCTTCGACGGCGAGCCGCTGGAGGCAGCGGACTGGGATCCGAGCGAGGACGCGCTGGTCGGTAGCGTCGTGGACAATCGCTACGAGGTGCTCGCGGTGCTCGGCGAGGGTGGAATGGGCACCGTCTACCGCGTGCGCCACAAGGCCCTCGAGCGCCCGCTCGCGCTCAAGGCCCTGCGCCGGGATCTGTCGAAGGACGCCGACCTGCCGGTGCGCTTCATCCAAGAGGCAAAGGCGGCGGCTGCCGTCGAGCACCCCAACGTCGTGCAGATCACCGACTTCGGCACGCTGAGCACGGGCCAGCCGTATTTCGTGATGGAGCTGCTCGAGGGCGAGTCGCTGAGCACGCTGATCCGCGAGTCGGGGCGGCTGACGCCGTCTCGCGCCGTCGCAATCAGCGTGCAGGTCGCCGAGGCGTTGGGCGCAGCGCACGCCGCCGGCATCGTTCATCGCGATCTGAAGCCGGACAACGTGAACGTGCGCCGCCTGGGACACCACGACGTGGTGAAGGTGCTCGATTTCGGGCTGGCCAAGGTGGCCGGTACGAGCCGGCTGACGCGCGCAGGCATGGTGTTCGGGACGCCGCACTACATGAGCCCGGAGCAAGCCGGCGGCGAGCCGAGCGATCACCGAGTGGACATCTACGCGCTCGGCGTGATGCTGTTCGAGATGTTGACTGGAAAGCTGCCCTTCGAGGCGGAGAGCTTCACCGGGGTGCTCGCCATGCACATGTACATGGAACCTCCGTCGCCCAGCGCGATCGTCGGCGTTCCGCTCGGCGCGGTGGAGGACGTGGTGAAGAAGTGCATGGCGAAGAAGCCCGCCGAGCGCTACGCCACCATGGGCGACGTGCTCACCGACCTCGATCGGGTGGGGTCTTTGCTCAGCGTGCCCCCGGAGCCGAGCTCACGGCGCAGGCTGGAAGAAGCGACCACCGGCGAGCTCGTGATGTCGGTCGAGCGGCGGCCGGGACGGCTCGGGGGGCGCCTGCCGTGGGTGGTGGCGGGCGCGGTCGTCGTCTTCGGGGTCGGCGTGGTTGGCCTGCTCGGGCTGCGCGACGACCGGGCGTCGAGCGACGCTCCGAAGGTGGCGGCGACCAGCGCGGCGCCCAGTCCGAGCGTGGCGCCGCCAGCTGCAGCGCCGGGGAGCGCCGCGCGAGTCGACGAGCCGGACCCCGTGGACTCCGCCGGCACCGAGGCCTCCAGCGCACCGGCCGCCCGTCCTGCACCCAAGGCGCTCGGCGCGCCCGCGGTCAAACCCACCGGGACGGGGGGAAACCCCAAGCCGGGACGGCCGAGTAGCGGCGAAATCATCGATCCCTGGGGGCGCTGAGCGGCGGGAGCCGAGCGCACACGAGTGTCGCCTGGCGCGCGACCGTTCGGCTCGCTATAAGCGAAGGGCGCTCGGGAAACGAGGTCGGAGCGACCCATTGGCGAAACGGCAACTCCTCCTGGTCGATGCAGACCCGCGAAGCGTACGGGTCCTCGAGGTCAGCCTGAAGAAGTCGGGCTACAGCGTGACGACTGCTTCCGACGGCGCCGACGCCCTCGCCAAGATCGAGTACTCGACGCCCGACCTGATCCTGACCGACACGCGCTTGCCCACGCTCGACGGCTACGAGCTGGTGAGGCGCTTGAAGCAGAACCCGGACCTCAACCAGATCCCGGTGGTGTTTCTCACCAGTCAGAAGTCCATCGAGGACAAGATCCGTGGCCTCGAGCTCGGCGTCGAGGACTACCTCACCAAGCCGATCTTCGTGCGCGAGCTCACCGCCCGAGTGAACCTGCTCCTGGCTCGACGCACGCAGGAGCGCATGGCGACGAGCACCCCGGCGGGCGCCCGCACTCGGCTCTCCGGCTCCCTCGCCGACATGGGCGTCGTCGACATCATCCAGACCTTCGAGGTCAGCCGCAAGAGCGGGGAAGCTCGTGTCACCTCCGGGCGCCTGGAGGCGGTGATCTACTTCCGCGACGGCAAGGTCGTTGACGCGGCCTTGGGACGCCTGCGCGGCGAAGAAGCGGTGTACCGCGCGCTGATCTGGGCCACGGGCAGCTTCGAGGTCGAGTTCAAGCCCGTCTCGAGCGACGACGTGGTGACCACCACGACCCAGGGCCTGCTCATGGAGGGCATGCGCCGGGTCGACGAGTGGGGCCGGCTCCTGGAGCAGCTGCCTCCGCTGACGACGGTGTTCGAGATCGATCACGACCAGCTGGTCGAGCGGCTGGCGGAGATCCCCGACGAGCTCAACGGCATCCTGCGCCTGTTCGACGGCAGGCGCACGCTGATCGAGGTGGTGGACGACTCGCCCTTCGAGGATCTGTCGACGCTCTCCACCGTGAGCAAGCTGTTCTTCGAGGGGCTGCTAGTGGCCAGCGAGCCGCGGGCGGAAGACGCCGTCGACGACGTGGTCCCGAGCGCGGATGGCGAAGCGATGCCGTTTTCGCGCTCGTCGGGGGAGCTCGTCGTCGGCGACAGCCCTGGCAGCGAGCCGAAGCTGCCCGTCGCCGAGCCTCAGCCGAAGCGGCCGAGTGTCAGGCCGCCGGCGCCGGAAGTCTCGCTCAAGGAGGTGCCGAGCGCCGCCCCGCGGACGCTGCAAGGGCTCGAGCCCGCGGATCGCACGGCTGCGGTGCGAGACTCCGGACCCGTCAGGATGGTGGTGCCGCCAGTGGAGGTGCCGATCTCTCGAGCGCCGGAGACGCGGGCGGGGCCGCCCACGTCGCTCTCGAGCACGCAGATGGGACTCGGGCCGGCGCCGGAGCCGATCCCCAAGACGACCTTGCCGGACACACCGGAAGCGCGAGCTGCGGTGGCGATCGCCACCAGCGCGGCGGAGTCCGTGCCGGCGACGACCACCCGGGAGACGCCAGAGGCGAGGGGCCTGGCTGCCCCGGTCGTTCCGGCGAAGGTGATCCCATTCCCCGCCAAGAAGGACGAAGAAGGGGCCCCGCCGGCCAGCACGGCGACGAGCGAATCATCGCCGGACTCGGTAGAGGAGAACGACTTGGCCAAGAAACGCGCTGCCGCGAAGAAGAAGAACCGGAAACAAGAGTCACCCGAGACAGTGCGCGCGACCCCCGTGGCCCAGAAGCGCGGCGCGACCACCCTCCCGAGCGCTGACGCCGAGGCGAGCGCAGCGGTGGCCGCGCAGGCTGCGAGCGAGACCGCTGAGGTGACCGAGAAGCCAACGACGCCCACCGACAAGGCCCCGGCCAAGGGTGGTAAGGGCGCCGATGACTCGTGGCACGGCCACCTGACCTTCTTCGCCGAGGGTGACGCCGGGCGCTACGAAGGCGGGCCGGCTCACGCTTCGCCCCAGGAGCACGCGGAGATGGAGCTGGAAGCCCGGCCCCGGCTCTCGGTCACTCCCGAGCAAGAGGCGCGGCGTGCGAAGTTCGTTCGCTACGTGGCGGTGATCACGGGCTTCGGTTTGGCCGTGGCGATGTTCGCGATCTACCGCGCGTCGCAGCGCACGGACGTGGAGACTTCCCCGCAAGCTCCCGCGACCGTGGCGCTGCCCGTCGCCGCGCCGCCTGCGGAGCCGAAGCTCGCGCCGACGCCCGCGCCCACGCCGGCGCCGACGCCGACGCCGGTCGCGAGCGCCGAGCCCGAGCCGGTGGCCAGCGCGGCGCCCGAGCCCGTGCCGCCAGAGCCGCCGAAGCCCGAGCCCGTGGCGGCGAAGCCCGCGCCGGCACCCGCACCGGCGCCCGCGCCTGCGCCTGCGCCCAAGCCTCTGCCCAAGCCCGTCGCCGTCGCGCCCAAGCCCCCGGAGCCGCCGCCGCCGCTGCCGCCGCCGCCGCCTCCGCCCGCCACCACGGGCAAGCCGCCGACCGCTTCGTTCCCCGCGAACTGATCCCGACGGCTCGGGATTCAGGGCGCTCGCGCCGCAAGGCCCGGGTCGCGCCGCGCGCTGTAACGCACCTGGCCCAGGAATTTCGGACGGAAGTAGTGTGCCAGGACTCCCGCGGACTCGCCGTGGAAGATGCTCACGCGCGGCAACCAGAAGTGCGAGCCGGCCCCGGCGGCGATGGGCGCCCCAGTGGCGCGAAATGCTGCGCGGTAACCGGCCTTCTCCACCGCTTCGGCGCTTGGCGGGTCGTAGGCGCCGAGCGGGTAGAAGTAGGCGACGGGCGGCTCGCCGACGCGCTCTCGGATCAAATCTCGGCTGAGCTCCAGCTCCTCCCAGCGGCGCTTGCCCTCGAGGCCCACGAGCCTCCGGTGCATGTGGCCGTGGCTCGCGATCTCGCACAGCCCGGACGCCACCATCTCGCGGACTTGGTCCCAGGTCATGACCGGCGCGTTCTTGGGGTCCTCGAGCATGCCGGTGGGGATCCCCAGCGTGAAGCGCACCTTGCGCTGCTTCAAGATCGGCCAGGCCTTCGTGTAGACGCTCATCAGGCCGTCGTCGATGCTGATCACGGCGACGCGTTCCGGCAGGGCGCGCGAGCCCTCGAGGAAGTCGAGGAGCTCACTGGTGCTCACGACCTCGACTCGGTTCTCCGCCAGCCAGGCCAGCTGCGCGTCGAAGTCCCGAGTGCTGACGCTGAGCGGCTGCGCGCCGCGATTGAAGGCGTGGTAGAGGAGCACGATCGCGCGCGTCTCGCTGCGAGGGACGACCGGTGACGAGAAGCGCGGCGCGGGGAGCGGGGCTGGCGGGGAGGCGGCCGGCTCGCGCTCGGGCGCGTGCAGGCTGGGTGCCTCGGCGGCGACGGCGCGCGTTGGCGGCGCGGTCGCGTCCGTGGTCCCAGCCAGTGGAGCCTGCGCCGGCGGCGCGGCCGCAGGGGTCGCGCAGGCGACGAGGCAGAAGAGGGAGCAGCAGGCGAGGGGACGCACCGCGCCCAGCATGGCGGTTCGGTCGAGGATTTCGCAACTTTTCCGCGGGCAGGAGGCGTATCGTGAGGTCTCGGGGCACCGTGCGAGAGGTCAGCTGCCGCGTCACTCCGGTCCTGGACTCGTTCGCGAAGCGAGCAGGGACCCGCCTCGAGGACCTGGCGGCGGACCTACCGGTGTCGGTCGACCGGCTCCGGGATCCGGCAGAGCGCATGGACTGGGACGTCTTTGCGGCGCTGTTCGAACGCGTCGGGGAGCGGCTGGGCCTGGACCAGGCGGAGGCGCTGGGCCGAGACGTGATCCACATGCCGGCGATGATCGCGTCGGCTCAGGCCTTCGTCAGCGCGGTGGCCAGCCCCAGGCGTCTGTACCAGGCGGGTTGCTCGTGGCTCGCGCGGGCCTGGTTCTGGAACCTCCGGATCGAGCTCCGGGACCTCGGCCCCGGACGCCTCGAGATCCGGGCCGAGATCCCGGCGAGCTACGCGCCCGCGCCCTGGTACTTCCGCCACGTCACCGGCACGCTCGCTGCGATCCCTCGGCTGCTCGGGTTGCCCGACGCGGACGTGGTCGCCGACACCCACGGCCATGGCGGGACCTGGCTGGTGTCCGTGCCGAGCGCTCCGCTCCGGACCAAGCTCGCGCTCTTGCCGCGAGCCCTGCGCGCCTTCCAGCTGGTGGAGGAGCTCGGTCGCCAGCAGCGCTCGCTGAACGCCGCCTTCATGGAAAACGTGCGCGCGGCGCACGCGCTCGGCGCGGCCGAACGCAGGTTTCAGGCGCTGCTCGCCGGGATCGTCGAGGTCATCTGCATCATCGATGGCGAAGAGACGCTGCGCTACGTCACGCCGTCCGTGGCGGCGGCCCTCGGCTACTCACCCGAGGAGCTGACGGGCACCAACGCGTTCGCCTTGGTCCACCCGGACGACGCGCCTCGGCTCCGGACCAGCTTCGCCGCGGCCGCAGAACGTCCCGGCGCCGCAGAGGAGGCGTCGCTCAGGATCCGCAGGAGGGACGGCAGCTGGGCCGATTTCGAGGTCACGCTGCGGGATCTCCGCGATGACTCGGAGATCAGCGGGTTCGTGGTGAACGCGCGCAACGTGACCGACAAGCGGCGCGCCGAGGCGCGACTGCGCGAGCAGGAGCGGGCGTATTCCACCCTGCTCTCCAACGTCCACGGCATGGCCTACCGCTGTCGCAACGACGCCGACTGGACCATGGAGCTCGTCAGCGACGGTTGCGAGCGCGTGACCGGCTACGCCCCGGACGAGCTGCGGGACAACGCGGTCGTGGCCTTCAGCGAGCTGATCGTCCAGGAAGATCGGGCCCCGCTCTGGGAGAAGTGTCAGGCGAACCTGGCCGCGCGACGCCAGTGCAGCAACGAGTACCGGATCCGAAGCAAGAGTGGCGAGGTGCGCTGGGTCTGGGACCTGGCGCATGGGATCTACTCCGACTCCGGCGAGCTCCTCTGCATCGAGGGGCTGGTCACCGACATCACCGACCGACGGCGGCTCGAGGAGCAGCTGCTTCAAGCGCAGAAGATGGAGGGCATCGGCCGGCTCGCCGGGGGCATCGCCCACGACTTCAACAACCTCTTGGCCGTGATGCAAGGCTGCGTGGGACTGGCACTCGGCGAGCTGCCGGCGGACCACCCGGTGCGGCGCCACATCGAGCCCATCGCAGACGCCGGCCGCCGGGCCTCCGACCTGACCCGGCAGCTGCTCACGTTCGCGCGGCGCCAGGTCATCGAGCCGCGCGCCCTCGACCCGAATCAGGTCGTCGAGGGCATCTCCTCGCTGCTCGCTCGCGTGCTGGGCGATCACATCGAGCTCGAGGTGTCGCTCGATCAAGGGGTCGGTTCGGTGCGCGCCGACGCGGCGCAGCTCGAGCAAGTGCTGATGAACCTGGCGATCAACGCCAGGGACGCCATGGCGGACGGTGGGCGGCTCTGCATCGCGACCGAGAGCGCGCTGGTCCACGAGAGCGAAGCCAGGGAGTTTTCCGACGCTGTACCTGGACCCCACGTGGTCGTGAGCGTGACCGACACCGGGACCGGCCTGTCGCCCGAGGCGCGTGAGCACCTGTTCGAGCCCTTCTTCACCACCAAGCCGGTCGGGCACGGCACGGGGCTCGGTCTCGCGACCTCGTACGGAATCGTGAAGCAGGCCGGCGGGCACATCCGAGTGGAGAGCGAGCCCGGGCGCGGCACCAGCTTCCGGATCTACCTGCCCGCGAGCCCCCGGCCGGCCCCGCCACCCGAGACGGCGCCGGCCGAGGTCGCGATCCCCGGCGGCGAGACCATCCTGGTCGTCGAAGACCACGATCTGGTGCGCGGACTGGTCACGCGAGCGCTCGCGGCCTTCGGCTACGCGGTGCTCTCGGCTGACGGGGGACAAGTAGCGCTCTCGTTGGCGGCCGCGCACGCCGGACCGATCCACCTGCTCCTCACCGACGTGACGATGCCGAAGAGGGCGGCCCGGAGCTCGCCCGCGAGCTCTGCCGCGTGCGTCCGGGTCTGAAGGTCCTGTTCACCTCCGGCCTCGCCGACACCGCGGTCGCGAAAGACGGCGTGCTCGAAGCCGGGGTGGCCTTCCTGGCCAAGCCCTTCACGATGAGCGCGCTGCTCGACAAGGTCCAGGCCGCGCTGCGCGCCTGAGCCTCACTTGCGCCGGACGCGTGGGTCGAGCGCCGCGTACGAGAGATCCACCAGGAAATTCGCCGCGACCACCACCGTCGAGAACAAGATGACCACGCCCATGATCACCGGGCCGTCGCGCTCGACGATGGCATCGACGCTGAGGGAGCCGATGCCCGGCCAGCGGAAGATCTTCTCGGTCACGATGGCGCCGCCGACGAGCGTGCCCATGCTCAGGCCGATCACCGTCACCAGCGGCATCAGCGCGTTGCGCAGGGCATGTCGCAGCACGACCACCCATTCGCTCTGGCCCTTGGCACGCGCCGTGCGGACGTAGTCTTCCTTGAGCAACGTGATCATCTCGTCGCGGACGAGGCGGGTGTAGTAGGCGGCGCCGTACAGACCCAGCGTGAGCGCCGGCAACATCGCGGCGCGCAGTTGCTCGGCGCTGGTCTGGCCGTAGCCGTCCAGGGGGAAGAGCTTGAGCTCACGCGCCAGGAAGTGCTGAAGGACCAGCGCGGTCAAGAAGGTGGGTGCGCTGATGCCGACCAACGTCAGCGCGACGGTGCCGTAGTCGAGCACGCCGTGGCGCCTCATCGCCGCCAGGACGCCGGCCGCGGCGCCGATGGCCACTTCGATGGCGAGCGCCAAGAACCCGACCAGCAACGTGGGCGGCAGCGCCTTGGCGAGCAGAGCCGTGACGGGCTTGCGCTTCAGGTAGCTCACCCCGAGATCGATGCGCATCGGTCCGAGCTTCCACGCGCTGTCGTCTTTGGCGTCCGCCGGCGGCTTTCCGAAGCTGACCAAGCCGGTCATGTAGCGCACGTAACGGACGTGCACCGGGCGATCGAGCCCGAGCTGGGTGCGGATGCGCGCCACGTCGGCGGGTCTCGCCTGCGGACCGGCGATCACGCGTGCGGGATCTTCCGGTAGGACGTTGTAGATGAAGAAGGTCAGCGTCACGACCGCCCAGATCGTGAACAGCGACCAGAGCAGACGGCGCCCCAGATAGCCGAGCATCAGCGCCGCCCTCCCGCCAACGCGAGCGTCGTCTTCGGCGAGCGCTGCTCGCGGCAGGTGATACGGGCGAGGACGGACAGCCCGGGCGAGCAGCCGCGAGACGCGAGCTTCTTGGCGCCGGCGTCGAGCCAGGTGTTGCGCATGTACTGGCTCAGCACCGGATGCGGGCGGTAGCCCCGGACGTAGGGGTGCCAGAGCTCGAAGTAGCTGTAGGTGTAGGTCGTGGCCCAGGGCGCCTCGCGCGCCACGATCTCCTCGGCCTTGCGATACAGAGACTTGCGTTCCTCGTCGTTGGTGGAGCGTCGCGCCCGCTCGAGGACGTCGTCGAAGTCCTTGTCGGAGAAGAAGGCCGCGTTCTGGCTCTCCTCGTCTTGGATGGCCTTCGTGGCCAGGATGGGCTCGAAGAAGGTCGAGGGGTCCGGGAAGTCCGCGTGCCAACCGGAGAAGCCCATGGGTACGGTCTTGCGCCGTCCGGAGCGGGCCAGGAACGTGGGCCAGCCGACCACTTGGATCTTGATGCGGATGCCGATCTTGGCGAGCTGCTGCTGGTAGACCTCGCCGGCGGTCTGCGCGAACGAGTCGAGCATGGCCAGGTAGGGGATCTCGTGCGGGTAGCCGCCCTGGCCGGTCTTCGGATCGTACGGGTAGCCGGCGAGGCGCATTTCCTCGAGCGCCTGCTGGTAGTCGTAGGCCTGCTGGGGATACCCAGGCTCCGGGGCAATGAGCACGTTGGGCACCATCTTGGCGTGGCCGCGCACGTGCCCCGGCCGCACGCTCGCCAGCTGCTCGCGATCGATGGCGTAGCTGACGGCGCGTCGAAAATGGCGGTTGTCGAACGGCGGCATCTCCGTGTTCATGAAGATGCCGCCGGTGGTCAGCGAGGGCTCCCACTCGCCGCGGCCGTGCCAGGCCGGGCTCGTGCGGTAGAGCATGCTGTCCGCCTCGCCGAGCTCGCGGATGTAGTCGATGTCGCCCTGCTCGAACTTGAAGCGCTGGGTGAAGGTCTGCATCGACAAGTACCAGTCGATGCCGTCGAGGTAGGGCTTGCCTTTGTCCCAGTAGCCCTCGTGCCGGACCATCTTGATGATCTGGCCGTTCTCGAAGCGCGTGACCTTGAACGGGCCGGCCCCGCAGGGTTGACCGGCGAAGCTGCGCTCCCAGACCTTGCCGGCGCTCTTGCAGACCGGGGCCACGATGGGCAGCGCCATGATGTGCAGGAAGGTGGCGTCGGGCTCGCTGAGCTCGACGGCGATCTGGTAATCGCCTTCGACCTTCACGCCCGTGAGCTCTTCGGCCTTGCCGTCGTGGTAGGCGGTGTAGCCGACGATTCGCTCGTAATACGAGGGCACCGGGCACGGGGTCTTGACGTGGAGCGCGCGCTCGATGCTGCGCTTCACGTCGGCGGCGGTGAGCTCGGTGCCGTCGTGGAAGGTGACGCCGCGCCGGAGCGGGAACACGTAGCGCTTGCCGTCGGGAGCGATGTCCACGCGCTCGGCCAGCACGGGAACGATCTTGCCGCTGTCGTCGTAGCTGACCAGGCCGTCGTAGATCAGCGACTCGATGGCGCTGGCCGCGGTGTCGAAGGCCGTCGCCGCGTCGAGGCCGCGCACGTCGGTGAAGAAGGCCGTGCGCAGGACGCCCCCGCGCTGGGGCGGGCCCTCACGCTCCTGGCCGATGGGCGGCGCCACACCCGAGCGGCAGCCCGAGAGCAGGAGCAGCACCGCGAGCTCAGTCCTCGTGCGGATCCAGCGCATCGCGCAGCCCTTCTCCCAGCAGGTTGAAGCCCAGCACGGCCAGGAAGATCATGATGCCGGGTGCGAGCACCAGGCGCGGCGCGACGGTGTAGAACCGCTGGCCCTCGAGCAGCATGCGCCCCCAAGTCGCGATTGGCGGCGGCAGCCCCACTTGCAGGTACGAGAGCACGCTCTCCGCGATGATCATCTGCGCAACCGACGCCGAGGCGATCACGATCAGGGGGCCCGCCACGTTGGGCAAGATGTGGCGCAGGAGGATCGCCGGGGTGGACTGCCCTAGCGCGCGCGAGGCGACGATGAAGTCCAGGTGCCGGACTTGGATGGTCTTGCTGCGGATGATGCGAGCCGTGCCGAACCAGCTGGTCAGCCCGAGCACCATCAAGATGGTCACGATGGTGGTGTCTCCTACCGCCGCGCCGATGGCCATGACCAGGAGCAGGTAGGGGAAGCTCAAGCCCACGTCGACCAGGCGCATCAGGAAGGTGTCGAGCCCTTGGGCGCGCGTTCCTTCGGCGTAGCCGCTGAAGAGCCCGACGGCCGCTCCCACCACGATGCTGATGGTGGTGGCGAAGAACGCCACCAGGAGCGAGACCCGCGCGCCGTGCGCGAGCCGGCTGAAGGAGTCTCGGAGCAGCGGATCCACTCCCAAGAGGTGGTTCGCGCTCGGGCCGACCAGCGCGCCGCTCGCCTCCCGCCCGGCGTCGAAGTCGCTCGTATTGGGATCGTGCCCGGCGAACACTGGACCGAGCAGCGCGAACAGCACCAAGAGCGCCACCAGGCCCGTGCCGAGCACGGCGCCTCGATTCTTCTTGAAGCGTCGGAAGGCTCGGGGGTCGAACATGGCGCGGGCGGGACGCTTCTTCTTACCCTCACTCCGTCCCAGTCGAAAGACGCTCAGCGCTCGTCGCCGAGGAAGCGCCGGATCACCGCGCCGGTTTCCTGGGGGCGCTCCTCCTGGGGGCAATGGCCGGCGTCCAGGAGCTCCAGGCGTGCGCCGCGGATTTCGCGAGCCAGACGCTGCCCGAAGGCTGCCGGACAGATGCGGTCGTGCCGGCCCCAGACTACCAGGGTAGGGGTCTCGATCCGTGGAGTGAGCGCGGCCACGGCGCGCGCGTCGGCGGTCGCGCGCAACGTTGCCAGAGCGCTGCCGCGAGCAGCTGGCGTGTTGAACAGGTCGTAGTAGCGATCGATTCGCGCGTCTTCGAGCCGGGCGTCGGGAGCGAGCAACGTTCGGCGGAAGAAGGCGCGGAACGCCACCCGACCCGCGAGCTGCTTGACCACCAAGCTGCCGAGCACCGGCACCTGAGCCAGGCGCGTGGCCAAGCTGGGCGCGAGCTCGTTCCAGGCCGCGTCGAGCAAGACCAGCTTGCTCACCAGCTCGGGGTGTCGCGCGGCGAGCGCGATGGCGATGGCCCCACCGAGTCCCTGACCGACCACGGTTGCTCGTCCGAGCCCGAGCCCCCCGTACAGGTCCACGATGGCGTCGGTGAAGGCGTCGATGTCGTAGGCGAAGCGCCCGGTCGGTGGCTTCTCGCTCTCACCGAAACCCGGCAGATCCGGAGTGACGTGATGGAATCCCTCGCCGAGCAGTCGGGTCAGCTTCTGCCAGGTCGAATGGTCCAAATACAACCCGTGCAGGTACAACACGGAAGGACCCGTTCCGTCTTCAGCCACGCGCAGTCGAACGCCGCGTGCCAAGACGTCGCGGTAGACCCGCTCGCCCATGGGGCGGAGCCTACCACTGCTCGGTTCCCATCCCGGGGAGTGCCGTGATGTCGCGTGCCTGCGCGCCTGCGGTCTCCCGTGCGTGCAGGTTCGCGTGCGAGCGCGAGTGCGAGTGCGAGTGCGAACGCGAGTGCGATTGTGAGTGCGAGTGCGATTGTGAGTGCGAACGCGAGTGCGGGCGCGATTGCGAGTGCGGGCGCGATTGCGAGTGCGAGTGCGGGCGCGATTGCGAGTGCGGGCGCGATTGCGATTGCGAGTGCGATTGCGATTGCGATTGTGAGTGCGAGCGCGATTGCGAGTGCGGCTGCAAGCGCGGCTGCGGCTGCGGCTGCAGGTGGAGGAGCGGGTAGGGGTGCGCGTGCGCGCCTCCGCCGGGCACGACCGGATCGAAACGGAGCGGGTTGGGGACGGAGCCGGAGCGGTCCGAGACGCAGCACTGCGATTGATCGCGAGCGGCAGCGTGCGGCTCGCTCTCGCGTTCCCGAAACTCGAGCAGCGGCAGCGCGCTGTCAGAAGGCGGTGAGCGGTGCGCCTCGCGCTCGGGTACCCAACACGGGGACGAGAGCGAGGGTGTCGGGCTCCACGTTCGGGTGCTGTCAAGCGAGATCGTGCTCGCGCTTCCGTCACAGCGCCGCAGTTTGCGCGCCTCGCGCCCGAGCGCGCGAGGTAGTTCCATCTGAGTCCATGTGTGATGGAGTGGGGAATGGACATTCACCTGCACACGCGTGCGCGTTCACTCGTGCAGCACTCGGCGTGCTCGACCCGTTTAACGATGTAGTTCCATGTGCGCATGGACAGTGAATCAGCTCCATGGACAAGTCCTCTGCTGTGACAATAAATGTCTCATCTGTGCGCTGCTCCCGCGTCCATGGAGCGGCCCCGGTTCGACTGCAAAAAAAATGGGGGAAAGGGTTTTGGGTGATCCACTCAATAGAATATATTCGCTCGCGTCGGAGGGTGCCGCGCCGCGGCGTTCCGACGAGAGCGCCATGCCGGGATTCGACGACGCCACGTTGACCAAGATCGAGCGGGAGCACCCCACCGGTCTGACCTCGGCCGAGATCCTGGACCTCTTCGCGACCCATGGCGTGACCCTCTCGGAGGCCACCCTGCGTAAGTACGTGCAGCTCGGGCTTCTGCCCCGCAGCGTCCGGGTGGGCAAGAAGGGCAAGCACCAGGGCTCCCAGGGCATCTACCCGGTGGGCGTCGTGCGGCAGATCCTGCGCATCAAGCAGATGATGTCGGAGAGCTACACCATCGAACAGATCCAACGCGAGTTCCTGTTCATGCGCAGCGACCTGCAGGCGCTCGAGCAGACGTTGGACGGGCTGTTCGACAAGCTCGGGCGGATCGTCGGCGACAAGAAGCGCGGGGAGGCGACGGCGAAGGCCGTGGCCCGGGACGTGAGCGACGCGCGCACGCTCAGCAAAGACTTGCTGGCCCGGCTCGGGGCCATCGAATCGCGGCTCACGTCGCGGGCGAAGATCGAGAGGGCTGTGGCTTCATGATGGAACATTGCGGAAGGTACCCGGGGGAACAGCTGACTTAGCGCGGCGCCGAGCAGGGGAACCCAGCGTGGGACGGCAGGCTCGTCACACGAAGGGCACGGTGTCGCGGGTGTGTGAGGAAGAGTCGAGGCGAAAACCACGTGATCGGGACAGGCACCCGGCCGCGACGGGGATCGTGCGTGCACAAGAGCGGAAACGGGAAGTTCTGGAGGCAGGCCATGGATTCGAACAAGCAGGGCGGCACGCCCGATACGTCGATGAGCGAGACCCAAGTAGAGCCCGAGACGGAGGGCGCGACCGCCCTCGCTCTAGCGCCGGAGGGTGAGGCGATCACGCGGGAGCAACGCCGTTCGCGCCGCAAGCGTGACGTGCGCGCCCGCACCATCAGCGTCAAGCGCATGACCAAGCGCGAGCTGGAGATCGGCCGGCTGCTCTACCCGGAGACCGACTACGAGAAACCGCGCTCGCGCGCCGAGTGCGCCGAGGGTCCGCGGCCTTGCCCTTACGTTTCCTGCAAGCACCACCTCTACATCGACGTCTCCCCGCGCACCGGCGCCATCAAGCTCAACTTCCCCGACCTCGAGGTCTGGGAGCTCAACGAGTCTTGCGCGCTGGACGTGGCCGACCGTGGTGGAACGACGCTGGAGGACGTGGGAGCAATCATGAATCTGACGCGCGAGCGGATCCGTCAAGTCGAGGTGAAGGCACTGGCCAAGCTGGAGGCCCTGCGCGACATGATGGCGCTGCGCGACTACGTGGACGAGGGCCCGGTGGGCAAGCGTCGCCTGCCGCAGCTGACCAAGTCGGACCTGGCCCCCAAGCCGGAGCTCGACGACGACAGCGACGAGTTCGACGGCGACGACGCGGACTTCGACGCCCTGGACGCCTGACGCGCGAACGCGCCTGCGCCAGCTCCGGTCAGCCCCGTAGTGCCTGCACGGTGCGGAGGAAGCTCTTGCCGAGGATCTTCTGCACCGTGTCGGGATCCATGCCGGCGTCGAGCATGAGCTGAACCAGCCTCGGCAGCTCCAGGCACGTCGGCATGTCCCGAGGCGGCCAGATCGCGCCGTCCCAGTCGCTGCCGAGGGAGGCGTGGTCGGCGCCCACGGTGCTCACGATGTGCTGGAGGTGGCGCACGATGCTGGTCGCCTTGCCGCCGAGCAGCGGGTCGCCGAGGAAGCTCGACTGGTACATCACCCCGATGGTGCCGCCGGTGTCGGCCACGGCGCGGAGCTGATCGTCGTCCAGGTTGCGCCAGTGCTCGAACACGCCGGAGACGCCGGTGTGCGTGACCATGAGCGGCTGGGACTTGTCGTGGACCTCGACCGCGTCCCAGAAACCACGCTTGCTGATGTGGGCCAGGTCCACGAAGAGCTTCCGGGCGTTCAGCCCTCGCACGTACTCCCGCCCGCGGCCCGTGAGGCCCGTGTCGCGCCTCGAGGCGAGCGGCGAGCTGGTCACGCCCAGGCTGGACGACGACAGGTGCACCACCGTCACTCGCAGCACGAGGCCGGGCGGGATGCGGTCGAGGGCATCAGGCGCCACGTCGAGCGCGTTGCCGCCCTGGATGCCGATGAACGCGGCGTGCTGGCCGCGGGCGCGCGCGGCGCGATATTCCGCCACGTTCGTGACCACGGCGAACTGCTCCGGCACGCGCGCAAACTGGGCGCGGAGCTCGGCCAGGTTTCGGACGAAGGTGTCGGCCCGAGACTCGGCGCTCCGCGCGGGGTTGGTGGTGATGACCCAGGTGGCGCCGGAGAGCTGCGCCTCGAGCACGCGGGGAAAGTCCACCTGGCTGTAGAAGCGGGCGCCGAACAGGCCGTGACCGTGGCGTCGGGTCAGGTCGTAGCCGGCGACCCGGTGCCAGATGAACGAGTCGACGTGGAGGTCGATGACGTCACTCGAGAGGTAGAGCTCGACGGCCTCCCGGGAGATGCCCAAGCGTTTGGCCCAGCCGGCCGGGTCTTGCCGGTGGTCCTCGAAGACGAGCGCGCCCATGGGGCTCACCCCATAGCGCGCCCGCCGGAGCGAGGCTACAGCCCCTTGGGCACGTTCTCGAGGTCCACGCCGTTCAGCGCGAAACGGATCAACGCGCTGCGGTTCGCCTTGGTCAGCCCCTTGGCCTTCAGCGTGTCCACCATGTCGTCCAGACGCTTGAGGTCGTCGGTGTACATCGAGATGCAGATGACCTTGTAGTGGGTCGGCTTGTCGTCACGGGAGCGCTCGGCTCGCGCGCTCGTGATCGGCCGCGGGCTGGCGTAGAAGCTGGAAGAAAGCACGCCCTCGACCTCCTCGCGGTCGAGCACCCTGGCCGTCGCATCCCTGAAATCGTCTCGTTCGCTCACGCCACACCTCCCAAACTGGAAATCTCCGAAGTCGAATTTCCGAGCAGCTCGTCCACGACGTGGTCGTAGTCGCACGCGGCGCTCGATTCCGGTGCGTATTCGAACAGGGTCTTGCCCTCGGCCGGCGCCTCCTTGACCTTGATGGTCTGGCGCACCGGCGGCAGGCAGCGCTCGCCGAAGTGCTCGCGCAGGGTCGCCAGGGCTTCGTGGCAGATGCGCGCCCGCGCGTCGAACTGCGTCGGCAGGACGCCCCACAGCGCCACCTTGTGGCCGAGCAGCCGGTTGACCTGGCGGATGGTGCGCAGCACTTGGCGCACGCCGATCAGCGACAGGTAGTCGCAGGCGACCGGACACAGCACGGAGTCGGCGAAGACGAGCGCGTTCTGGTTCATCAGCGAGAGGCTCGGCGAGCAGTCCACGATCACGAAGTCGTATTGGTGGCGGGCGGGTGCCAGGCGCTCGGCCAGCACGCGATCGCGCTGGCGGCGACCTGCGAGGTAGAGCTCCGCGGCCGCCAGCGTCTCGTTGGCGGGGAGCACGTCGAGGCCCGGGCGCGCGCTCACCACCGCGTCCGCGACCGGCAGCCCCATCACCAGCACGTGGTAGAGCGAGCGCTCCGAGGAGAGCGCCAGCGAAGCCCCCACGTTGCCCTGGCCGTCGGTGTCCACCAGGAGCACCTTCGAGCCGCGGGCGGCGAGGCCCGCGGCCACGCTCACCGCGGTGGTGGTCTTGCCCGTGCCGCCCTTGTGGTTGAAGACCGCGAGCACGCGGGCAGAGCGCCCCTCTGCCGGAGGCGCTGCGACGGCGGGGCGTCGTGCCCCTTCGGCGACGCGCGCTCGGCACAGCTCGCTGCACGCGTAGCGCCGTTGCCCGCCGAGGTAGAACACCTGCGCGGCAAGCTCGACGGCGAACTCCGAGCCGCAGGCGTCGCAGAGGACCTTCCCGCTGGCGCTCCGCGACAAACAGGCCTGGGAGCAGAAGAACGCCAGCGCGTCGGCGCCGTCGCAGGTCCGCACTTCCATCTGGTAGCGGAACTGAACCTGAAACTCGGTCTGGCAGATGCTACAGCTTCGGCGCATGGGGCGAGGCGCTTCCGGTTATCGAAGCGTGCTCGACCGGATGTCATGGCCCCCCGATCAGGGCCAAGTTTCACGCGCGTTCCAGCACGAGATAGCGGAGCCCCGCCAGGCCGGCCCGCTCCTCGAGCAGACGGAAGCCGGCCAGATCCGGTTCGAAGCGCGTGTCGCCGGGCGGAGCGCCCGGGATCCGGGTCAGGTAGACGCGCCTCACCCGTGGCCAGGCCGCCGCGAAGAGCGCTGCTCCACCGATCACGAAGGGCTCCGGATCGAGAGCGAACGCGAGCTCGAGCGCCGCGTCGAGGGAAGTGGCCACGCGCGCGCCGGCCGGCGCGACGAGGCGCGAGCTCAGCACCACGTTCTCGCGACCGGGCAGCGCGCTTCCGACCTCCTCCCAGGTGCGGCGACCCATGAGCACGGCGTGGCCCCAGGTGGTGAGGCGGAAGTGCTCGCGGTCTTCGGGATGGTCCCAGGGCAGCCGCCCTGCGCTGCCGATCACGCCGTTGTCTGCGACGGCCAGGATGGCTTGCAGCAGGCTCAATGCCGGAAGTGCCTCACGTTCGTGAACACCATCGCGAGCCCCAGGCGGTTCGCGGCGGCGATCACGTCGGCGTCCTTCTTGCTGCCGCCGGGCTGCGCGACCGCGGTGATGCCGGCGGCGGCGGCGGTCTCGACGCCGTCGGGGAAGGGGAAAAAGGCGTCGGACGCGAGCACGCTGCCGTGAGCCCGCTCGCCGGCGGTCTTCACCGCGACCTCTACCGCGAGCACGCGCGCGGTCTGGCCGCCGCCGATGCCGGCGGTCACGAACGTGCCGGGCTTCTCGCTCGGGCGGGCGAGCACGATGGCGTTGCTCTTCACGTGCTTGACCACGCGCCAGGCGAACTCCAGGCTGGCGAGCTCCGCGTCGGTCGGAGCTCGCTCGGTGACGACCTTGCCCCTCTCGACCTCGCCAGCGCCGCTCGCGTCGCGGTCTTGAAGCACGTAGCCGCCGCCGATGCGCTTGGCCTGCCGCGCTCGGTGGTCCTTGCCGAGCCAGGGGCCGGTGGCCAGGAGGCGCAACGCGCTCTTGGCGCGCAGCCGCTCCAAGGCGGCGGGCGCGAACCCCGGAGCGATCACGCACTCCAGGAAGGTCTCGGCGAGCAAGGCCGCCGTGGCCTCGTCCACCTCGCGGTTCAGTGCCACGATGCCGCCGAACGCGCTCATGGCGTCGGCGTCCCGGGCCGCGCGGTAGGCGTCGGCCAGGCTCGGCGCGATCGCCACGCCGCAGGGGCTGGTGTGCTTGACGACCACGGCCCCGGGCGCGTCGAGCTCGCGCACCGCGTCGAGGGCCGCCTCGGCGTCCACCAGGTTGTTGAAGGAGAGCTCCTTGGCGCCGCTGCCCAGGCTCTGTGCGCGCGCGAGCGAGCCGTCGAGCGCGCTCCGGTCGCGGTAGAAGGCGGCGCCTTGGTGCGGGTTCTCGCCGTAGCGCAGGCCGTAGCCCTTCTCGAGGGGCCAGGTCAGGTAACGCGGCCAGCCGTCGGCCTCGCCCTGGGCGCTGAGCCAGCCGCTGATCGCGGCGTCATACGCGGCCGTGTGCGCGAAGACCTTGGCGGCGAGCCGCTGGCGCGTCTCGGGCGTGGTGCTGCCGTCGGCCTCGAGCTCGGCGAGCACGCCGGCGTAGTCGCTGGGATCGCACAGCACGGTGACCCGCGCGTGGTTCTTCGCCGCCGAGCGCAGCATGCTGGGTCCGCCGATGTCGATGTTCTCGATCAGCTCCTCGAACTTCGCGCCGGGCTTGGCGAGCGTCTGCTCGAACGGGTAGAGGTTCACGACCACGAGGTCGATGAAGCGCGCGCCGATGCGCTCCAGATCCGCTTCGTCCGTGCCTTCGCGCGCGAGCAGCGCGCCGTGCACGCGCGGGTGCAGGGTCTTGACGCGGCCGTCCATCACCTCCGGCGAGCCGGTGTAGCTCTCGACGCTCTCGACCGGGATGCCCGCGGCCTCGAGCGCCTTGAACGTCCCACCCGTGGAGAGCAGCGCGACGTCGCGTTTCACGAGCTCCCGAGCGAATTCCACTAGACCGGTCTTGTCTGACACCGAGAGCAAGGCGCGTCGAATCGGCATGGCGCGTCGCTATAGCGGAGGACGGTGCGGCGTCAATCATGTATGCTGCGCCGCCATGCGACGGACCTTCACTGGCTTTTTGGGCGCGTTTTCCCTGGCTGCCGCGCTCGTGGCGGCGGCTTGCTCGTCGGACGACTCGAGCGGCGGGGGCGGCGGCGACCCGATCTACGAGCCCGCCGGCAACGGCCTGCCGATGGGTGAGAGCGAGGCCTGCAAGGCCATCACCGACGCCGAGGACGCGAAGCGCGCCGCGCTCTCCTGCGGTCCGGTGACCCGGCCGCCCTGTCCGGGCTACCTCGCCAAGTCGAACCCAACCTGCTCCCAGTACGATCAGGGCACGGTGGAGGCGTGCGTCGCGTACATCGCCGGGCACGCGAGCTGCGACGCGCTCTCCAAGAAGAAGTGCGCGGTCAAGGTCCTCGCCGGCTCCGCCCCGAACGGCTGCCCGGTGTTCGACGCCGGGCCCGACGCGCCGGAGGACTCGGGGCAGGACGCGACGGAGGACGCCGAGGTCGACGCCGGCGCCGATGCAGGCGACGACGCACCCGCAGAAGCGGCCAGCGACGCGCTGGCGGATTAGCCCCGCGCCCGCCAGAACGCCGCGAGATCCGCCGGCAGCGGCGACTCGAGCAGCAACTCCTCGCCCGTGAGCGCGTGGGTCAGGCGGTAGCGGTGCGCGTGGAGGGCGTGACGCGGCAGCTCCAGCCGCGCCAGATCCGCCTCGCTGAGCTCGCCGTCCGCCGCCCGCGCGAGCATGCGCTCGTCGGGCCCGTACAGCTTGTCGCCGACGATGGGCGTGCCGGTGGCGCTGAGGTGCAACCGGATCTGGTGTTGCCGGCCGGTGTGCAACCGACAGCAAACCAAGCCGTAGCCGCCCCGGGCCTCGAGCAGCGTGACCTCGGTGCGGGCCTCCAGCCCGCCTCGACCCGCCACGCGCATCTTCACTCTGAGGGAGTTGTCCGGGTCGAGCTCGAGCGGCAGCTCGACCAAGCCGCTCTCCGGGACGCCCCAGGTGATGGCCAGGTAGTCCTTCACCATCTCCAGCGGGGCCTGCCCTTTGCCCGAAGCCGCGGTGCGGTCCTCGAGCTGCTTCTTGAAGGCGCGGTCCGCCTCCGGAGTCTTGGCCACGAGCAGTAGGCCGCTGGTCTCGCGATCGATGCGGTGGATGAGCGAGAAGAACTCCCCGGGTCGGGACTTCTGGAGCACCTTCACCACCGTCGAGTGGTGGTGGCGCGCCGTGGGGTGGACCGCCATCAGCGCCGGCTTGTCGATCACGAGCAGGTGGGCGTCCTCGTACACCACGCCGAGCTCCTGCGGAGCATCCTGCTCTTCGAAGGGCATCCGCCAGAGCACGATGCGGTCTTCGGCGCGGACGCGATCGTTGTGCCTGAGCTTCTTTCCGCTGGGCGAAAACGCAGTGTTCTCGATGATCGAGCGGGCGCGGGTGCGGCTGGTGTTGCGGAGCTGGGTCGCCAGGAACACGTCCAGCCGCATGCCCTCCGACTCCGGCGGCACGCGTACGACGCGCACGATGGCGTCCGGCGGGATGCCGGTCGGACGCACCAGCTCGGATTCGTCGTCTTCGCCGCTCATGACGATCGCGATCTGACGATGATGCGCCTAATCCCCGCGCCGGATCTCCGTGCCCACGCCGCGGTCAGTGAAGATCTCGAGCAGGAGCGCGTGGCTCCGGCGGCCGTCGATGATGTGCACCTTCTCGACCCCCTCGGCGACGGCGTCCAGGGCGCAGCGCACCTTCGGGATCATGCCGCCGCGGATCACGTCGCGGGCGATCAACGACTCCGCCTCACGAGCGCCCAGAGACGAGAGCAGCGTGCCGCCGGCGTCCTTCACGCCTTCCACGTCGGTCATCAGCACCAGCTTGGCGGCGCCCAGCGCCCCGGCGATGCGACCGGCGGCGGTGTCCGCGTTGACGTTGAGCGCGTGTCCTTCGGCGTCCACCGCCACCGGAGCGATGACCGGCAGGAAGCCGCTGTCGAGCAGCTTGTCCACGATACGGGGCTCCACGGTCTCGACGTCGCCGACGCGCCCCAAATCCACCAGCACGTCCGCTCCGCTCGGGTCCTTGGCCGGGACCTCCGACAGCCGCTCGCCTCGCATGAAGTGATCGTCCTTGCCGCTGAGCCCCACCGCGCGGCCACCGTGCTTGCAGATCAGGCCCACGATGTCCTGGTTCACGGCGCCGCCCAGCACCATCTCGACGACCTCCATGGTCGCGTCGTCGGTGACGCGCAGCCCGGCCTGGAAAGACGACGAGATCCCCATGCGCTCGAGCATCTGGTCGATCTGAGGCCCGCCGCCGTGGACGACGACGATCCGAATGCCGACGTAGCGGAGCAAGCACACGTCGCGCGCGAAGCTCTCCTTGAGCTCGGCGTCGACCATGGCGTGGCCGCCGTATTTGACCACGAAGGTCCGGCCCTGGAAGCGCCGGATGTAAGGCAGCGCTTCGTGGAGGATTTTGGCCTTCTCGACCAGCTCGTCCATGCGGCCGCGGAGCGTAGCCGACCCCCGGGTCGAGCGCCCGTCACAGTTTGCTCTCCCGCATTCCCGAGGCCGAGCGCCCGTGATACACCGCCGCCACGATGGAAATCCTGATGGTCGCGCTGGAGCTCAGCCCGTTCGTCCGCGAGACGGAGGCGGCGGACGCGGTTCAGTCCCTGGCCAAAGCCCTGCGACAGCTCGGACACAACGTGACCGTCGCGATCCCGCGTCAGCCCGGCTTCGAGGAGTCCGGGCTCCTGATGGCGCGGCGCCTCACGCCGCTGCCCCTGCCGGGAGGCGGCGAGGTTCCGGTGCTCGACGCCCAGCTGCCCTCGGGCGTGACGGTCACGCTGTTCGACGCCCCGGTGCTCTTCGACCGCCCGTCTCCCTACTCGGTGGCTGGCGTCGATCACCCCGACAATGCCAAGCGCTTCGCGCTCCTCGGGCAGGCCGCCGCGGCGTTGGTGCGGCAGCGCGCCCAGCAGGGGACGGCGTTCGACATCGTCCACCTGCACGACGCGGCCGCGGCGCTCGTCCCGGCGGCGCTCGCGCGCGTGCCGGGACCCAGCGTGCCGACGGTGCTCACCATCCACGACGCCACGCGCCAGGGAGCCTTCGACGCCGGCGACGCCGAGGGACTGCTCGAGGAGCTCAAGGCCGACCCGAACCTGCTCAGGGCCGGCGTCGCGCAGGCCGACGCCGTCACGACGGTCTCTCCGACCTACGCGGCCGAGCTCGGTGCGAGCTTCTCGGATCTCACTCAGGGCAAGCCGCTGACCGGCATCGTGAACGGCATCGACTACGCCGTCTACAACCCGGCCACGGACTCCGCGTTGCCCAGCCGCTACGACGCCGAGGACGCCTCCCACAAGGGGATCTGCAAGAGCGCCGTCTTGCGCGAGCTGGAGCTGCCCATCGAGCTCGACCGCCCGCTCTTGTTGATCGACGGGCCGCTCCTGCCCGAGGGGGGCTCCGAGCTGATCCTCGCGGCGCTGCCCTCGCTCTTGAAGACGGAGCTCGCGATCGTAGTGGCCTCGGAGCTCCCGGCCGCGGTCGCCAAGAAGTTGCGCCTCACGCAGTCGCGGCGCCGGGACGACTTCGCGCTGGTGGAGCGGCCGAACGCCGCGGCCCTCCGGCGCTTGTACGCGGCCGCGGACATGGCGCTGTTCTGCCCGCGCCACGCGCCCTGCGGGCAGGGCCAGCTGGTCGCGCAGCGCTACGGCACGCTGCCGATCGCTCGCGCCGTGGGAGGCCTGATCGACACCGTGGTCGACTGCGACGCGTCCCTCGACACCGGGACGGGCTTCCTGTTCGACGACGAGACGGAAGCGGCGCTGCTCGGGGCGGTCGGTCGCGCGCTAGCGGCCTACGCCTCGCCTTCACTGCCGCGGCTCAGGCGCCGGATCATGCGCCTGGACGTCGGCTGGGACCGACCCGCCCGCCGCTACTTGCAGGTCTACCGCCAGGCGCTCGGCGCGGGGCGCTGACTCGGCTGAGCGCTCTGCCAGGAGCAGCGCGAGCCAGAGCGCCCGGAGGCCCACGAGCGAGAAGACCACGGCCTGGTGCAGGAGCGTCACGGCGACGACGCGCCAGGCCTCGGGGCGGCTCACGTCCAGGCGACCGACCAGCGGTGCCGCCAAGATCGGCAGCGCGAGCGAGCACGCGCCGATCAGGAGCCAGCCGCCAGAGAGCGCCCACACTTGCCGAGCCAGGCGCGTCCAGGCGCGGCGGACCGCCTCGAAGAAGCGAACCCCGCGCACCAGCTCCACCCGCACCAGATCCTCGAAGACCCCGAACAGGATCAGGACCGCCAAGACCGGCAGCGCGAGCGACAGAAGCGTCAGGTCGGTCCGACGCTCGTCCCAGAGCGAGCTCAGCCGGCGATCGAGCGCCGAGAGCCCCACCGCGGCGAGCACCGCCACGACCCCTTGGCAGAAGAGCCGAGAGCCGAAGGTCAGCGTGAACCGCGGCAGGAGCTCGATGCCACGGCGGGTCCACTCGGCGGGGCCGCTCCGCTCGCGTTCGTCGAGGGCGACCAACAAGCCCGCAGCCGGGATCAGCGCCAGCCACCCGAGCACGCTGCCGACGAGCATCGCGCCCCGGGCCTCGGAGGCGAGCACGCCGAACGAGAGCCGCAGCGACTCCAAGAGCTCGAGCCCGCCCGGGTCGAAGAGGATGGCGTCGCCCCGCGGGTGGCGGCTGGCGACCGGGGCGGTCAACGCTCGGGCGATGGGGCTTGCCAGGATCCACGCGCACAGCAGCCGGAGCGCGTAGGCATAGACGACGGCACCCAGGCAGCGCCGCGTCGTCCCGAAGGCTCGCCCGAGCGCGCTCATGGACCGAATGCCCCGAGGCCCAGCTGGGCCGCGTAGGTGAGCCGCTCGAGCGTGCGATGGCCGAACTCGTGCCGCTTCCTGCGCGCATTGTTGGCGAACGTCTCGTCCAACAGGATCGCGCGCTCGGGATCGACGATGGCCGCCACGAGCTCCTCGTCCCCGCGGGTATCGAAGGTCGCCCACTCCTCGCGACCGTCCCAGCGGCGTCGCTCCCGCTTGCCGGTCTGGAAGATCAGCTCGACGGTGACAGGAAAGCGCAGCGTGCCCTTGCGGCGCACCAGCGCGCGGCACGACTTCTCGGGGCGCTCCTCCGCCTTCTCTCGCGGTGTGGTCTTGCGCGCGTCGTCGTCACCGAACACGCCGCTCGGCGCCGCGCTCTCGACGCAGGTGAGCTCGCCGAGCTCGTAGTCCACCCAGCCCTTCTCGAACAGCGCGGCGTGCAGGGCGTCGTGCGCGTCCGCGCCCACGTGCTCCCTCACGTCTCCCAGGAAGCTCTTCGGAGAAGGGTGGCGAAAGCGCTCGCGCCGCGTGTAGCTCTCGAATGCGCGCTCGAGGGCGGTGTGGCCCCAGGCGTTGCCGACGCTCTCGAGCGCGATGGACGTGCGGGCGTAGACCAGCGCGCCGACGCTGTTGAAGCCGGGAAAACGCGCGGCCGGCTGGGCGATGGCGGTGTCGTGTCCGCGCGGGATGGCCACGGCGCGCCGCGCCGCGCTGCCGGACACGCTGGCGCCGCCGAACGAGAACAACGACGGCGGGCCATGGCGCGCGTCGAGCGCGCGCACCTCCGCGAAGGTGGTGAGGCCTTCGTCCAGGAACGGCCAGTCGTATTCGTTCGTGGCCACGATGCCCTGGAACCACTGATGGCCGAGCTCGTGCACGGTGACCCCCTCGACGGCGCGCACCCCGGACCAGGCGGCCCACCAGGGCCCACCGGTCGTAATGAAGGTGGGGTACTCCATGCCACCGGCGTTCTTGGCGTGCTCCGGCGGGTGGACCACGGTGAGGGTGGGGTGAGGGTAGGCTCCGTAGAGCCGGTTGAAGTGCGGCAGCGCGAAGCGCACTGCAAGAGCGCTGTCCCGGGCGTTCGCGTCGTGGCCGGGCGGGTAGAGGAAGCGAACTTCGACCCCTTCGACGCGCTCCAGGCGCTCGCGAAAGTCCGGCCAGGCGGTCCAGGCGAAGTCGTGGACCGAGTCGGCCTCGAACGACACGCGCCGCCGCGGCCCCAGGCTCTCGCTGTTGGTCTGCTTGCCGGTGGCGCCGACCACCATCTCGGCCGGAACGTCCAGCGTGACGCGGTAGCTGCCGAAGTCGGCATAGAACTCCGCTTGGGGATGGAAGGCGAAGTGCGCCCAGCGCCCGTCGGGCTCCCGGCGCGCGAGCTTGGGGAACCAGTGGCCGACCAGGTGGAAGCTGCCCGAGTAGCCGGTGCGCTCGACGATGCTCGGCAACCGGCTGGTCCACTCGAAGTCGATGGTCAGGGTCGCCCCGGGGGCCACCTCGCTCGGCAGCGGCAGGCGGATGTCGGTCTGATCGTCGGGGTCGTCGGGGCTCGTGCGCGCCGCGTCCGGCCACAGATCCTTGCCGCCGAGCTCGCGGATCGACAGCCGCGACACGTCGATGTAGCCCCAGTCCGAGGCGTGCTCCCCGCTCCGCCCCGCTCCGAACGGTGAGCGCAAGAACACCGTCTTGTCGTTCTTGAAGGCGTTCAAGTACAGGTGAAACCACAGCTCGCGCGTCGGCGTGGACGCCGTGTTGACCCAGGTCAGCGTGCCCTTCCCGGTGATCAGGTGGCCTGCGCTGTCGAGGCGCGCGTCGAGGACGTACGACGCGACGGCGGCCGCACGGGTGGGTGCCTCTGGCGCGGGCGGCGGGGGAGACAGGGTCTCGGCAGCGGCGCTCGAGAGCAGGAGCCCGAGGGCCGCGAGCGCGGCACCGGACAGCGTTTCAGCGAGGCGAGACACCGGCGCCGAGCCGAATGATCTGCTGCTCGAACAGGGTGTACATGATGCGCAGGGCGTCGAGGCGCGGCATGCCGCTGATGTCGAGGATTTCGTCGATGGTCGAGCTGCCGTCCACGAGCGAGAGCAGGAAACCGGCGCGGTGGTCGAGGGAGAGCCAGCGCACCTGGTCCGGCGGAACCGCGACGTGTACCGGCTGGTCGAGGGCGCCGAGCCGGGACGCGTACATCTGGGTCAAGACGTCACGGCAGCTCTCCGCGAAGCGCAGCGCGTCCGGGTGGCTCGGATCGCTCTCCAGCAGGCTCTCGGCGAGCACGAGCGCGCCAGTGAAGTCACCCGCCGCGTAGCGGTCCCGCATCTGAGTCACGGCCGGCTCTTCGACGGGCGGTGCCGCGGGGGTCTCCAGCTCGAGCTCGAAGTCCCGAGCGCCGAAGCCGAGCTGCATCGGATCCGGCGCCTTGGGGGACTCGAGGTCGAGTCCCAGGTCGTCGTGCTCGTCGAGGTCCGGGATGTCGAGCTCGAGAGCAGCGGCCGGCGCCGGCGTGGGGCGCGCGCTGGGTCGCTCGCCCACCGGCTGCACGCCGGACTTCTCCTCGCGCTCCTCCGCCTGCGCCATGGCCTGGCGCACGTACTCGGAGGGCGGCTCCACAGGTATGGCCGTGACCCGGTCGCCTTCGCTCGCGTCCAGGTCCGGGACGGCGTGCAGCCCCACGACCGGGATCTCTCCGCTCGCGTCGTCGTCCCAGGCGAGATCGATCAGGTCGATCTCGGGACCCTTCTTGCTCGGTTTGCCGCTGTCCGTACCCATGAACCCGACCCGGCGTCAGCTCCCGTCCTCAGGAACGGGCGACCACGCCCTTGAACATGCGCTCGGTGCGCTGCAGCTGCTCGATCTGCTCCTTCACTGCCTCGGTGTCGCTGCGCTCGATGGCGCTGCGGGTCGCGTCCACGATGCGCTTGGCCTTGCTCATCGCGTCCCGCCCGAAGTCCGCGCCGCCGACCACGCGCTCGACGTCGGGGAAGAGGCGCTCGACCTCCGCGATCAAGGACTCGGCCTGCTGCTTGATGCCCTCGAACTCCTCGTCCTGACGCCGCTCGACCATGTAGTCCTTGGCGTTCTCCATCATGCTCTTGATCTCGTCCTGGGTGAGGCCGCTGGTGGCGGTCACCTGGATGGACTGAGCCTGGCCGGTCTCGAGGTCCTTGGCGTGCACGCTGACGATGCCGTCGGTGTTGATCTCGAAGGTGACCTCGATCTCGACGTGGCCCTTGGGAGCGCGCCGGAGCCCGGTCAGGATGAACTCCCCGAGCAACTCGTTCTCGTCGGCCTTCTTGCTCTCCCCTTGCATCACCAGGATCTTCACCGCGGTCTGGTTGTCCCGGCTGGTGGTGAACACCTTGGTGCGGCTGGTCGGCACCGTCGTGTTCTGCGGGATCAGCTCCTCGAAGTAGCTGCCGAACGTCATGATGCCCAGGGCGTGGGGCGTGACGTCGAGCAGGATCATCTCGTGCTTGTCCTCGACCAGCGCCGCGCCCTGAATGGCGGCGCCGAGCGCGACGACCTCGTCCGGGTGCACGCTCTTGCTGGGCTCGCGGTTGAAGAAGTCGGCGACCGACTTCTGAATCGCAGGCATGCGCGTCATGCCGCCCACCAGGATCACGTCCTCGACCTCGTCCACGCCCAGCTTGGCGTCGTCCAGGGCCTGCTTGCAGATGTCCACCGTGCGCTCGACCAGGTCCTCGGTGAGCTGCTCGAGCGTCTGCCGGGTCATCGTGCGCTGCAGGTGCAGCGCCTCGTTGCGACCGGTCGAGATGATGAACGGCAGGTTGATCTCGGTCTCCTTGACGCTGGAGAGTTCGCACTTGGCCTTCTCGGCCGCGTCGCGCAGGCGCTGCAGCGCCATGCGGTCCTGGCGCAGGTCGATCTCGTGCTCCTCTTTGAAGCTCTCGACCAGCCAATCGATGACGCGGGCGTCGAAGTCCTCGCCGCCCAGGAAGGTGTCGCCGGTGGTGCTGACGACCTTGAACACGCCGTGGGCGCCGATCTCCAGGATGCTGATGTCGAAGGTGCCGCCGCCGAGGTCGTAGACGGCCACCGTGCGGTCGAGGTCCTTGCCGAAGCCGTAGGCCAGGGACGCAGCCGTCGGCTCGTTGATGATGCGGATCACGTCGAGCCCGGCGATGGCGCCGGCGTCTTTGGTGGCCTGGCGTTGGTTGTCGTTGAAATACGCCGGCACCGTGACCACGGCCTTGCTGACCGGGTGTCCGAGGTAGTCCTCGGCGATGACGCGCATCTCCTGGAGGATCATCGAGCTGATCTCCGGCACCGAGTAGGTCTTGTCGCGGAGCTTGATGCGCACGTCGCCGTGCGGCCCTTCCACGATCGAGTAGCTCGAGGTCATCAGCGCGTTCTTGACCTGTGGCGAGTTCCACTTCCGGCCGATCAGTCGCTTGGCCGCGTACACCGTGTTCTCGGCGTTGGTGATGGCCTGACGCTTGGCGATGTGGCCGACCAGCCGCTTCCCTGCCTCCGTGACCGCGACGATGCTGGGCGTCGTCTTGTAGCCGCCGCGATTCGGGATCACGACGGGTGCGTCGCCCTCCATCACGGCGACGCACGAGTTGGTCGTGCCGAGGTCGATACCGATGACCTTTTCAGCCATTGTTGCCTTTCGGGAGCTTCGAGCGATTCACGTCAGACCTCACCGCGCTTGATGCGTTTGATCCAGTCCTTGATGTTATCATCCCCGGGCGTCATCTGGCTGACGCGCTCGAACTCGGCCAGCGCGCTCTCTTTCATCCCGGCTTTGACGTAGATCTTCGCCAGGGTGAGCCGCGGTTCGGCGGACTTGGGCGCTGCGGCCACCGCCTTGCGAGCCATCTCGCCGGCCTTCTTCATGTCTCCGCCGCCCTCGTACAGGCACATCGCGATCTTGTCCCAGATGTTCGCGCTCGGCTTGCCACGCGCCACCTTCTCGTAGGTCGCAGCGGCCTCGAGCCAGTGCTTGTTGGTCTCCTCGTACTTGGCCTGCTCGAGGTACGTGTCTGCGAGCAGCGCGGACGCCTTGGTCTGGGTTTCTTCGAAGCGAGCCTTCAGCTCGGCGTCGTCGGGCGAGAGCGTGACGGCGATGCGCAGGGCGTTCGCCGCCGAGACCACGTCGCGGGTGGCGAGCGCACCGTCGGCGGCTTCGATGTACTTCTTGACCTGGTTGTCGCGGGCCTGGCTGAGCCGCGCCTCGTAGCGCCGTTTCAGCTCGTCGGCGACGTGCTCTTGAATCGCCGCCCGACTGACCTGAGGCTCCGGCGGCGCCGAGGTGCGGGCCGGGGGCGCGAGGGAGCCTCGCAGCTTGCGGGCCAGCGCGCGGCGCCGCTCCTCGGGATCCGTGACGGTCGGTGACGACCCGCTCGGTGGCGCCTGGCTCTGGCGCTCCGAGATCCGAGCTTCCTGCTCGATCTTCTGCCGAATCGCCTCGAGCTCGGTGCTCTCGCCGCGGAAGGCCTGCTCGAGGCGCTTGGTACGGCGCTGCGAGGCGAGGTAGGCGTCGTACTCGTCGCGGGTCTGCTTGCGGCTCAGCACTTCCTGGGCTTCGGTCAAGCGCTGAAACACGCGCTCGAGCTTGGTCTTGAAGCTGCCGAGGTTCTTTCCGTAGTACTTGTCGGGGTGGAAGACGCCTACGATCTTGAAGTACGCCTCCTTGACGTCCTTCTTGTCGGCGGTCTCGGGCACCGCGAGCATCTCGTAGTGCGAGGCCGTGTCGAGCCGGTAGAAGTAGTCGAGGATCTTGCGCCTGCGCGGAAGGTCGAGGTCCACCGGCTCGTCGAGCTCCGCGGGGTCGTAGAGCGCAGCAGCCGGATGCTCGGCGTCGGGGTGCTCGGTCGCCTTCGTCTCGATGACCGGGTGCGAGAGCCGCACTTGGGGGGGCACGGTCGGGCGCTCCCGAGGGGGTGGCGAGGAGCTCGCCACGACGCCGTCGTAGCGCACCGCGCCGAGCTCCACGAGGCGGACCAAGCTCTGGTGCACCCGCCCGCCGTCGAGGCCGGTGGCCGCTGCGATGTCCGCCTCGCTCGAGCGGCCGTCGATGCGCGTCAGCACGAACGCCTCCTCTGGGCCGATGGGCAGCTTCCGCATGTCCACGCCATCGACCAGGCGTGGCAGCTGACCCTCTTCACTCGGCGGCACTCGATCTCCCGGCGGCCAAAATACCGTCGAAGCCTAGCGCGCTGACCGCTTTTTCTCCAAATCGCCCGGCCCCTTCGCGGCCATCCAGAGCCACCACGCCGGCGCCAGTAAAATCGCCCTGGAAAGCGCATTTGCAACGCGCTGCGTCAACGTCGTCGCGGAGAGCCCGGCGGGGTCGATACGGCTCACTTCCAGGCGGAATCGCCGCCCATCCCCGAGCGGGGCCAGACAAGCCGCGAGCAGCGGTACGCCGGCCGCGAGGGCGATGCGCGCCGGGCCGATCGGCATCTCGCTCGGGGTACCCAGGAAGTCCACGCGGGCGCTCTCCACTCGCGCGGGCAAGTCGGGCAGCACGCCGACCAGCTGTCCGGATCGGAGCGCGCGCACGATGCGCGCCCCGGCCCCGGGGTCACCGCGGTGGATCACCGTGACGCCCCGCGCGCGACGGTGAGCGTCCACGTGCGCGTCGAGGGCGGGGTCGTAGCTCTCGCGCACCACGATCGCCGTCGGCAGCCCGAGCTCGGCGACCGCGGGCGCCACTAACTCGAAGGGGCCGAGGTGTGCGCTGACGACCACGGCACCGCCGGCTCCCGCGAGCAGCTCGCGCGCCGGAGCGTCGATCGCCACCAGTGCGCTGGCCTTCACGTTCGGGCGGCGCAGAAGCAGGCTGGTTGCCAGCGTGGTGCCCGCGTTCAGGAAGCACTCACGCACGACGCGCGACACTTCGGCGTCCGGCAGCGCCAGGCCCACGCGTTCCCGCGCCCTGCGCACGAGCGACGGCGCCGTCCAGTAGACCAGACGCCCGACCGCGCGGCACACCGAGTAGAGGAGGCGCTCCGGCAGGCGATCGGCGAGGCCGAGGAGACCGATCACACACAGCCGGATCGCTCCATTCTTGAGGCGCTGCCCCCAGCGCCAGTGCCCGCCCAGGCGAAGATCGCGGCTCACGCTGCGCGCCATGGCAAGACTGTGCGAGTCGAGCCTCGGGCTCATGTCCCGCAGCCGCGCCGCACGTTGTCGCTGGCCGCGTCCACGCGGTCCCGAGCCCTGGCGCAGCGTCCGCCGGGGTCGTCGGGGCCGTTCAGATCGCAGATGCGGCTCGCCGAGCGCTTCATCGAATCCAGGGCCTTCTTCGCGGTCTCGCAGTCCTTGGCGCTGCCGAGCGCGCGGGCGACGTCCTTGAAGTCGCGCTCGAGCAGCGACTCGGCCTCGTCGAGGGCCGCCGGGGGCGGCTGGGCGTAGCCCGGCTGTCCGCCCAAGCCGGGCCGCTCGGGCTCCTCGCTGCCTTCGCCCTTTTGCAGCAGATCTCCGCCGCTGGACTCCGGCGTTTCCGGGGCCTCACCGGTCGGCGCCGACGCGGGCGGCGCCGCCTTCTGGGACGCGCCGCAGCCGGAGACGCCCAGCGCGCACGCCAGCACGAGGCCAAGCCTCATTTGCCGGCCTCGGCGCTGGCGGTGGCCTTCTCGATCACCTCCGCCTGGATGGCCATCGACTTCTCGGCGGCGTCCAGCGCGCGCTTCTTGGCCTCCTCCGCGCCGCTCGCGTCGCCCTTGGCTTCCAGGCTCTTGGCCAGGCGCTCTTCGACCAGACCCCGCACCTCGAACAGGTGACCTCGGAAGTAGGTGATCTCCTTGGCGAGCTCCAGGCCGCGCTCGACGTCCCCGAGCGCCGCGTCGTGGCGACCGAGCTGGCTCTTCAGATCGGCCATCCGCGCCAGCGTGTCGGCCATCACCTCGCGCACCTCGGCCGGCGCCGCCTGCGCGTTGCCGCCCGGCAGCGGGCCGTCCACCAGTCGCTGCAAGGGATCGACGGCCTGCTCGAGGCGGCCGGCCTCCTCGTGTTGATCGGCGATGTGGTGCGCGCTGCGAGCGCGCGACAGGAAGGCGAGCAGCACCGGATCCACCGGCACGCCGGCGGCGCCCTCGGTCGGGCTCGGGCCCTTGCTGCAGCCGACGGCGCACGCGACCGAG
This sequence comes from Polyangiaceae bacterium, assembly GCA_015075635.1. Classification (NCBI taxonomy): domain Bacteria; kingdom Pseudomonadati; phylum Myxococcota; order Polyangiales; family Polyangiaceae; species Polyangiaceae bacterium. Next base: position 1,964,659 of record JABTUA010000001.1, read on the forward strand.
GCGAGCACCAACATCAGGAGCAACGCGAGGCGGCGGGCCATCAGCGCACCCCCCACAGGGCGTAGCGGTTCGAGCGCAGCTCGCGCGAGCGGGCCAGCGCGATGCGGTCCACCCGCGCGGTGGTCGCGCCCGGCTCGAACTTCTCGGGGAACATGGCCGCGGTGGAGCGGGACACGGCCAGCGCTTGGGCCTGCTCCGCCAGCTCCGCGCCGGGCCCGTCGCGGAGCGCGGGGGCGATCACCAAGAACCACGACGCCGCGAGGGCCACCGCCGCCGTCGCGACGCTGCCGAAAGCAATGACCAGGACCTTCGCGCGGCTCGCCCGCCGCCCGAGCACACGGCTCGCCACGCGTTCGGCGTCCAGCTGTCGGAGCTCCGCCGGATGAGCCGCCGCGCGCAGCGCCCGCGCCAGCTCGGCGGACGGATGTTGTCCTTTGCCTTCGAGGGCGTCGCGCAGCCGGGCGCTCTCGGCGATCTCCTCCTCGGTGGGCGGGGCGAGGGGATCCTCGAGCGCCAGCGCGATCAGCGCCTCGTTGACCGCCGGGTCGAGCGCGCTCGGCGCCCAGGCCGCGCGCAGCGCCCGCGCCAGCTCCTCTTCCTGCTCTTCGGGCAGGAGCGGGAGCGCGTCGTCGAGCAGGTCTCGGGGATCGCTCTTCATGACCCACCCGTCTCGCTCGCGAGCGCCTTCTTCAGCGCGGCCATCGCCCGGTGCAGTACCACGTCGAAGGTGGCCACGCTGACCTCGAGCTCCTTGGCCGCCTCCTCGCGCGAGCGCTCCTCGAGCACCCGCAGCCGAATGGCGGTGGCGTAGCGCGGGTTCAGCCGGCCGAGCAACGCCACGACCCGGCTGCGGGCATGGGCCAGGTCGTGCTGCTCGATGACCTCGGCCTCCCGCGACTCGCGACCGGCGGCGTCGATCTCGCGCTCCACGTCGGCCGGCTCGAACAGGACCTCGCGCTTTCGCGCGCGCAGCTGGTCGAGCGCCACCCGGAGCGCCACGACCCGGAGCCACGGGTACACGCCGACGCTCTGCCAGGTGAACTGATCGAAGCGCTCCACCACCTTCATGTAGGTCGCGCTCAGCGCCTCCTCGGCCGCAGCGGCGCTGCCCAGGCGGGGGAGGAGCACGCTCCGGTAAAGGCGCGGGCCGTAGCGGCGCAGGAGCGTCCCGAGCGCGTCGCGGTCGCCGGCTTGGGCCTGCACCGCCAGCACCCGCTCCTCCTCGAGCTCCGCCGGGTCCCGATCCAACACGGCGGGGACTCTACACGGGGGCATTGGGCCGAACAGCCCCGAGAGCAGGGCCCAACCGCCCAGAGCTGCGCCGCCCGCCGGGGCGGGCAGGCTCAGAGGGGCCGGCAGGCAAAGCGCGCTCATGTCCCCGAAACGGCCGGCGGGCCCCGGAGCTTACGCCCGCCCGTTCAGTGCCGGCCCGGCAGGCGATTTGGCGACAAAGGGCTTGCCAGCGCCGGCTCCGACCGAAAGATTCCCGCCTGCCTTGGCCTCCGGCTCCAGCATCTGCCCCCACTGCGGGGGCCTCAACTCGATCGACGAGAAGACGTGCTTCCGCTGCGGCCAGCGCCTGCCGGGGCCGCTGACGCGCTCGGCGATGGGCCTCGTGACCACGGCGCTGGGCCGCGAATTTCCGCTGACCAAGCTGTACGTGATCCTGTGCGTCGCGGTCTTCGTGATGACCGCGCTGGCCAGCAAAAAGCTCCAGATGCTCGGCGGCGTGCGCGTCTCCGAGGCGCTGCGTTGGGGCGCGGTGTTCGGCACCCTCGGGCGCGAAGAGCCGTGGCGCTACCTGTCGGCGATGTTCGTGCACTTCGGCGCCCTGCACCTGGGCTTCAACATGATGGCGCTCTGGGACTTCGGCCGCGCCACCGAGCAGCGGCTCGGCTCGGGGCGCTTCACGCTGATCTTCGTCCTGACCGGCGTGCTCGGCTTCGTGGTCAGCGATCTCTGGTACGCCTTCTCCGGGGCGCCAGCGCTGACCGCGGGCGCGAGCGGCGGCCTCTTCGGCCTGACGGGCGCGCTGATCGGCTACCTGTACGCGGCGAAGGATCCAGCCTGGAAGCAGTTCCTGGTGCGCGTCGTCATCTACGCGGTGATCTTCGCGGTGGCGATGTCGGTCAACAACGCCGCGCACATCGGCGGTTTCGCCACGGGCTTCCCGCTCGGCTACGCCTTCTACAAGGAGCGCTCGCCGTGGGGCAGGAACAAGCTGTTCGGCGTCATCGCCGTCGTGCTGGTGCTGGCCAGCGTGGCCTCCATCGTGCTCTGCCAGACCTCGGACGTGTGGCGCGAGGTGCGGAGGCAGGAGCTCTTGATGGGGAGGGACTGAGGTCCACCAACGACGAGCCTCAAGCCTCCAGGCGGCCCCGAGCGTCCCGCCGTCGCCACCGGTCTCGCAGCAGGTCGCCGTACGCGATTCCGAGCAGTACCACGGTGGCAAGGAGGATCCCCCAAACGTAGCCGTGTGGCAGACTGACCACGGCCACGAGCTCGTGAGCACCCGAAGGAACGCGGACGGCGACGAAACCCGGCGCCACCTTGCGATGGGGGACCGACTGACCATCGACGGTCATGCGCCACTCCGGCACATAGGTGGCTCGAACGACTACGTCCACGGGCTGCGGTGACGAGATGCGAGCTTGGTACGCGCCGGGTTCGCGTGGCACTTGCTCGACCCTTGCCGCGTCCTCGACGCAGGGGCCAACTGATAGGGTTGCTTTGGCGAACGCGCCAGGAGCTTCTTGCAGCAGCGTCAGCTCGAGCGGCGTGTCCAGGAAGCTCTTGGGCTGACGCAATTCGGTCCAGAGGGCGTCGCGCAGCGCGCGGTCTGGACCGCTCCACTCCGAGGTGATGCATCCGATGCCCACTTCGTCGCCGCCGCTGACTCGTTCCAACAGTACGACGTCCCCCGCCTGGCGACGGATTCGCCATCCGTCGAGCAGCAGTGGTTCGCGCCGCGCCAGGAGAACCCACCGCACTCCCATCGCTTCGGCTCGGAGCGCGCTTCCCTCCCGATCCGGACGAATCGCGTCGAATGCCGCGCTCAGGATACCGACCTGGGTGCCCGGACCGCCCACGTGTGTGCCGAGCGGCACCGGGGCGCGTGCGTCGAGGCCGCGCAGCCCGGGACAGCTCGTCGGAAACGAGGCTTGGTCGACGGCCAGTCGAGCTCCGCGAAGGTCCCGTATCCAGCTTGCGATCAGTTTGGCATCATACCCGACTGGTGTGACTGGACCGCACTGCTGACTTCCGGACCAGTCCCGTTCGACCCGGGCGCGCTGCTTGGCCCAGTCAACGCGTTCGGGCAGCGCACCGCCCGTGAGCCCCGCGACCGCGAATGCGATCACGCCCATCACGGCGCGACGCGACCTGCAAGCGCTCCAGCCGAGGTCCGCGCCGACCTGGCGGAGGTGCGCGAGGAGCTCGTGGCTGGACACGGTGACTGCAATGGCCACAGCCAGCGGGAGAAACGCCATCAATCGCACCGGCGAGTACACCTCTACGAGCTTCTGAGCGAGCGGGACGACTTTCGGTAGGGGCTCCCCCAACGCAGAGAGCCCGCACACTGTGCCGAAGAAGGCGAGCGCCGCCACGCCGACACGGCTCGGCAAGAGCAGGCACAGGCAGCAGGCTGCCGCAGCAGCCACCGTCATCACGGGAGCTCGATTCGCGTCCAACCACAACCCGTCCGCCAAGCGCTCCGCGAAGACGCGCGGTCCGAAGCCGACAATCTTCCACGGTGGTACCGCCACCCAGCTGAATGGAACTCGGAACCTGGAGAGTCCAGGACCGTAGAGCGCGACGCCGAGGACGAGCGCGCCGCCTGCAGCTTCCAGCCAGCGCCTGCGAACGCCGGGCCCGCACAGAAGAAGGCAGACGGGGAGTGTGGCGGTGATGAGCGCTGCTGTCGCCTGGACGTGGCAGGCGATGCTGAGCGCTCCTAGGAGCAGCGCCCAGCGCACCCGCGGCTGGTCGCCGGACGGTTCGAGCACCACTGCCCCCGCTGCCCCGAGCAGCACGGGCATCGCGACGGCTTGCGACAACAGGCCCTGGTCCGTGTAGACACCGGGCCCCCCGATGAACGCCATGCTCGGCGCAACCCAACTCAAGACCAGCGCCCCGGAGAGTGCTGCCGCCGCGGACGCTCCGGCCCGCGAGGCGCCTCCGGCGTAGACCACCGGGACAGCGAGAATCCCGAGCAAGCCGAGGGCATTGGCCGCGACCACAGGATCGATGCCCAGTCGCATCAGTCCGGCCAGGAGCAGCAGCGGCACGCTCTGGTAGTGAAGGCCGAAGGGAAACCCGCCGTAGTAGGCGTCGACCCATCCGTGCGGCAGCCCGTGCCGAGCGATGGCATGCGCCACTCCCGCGTGACCGATTGCATCCGACGGCAGCAGCGAGCTCGGCGAGAGCAGGTGCGGAGCGATGGCCAAGACGGGCGCTGAAGCCAGCAGCGCCCCGCACACTACGAGCCCCGTCTCCCTCCAGGGCCGCGCGATGCCCCAGCCGAGCTCGGGTCGCGTCCTTCCCCAGCGAGCCACGACCCACCGGACCAGAAGAACCCCAAGGAGGGCCACCAGCGCCGGGATCGCCGCCCTGGGTAGAGGCATGTGACCACTCCTAGACTTGGAGTTCGCGCGCGGGAAGCGATCAGGGGTCGATCATTCCGGCGGTCCGGGCTTCTTCGCGTTCGCGGCGCCGCTCACCGGTGCCGAGGTGGAGCCCGTGCTGAACGCCCCGACCCAGGTCCCCGAGAAGGCAAACGGACGAGCGAAGTCGTCGACGCTTGCCGTTGCCGTCGCCGCCACCGACAGCGTGGAGACCGGCGCAGTCGGAGCCGCCGAAGCATCCGCCGCCAGAGCCCACAGCTCGACCAGCCCTTCGCGACACAGGCTCTCGGCGCACACGGAATCGCACTTGGCGTACGCCTCGCCGGGCCCCGACCCCGCGGCCACCAGGGTCAGTGCCACGTCTTTGCAGGCGAGCAGATCCGCCAGCGCGTCGGGCACGCTCGGTGCGCCGCTGACCTCGGCCCGGGCAGGACCCAGCGCCAGCGCCGTCACCAGTCGCGACGGCAAGAGCGCGAGCTCCACCCCCAGCGCCACGCTGTCGTCGGGGTGCGCTTGCCACGAGGTCAGGTACTTGCTCGGGAAGCCCGCGCGCGTCGCGTCCGCACCACCGGCGCTCGCGAGCTCGAGCCAGGCCTTGGTCGGGCTGCCCGCGGCGCTGGTCAAGCTGCCCCTGAGCGCGTCTGGTGCTGCGAACGCGGCCGCGCCCTGCTTCAGCCAAGGGTCGACCAAGCTGCGGATGGCGTTCGGCCCGCCGATTGCGCCCTGGACCTGAGCGTCCCAGCTCCCCGTCTTGCGCGCAGCCTGAAACGCGGCGGGGTCGGCGCTCTGGCTCTGCATCGCGTCCAAGAGCGCCGATGCGTCGTTCGACGCGGGAGAGAGCGCGGCGAGTGCGGCGTTCACCTGCAACAGCTCCGGCCACTTGCCCGTGGCGCCTTCGAGCCCGAGCTCGAGCTCGAGCGCCACGCCCTCGAGCTTCATCGGCAGATCGAAGACCGGCACGGTCAGCGAGCGGATCTCTCCCGCGCTCAGATTGCCCACCTCCTTGCAGCCGGCGATGGACTCCGCTCCCCGCAGCGTCACCGCGATGGCCGGTCCCACCGGGACGTCGTCCACCTGCGGGACCTTGTCGAACGGGGCCTTTCCCTTGAGGTCACCGTCGGTCAAGAGCTCGCCCGAAAGCTCCGCGCAGCTGACCCCGGTTCGGGCGCTGGCCACCCAGTGCGACACGCTGCGCTTGCCGCTGTAGGCCGGCGCCACCTGGAGCGAAGCGAAGCCGCTCGCGCTCACGCTCACCGCCACGCTGGTGGACAGCTTGTCGCCGGAGCTGGCGCGGATGCTGAAGGTCCTGGCGGAGCTCGGCGCGGTGACGGCCACCTCGGCTCGCCCCGAGCCGTCCGTGGTGGTCTCGCTCTGGTCGAGCGCGGCGTCGCTGGCGTCGCCGAGCAGGGCGAAGCGCACCAGGTAGTGTCCGGGCGGCTTGGTCACCACCGCCACGCTCCGCACCTCGCCGGGCACCAGGGTCAGCGTCTCGGCCGGGTCGAAGGCGAGCGAGCTCGGCCCGCTCGGCGTGCCCGCGCTCCCGCCGCTCCCGCCGCTGCCCGCTTCGTCGCCGTCACCACCGCACGCGCCCGAGGCGAGCGAGAGGGCGACCGGCAGCGCCCAGCGGGCGCGTCCGAAGAGCTGAACCAGGCTAGCCATGTCTGAAGGGAAGAGAGCGTCTAGCGTAGACTTTCGGGGCGACAAAGCAAGGCGCTGGCGGGGCACGCGACGCCCCTCCCGCGTGGTATCTAGCCAGGTGGGATGGAGTCCCTGATCCCCAAGCCGCACCGGCTGCTCGTGGTGGACGACGAGCCGTCGATCCGCCAGATGCTCCAGATCGCCCTCAAGCGCGAGGGCTACGAGGTGGTCTCGGTGGCGGGCTTCCGCGCCGCCGCCGAAGCCCTGGCCACGAGCCCTCAGGCCTTCCCGGTCGTGCTCACCGACCTCTCCATGCCGGACGGCTCGGGCTTCGACGTGCTCGCCGCAGCCAAGCGCCGGGACCCGTCGAGCGAGGTGATCCTGATCACCGCGCACTCCACGGTCGAGAACGCCATCACCGCGATGCGCGGGGGCGCATACGACTTCGTGACCAAGCCCTTCCAGCCCTCGGAGCTCGCCGCGCTGGTCCAAAAGGCGCTGGAGAAGCACGACCTCACCCGCGAGAACACCCGCCTCCGAGCCCGGGTGGAGCGCGCCGACAGCGGCGTGCTCGGCCGGAGCCCCGCGATGCGCGCCGTGATGGAGCTGGTCGATCGCATCGCGGCGACGAAGACCACGGTGCTCATCACCGGCGAGAGCGGGACCGGCAAGGAGCGAGTGGCGCGGGCCATCCACGAGCGCTCCGATCGCCGCAGCCGGCCGTTCCTCGTGGTCAACTGCGGCGCGCTGCCCGAGGCGCTGATGGAGAGCGAGCTGTTCGGTCACGAGAAGGGGGCCTTCACCGGCGCCCAGACCCGGCACAACGGCCTGTTCCGCGAGGCGGACGGCGGCACTCTCTTGCTCGACGAGGTGGGCGAGTTGCCGGCGTCGCTTCAGGTCAAGCTCTTGCGCGTGCTCCAGGAGCGTAGCGTGCGCGCGGTCGGGGCGACGCAGGAGACGGCGGTGGACGTGCGCGTGCTCGCGGCGACCAACCGGGACATCGAAGCCGAGGTCGCCCGCGGGGGTTTCCGTCAAGACCTCTACTATCGCTTGAACGTCATCCGGGTGGTCTTGCCGCCGCTCCGCGACCGGCGCGAGGACATCCCGCTGATGGCCGAGCGTTTCCTCCGGCGCTTCGCCGCCGAGATGGGCAAGGACGTCGGCGGCTTCACCGCCGACGCCCTCCGCGCCCTGGAACGCTACGCCTACCCAGGGAACGTGCGCGAGCTCGAGAACGTGGTCGAGCGCTCGGTGGCCTTGGCGGGCGCGCGCTCCATCGGCCTCGGGGATTTGCCGGCGGAGGTCGCGGGTGCGGCGAGCAACCCTACCTCCCAGCTCCTGACCCTGCCCCCGGAGGGCGCGAACCTCGACGAGCTCCTGAACGAGGTGGAGCGCCGGCTCCTGGTCTCGGCGCTGGACCGGACCGGCGGCAACCGCACTGCCGCGGCCAAGTTGCTCGGGGTCACGTTCCGGTCGCTGCGTTACCGGTTATCGAAGCACGGCCTGGGCGGGGACGACGAGCCGCCGTCCGACGGGGACTCCGGTCCGCAATAACTTCCGCTGCCGCTATCCGTTGCGGAGCCCAAAAGCGGGCATCCCTGCTCTGCCGGCGCTAGAATGGCCGCACGCCCATGGAACGGCCCGTGCATCCCTGTCCGCGATCCATGTTCCGGCGCACGGCACGCAGGGCCTTCACCCTGGTCGAGCTGATGGTAGTGGTGATGCTTGTGGGCATCCTCGCGACGGTGGGGATCGTGCTATTTCGGCAGTGGGTCTTCCATTCTCGGAGCGTCGAGGCCATCGGCATGCTCCAGAGCATCCGCGTGGCCCAGGAGCGTTGGCGCTCGGAGACCGGAGCCTACATGGACGTCTCCGACAACATGGCCGCGTGGTATCCGACCACGACGCCCAACCGCACGCTGTACGCCTGGAAGCAGGTCTCCGGGAACGACTACGCCAAGTGGATGCTGCTGAATCCAACAGTTTCCGGCCCGGTGCAGTTTGCTTACGTGACCAAGGCGGGGCCGCCGGGCACGGCGATGCCGGACCCGGAGACGGTGGACAAGCCGACCTGGCCACAAGCCACGGACATGACGCAACCGTGGTTCGTCATCCAGGCGATGGGCGACACCGACGCCGACGGCGTGAAGTCGTATTATGTCGCCGCCAGCCTGAACGGCGAGATCTACAAGGAACAAGAAGGGGAGTAGCATGTGGGCGGAGGACTCACCTCGGCCCCTGCCGCGATTGGTCAGCCGACGCCGGGCCGGGTGCCGAGAATTGTCACTTGGCTTGCCCCGCCCGACCTGGCGAGTGCCATAATCCCGCGAATGAGTCGAGGAGCGCCTGCGAAGCGAGCTTGGTACGGGAGGTGCATTCGTCGTCCCTCGATGCGCGGCAGGCAACGGGGCTTCACGCTGGTCGAGCTGATGGTGGTCGTGGCCATCGTCTCGGCGCTCGCGACCCTCGCTGTCTACGGTGTCAGGAAGTATGTGTTCGCGTCCAAGTCTGCCGAGCCGATCTACATGATTGGCCAGATCAAGACCCAGCAAGAAGCCTGGCGCGAGGAGTTTCACGCCTACTACGACGTGTCGAGCTCGCTGACGAGCTATTACCCGGACGTTCCTAGCGACACCAAGCGACACTGGGTGAACGAGTCCCATGGTGACCGGCAGAAGTGGCTTTTCCTCGGCGTGTCGACTCCGAACCCGGTGCAGTTTGGCTACATCTCGAAGTCAGGAGACTCCAACACCCTTCCGCCCGGGCTCGGCACCAGCCAGCCCGGCTGGCCGCCAGCAAGCACGGGCGGAGAGCCTTGGTTCTTGGTGTTGGCGGTCGGAGATCTGAACGCCAACGGCACCTACTCCAAGTTCGTCGGCTCGAGCTTCACCTCGGAGATCTACGCGGAGAACGAAGGCGAGTAGCGAACTCGTCATCGCTCGGCCCGTGCTGTGGCCGGTGACGACCAAAACGAACGCGCGCGGCGGGTGGCCGGGCGCGAGGACGAGACCCTGCCACCCGACAGGACAAGAAGGAGCAGTCATGAAAAAGAAACTGAAGAGAGGCTTCACGCTCGTCGAGCTCATGATCGTGGTCGCCATCGTCGGCGTGCTGGCCGCACTCGCCATCTACGGCGTGCGCAAGTACATCGCCAACGCCAAGACCGCAGAGGCGCGCAACTCGCTGGGCCAGATCGGCAAGGATGCGGCGAGCGCATATGCGCGTGAAGGTATGGCAGGACAAGTGCTGGCACTGGGCAGCGTCGCGGGTATCAACAACAAGCTGTGCGCGTCGGCTTCGGCGACCATTCCGTCCGGCCCTGGCCCAATCAAGGGCCAGAAGTACCAGTCGGATCCGGGGGAGTGGGCGGCGGATGGCACCCTCGTTCACACCGGGTTCGCCTGCCTGAAGTTTCAGATGACCGATCCGCAGTACTACATGTACGACTACAAGCAGAACGGCGGTACTCAGGGCGGCGGCAACGGCGCGGAATTCACCGCGACGGCGAACGGCGACCTGAACGGTGACACCATCCTGTCGACGTTCACGCTGACGGGCAAGGTGCAGACGGGCAGCAACGGCGCGCTAGAGCTCACGATCGCGCCGAACTTCGTCGAGAGCAATCCCGAGGAGTAGGCTCTCGCTTGTTCCATGGCCTACGCCCGCGGCTCCCAACAGGATCCGCGGGCGTAGTCGCATTTGCGCTGCGCGGTCGCGCTTGTGTCCCGCGCTCGAAAGGGGCAAATCCATGGCAGTGCGCTCCCTGACTCCCCTGGAAGCAGCCGTTGCGGTGGCCGTGGCGGGCTCGGTGTTGGCCACGGCTTTGCCGTCCTTCGTGCGCAACCTCCACGCATCCAAGCTCGTTGAGCCCGTCGAGGGGCTGAACCGAATCGCGACCCGAGCCATGGCGCTCGCTGCCGGCCGGCCTGTCGCGTCCGCCTACCCCGAAAGCGTTGGGCTCACACCGGGACAGGTGCCGGCGGGCGTTCGCGTCACCGACCCCCCGGGCACTTGGGATCACCCGACTTGGCGCTTGCTCGACTTCGGGTTCACCGTGCCGCACTCCTTCAGCTTCGCGTTCGAGAGCGGGGGCGACCTCGACCACGCGCGCTTCCGGGCGCGGGCCTTGGGCGACCTCGATGGCGACGGCAGCACCAGCGAGTTCGCCATCTCGGGCGAAGTTCGGGCCGGAGGCGAGCCCAGCACTTCCGCCATGGACATGTACCGTGAAATCGAGTGAGCGGCCGTCCACCCGCTCGAGGTCACGCGGCGCCGAGGTGGTGGCTGTGCTGGCCATAGCCCTGGCGGTGCTGGTCATCGGATTCACGAGGACGCGGCTTACAACACGCTTCCACGAGATCAAGGCCACGAGTGACGTCTATGCGTTGCCGAGCCCGGAGCAGACGGTCGTGGTGAGCCTCGGCTGGCGCTCCGCGCTCGCCGACCTGATCTTTTCCAATGTCCTCGTTTCGTATGGAATCCATCTCCAGGAGCGGCGCCGCTTCGAGTTCGTGGGCAACTACCTCGAGACCATCAACGAGCTCGATCCCAAATTCCGAGCGCCCTACCGCTACGCGGACACGTTGCTCACGCTCGGAACGGTCGCCCCGCACCCCGAAGACTATGCTCGGGCACGCAAGATTCTGGAGCGAGGCATGCAGGAGCTCCCTCATGACGGTGAGCTCTGGACGCAAGCCGGCCAGTTCATGGCCTATCTGGCACCGTCCACCTTCAAGGACGAGGAGCTCAAGAAGGAGTGGAAGCTGGAGGGGGCCCGGCGGTTGGCCCGGGCCTGCGAGCTCGTGGGCCACAACGAGAACATGCCTTACCACTGCATCACCGCGGCCACGCTGCTTTCGAAGGCAGGGGAGCGCGAAGCGACGATCCAATTCCTGGAGCGCGTGCTCACCGTGGTGGACGACGAGCAAGTCCGTGCCTTGGCCGCCGGCTATCTCAACAGGACGGTTGGCGAGCGCGAGCGTGACGAGGTCCACTGGCGCGTAGAACGCTTCGCCAACGTCTGGCACGAGGACCTGTCCTACGTGAGCAAGGATGCGCTCCTGACCGTCGGCCCCCCGATCGACGCGGCTCGCTGCGCCGGAGGCGCCGCAGGCTGCAGCGCGAGCTGGAGGGCGTGGGGAGAGCGAGTCGAGCGAAGGTGAGGCAATGAGCTCCTTGACGCCAAGGGTCGCCACCTTCCTGTTCGGGTCGGGTCTGGCGGCGCTCGTCTACCAGACCGCTTGGGAACGCATGCTGCGCCTCGTGTTCGGCGCGTCCACGGCGGCGTCGTCTGCGGTGCTCGCGATCTTCCTCGGCGGGCTCGGGCTCGGTGGGGCCTGGCTCGGCAAGCGCGCCGAAGCAGCGGATCGCCCGCTAAGGCTGTACGGCAGCCTCGAGGTGGGCGTAGCGCTGTCGGCAGCGGTGACGCCGTTCCTCGTGGATCTGGTCGCGCGCGTCTACTGGGGGCTCGGCGGCAGTGGCACCCTGGGCACGGGGGGAGCGACGGCTCTGCGCCTGCTCTTGGCCGCCATCGTTCTCGGCCCGCCGGTCGTGCTGATGGGCGGCACGCTGCCCGCGGCGGCGCGCGCTGTGGAGCGCGACGACGACCTCTCGCGCGGGCAGCTAGCGACTCTGTACGCCGCCAACACGATCGGTGCGGTGGCCGGCGCCTTGCTGGGCACCTTCGTGCTCTTCGAAGTATTCGGGACGCGCTTGTCGTTGTGGATCGCCGCGCTCGTGAACCTTCTGGTTGCCGTGCTCGCGCGGCAGCTCGGCAGCAGTCTGGCTCCGGTCCCCGTGACCGGCGGAGCGAGCGAGGCCCCGCACGAGGCCAGTGCATCGGCGCCGAGCCGGATTTCATCGCGCCTCGTGTACGTCGCGGCGGCGGTGGTCGGCTTTGCGTTCCTGAGCCTCGAGATCGTCTGGTACCGGATGCTCGGTCCGATCCTGGGCGGCTCGAGCTTCACCTTCGGCCTGGTTCTGGCGGTGGCGCTGGCGGGCATTGGTGTCGGTAGCTTCATCTACACACGCAGGACGGCGAACCGGCCGGCGACGCTGTCGCTGCTCGCGCTCACTGTCGCCCTCGAAGCCGTGTGTGTGCTCACCCCGCTCGCCTTGGGCGACAGTGTCGCGTATCTCGCGGCGTACACCCGTCCGATGGCGAGTCTCGGATTTGTCCCGCTGGTCGTGACGTGGCTCGCCATCACCAGCGTCGTAGTCCTGCCCGCGGCCGTCGTTGCGGGCTATCAGTTCCCGGTGCTGTTCGCCCTGCTCGGCAGCGGTCGTTCCAAAGTGGCGCGGCAGGTTGGGCTCACCTACGCCTTCAACACTGCCGGGTCCATCGCCGGCGCGCTGACGGTGGGCTTCGTGCTCCTGCCTCGCCTCGGAGCGGTCGGGATCTGGAAGCTCGTGGGCGCAATTCTGCTGGTGCTCGCCCTCGTTCTGATCGGATTCGAGCTCAAGGCGTCCGCGAAACAGGGGCTCCGACGCGCGCGGCTCGCCGTCGCCTTCGCCGTACTGACTCTGTGGATGCTCACCGCGGAGGGTCCCACCGCGGTCAGTCGCCATACGCCCATCGGTGCCGGGCGCGTGACGCTTGCAGGCTTGGATCGCAACCAGCTCCGAGACTGGAGTCACCGCATGCGCTTGCGCGTGCTCTGGGAGCGCGACGGGGTCGAAAGCAGCCTGGGCGTCACGTATGGCGGCGGCATCACGTTCTTGGTGAGCGGCAAGGCTGACGGTGCGGTGTTCGGGGACCGCGGCACGCAGACGCTGCTCGGCATCATCCCGGCGTTGCTCCACGACGACATCAAGAGCGCCTTCGTGCTCGGTCTCGGCACGGGAATGAGCGCGGGCTGGCTCGCGGCAGTGCCGGGCGTGGAGCGGGTCGATGTTGCAGAGCTCGAACCGGCCATCGTCGAGGTGGCACGCGCCGCGTCCTTGGCCAACCAGAACGTGCTCGAACGCCCCAACGTTCACATGTTCCTGGGCGACGGACGCGAGTTCCTGCTCACGCACGAGCGCAAGTACGACCTCATCGTGAGCGAGCCGAGCAACCCCTACCGGGCCGGGGTGGCGTCGCTGTTCACCCACGAATTCTATCGGGTGGCCGCGCGGCGCATGAAGCCCAACGGACTATTTGGGCAGTGGGTGCAGGGCTACGAGGTCGATGTTCAGACCGTGCGCATCGTGATCGCCACGCTGCGCTCGGTGTTTCCGTTCGTCGAGGCCTGGCAGACCCAGGGCGGCGACCTCCTGTTGCTCGCTGGCATGGAGCCGCGAGTGTACGACGCCGAGCAATTGCGCCGGCGCGTGCAGGTCGAGCCTTACCGCACGATTCTGCCCCGCGCAGGATTGATCAGTGACGCGGAGGGGGTCTTATCCCGCTTGATCGCTGGGAACGCGCTGGTCAAGGCCATCGGCGAAGCGAGTGCGCCACCCGTCAACAGCGACGACGACAACGTGCTCGAGTACGCTTTCGCGCGCCAAGTCGGAATCGGTGGCGCTGAGCTCCCGGTGCAGCTGGCTTCGCTCACCCAGTCGCGGGGCCTCGCGCGGCCCGAAGTTCGGGGCAGTGTCGACTGGAGGCGTGTCGACGAGCTCAGAGGGCGCGCGTGGCTCGTCATCGGTTCGGGCACCGGGCCAGATTTGCCGCTTCCCGACCCAGACGCACGGGCACGAGCCCAAGCCTTTGCGGCCGGATGTTCCGGTGACATCGCGTCCGCGCAGCGGCTCTGGTTCTCGCAGAAGGACGCTGCTCCGAGGGACGTCGTCGAGAAGTACGTGCTCGCCCAGATCTTGGCGCAACAGAAGGACGACCGTGCGCTCGTGCTGGCGGGTGAGCTCGGCCAGGAGGGCTACACGGCCGAGGAACACATCGTCCGCGCGCGCTACTTGGCGGGGCAGGGGAAACGAGTCGAGTCCCTCGATGAGCTGCTGTTGGCGATCGGCGAATTGCGGAAGACAGCGCTCCCCCTGTGCGACGCTAACCGGCAAGCCATCGATCTGTTGCTCTTCGTCGTCCGGGGAGAGCCCGCGCTGGCGGCGAAAGCCGCACGTGGCCTGCTCGCGGGCCCGCTGGCGGTCTACAACGAAGAAGAACGGCGCATCAATGTGGCGCAGCGTTTGGCCTTTCAGTCGGGGGACTCCGCGCTCTGCGTGCAGTCCCTGGGGCAGAACCTGGCGCTGCCCTGGTGGCAGCTCCGCTTCTTGGCGGCGCGGGCGGAGTGTCTGGAGAAGGCCGGGCATCCGGCGGCCGGACGCGCGCGCGCCGAATTGGCCGAGTGGGTAGCGAGCTCGTCCGGAAACGTCGAGGTAGGGCTGACGCTGCCACCGCCGCTGCTGCCGAGCTTCGAGCCAGAAGACGGGCTGGATGCCGGCCTGGTCACGCCGCCGCACGCAGACGCTGCTTTCCCCCTCGAGCGTGGTTCGCCCCCGGATGGCGCCGGCCACAGCGACGCGGACGCCTCGGCGAAGTCTGGCTCCGCGCCAGCAACCGACGCCGCAGAGTAGAACCACCGATCAGCGCAGGCCGGGCCGATCCACTGGCTTCGGGGGCAAACGGCACCGGAAGTGGGGGCTCTCGCGTGAGACGTCGAACAATACCGCCCCGTCCTGCTCGCTCCGTTCGCAAGTCGTGTCGGCCGCCGAGAAGTCGGCGGACTCGTCCTCGTCCACGAACACCCGCAAGCGCACGACGCCGCAAGGGACGCCCCGGAGGCTGGCGGTGGCCGTTCCGGTTCCCGCAAATGCCTTCGCGAGGATGGGCGGCGCAGAGAAGACACTGTCGGAAGGGAACCAGCTGTACTCGAGGAGCGTCGGGTGCTTCGGCTCCGCGGCACTCTCGACTGTCAGGTCCAAAGTGCAGCCCTCGAACTGGAGAATCGCCATCTTCCCCGAGTCCCACACCGTGCGAAAGCCGCGCTGGAGGAAGACCTGCCGGTCTTCCTCCAGTCCGTGGAACAGGACATCCTCGAAGCGAGAGCCCTGGGAAGCCAGCGTCGTCGTCAACGGAAAGCGAGCGCGCTCGTCGAGCCGCGTGAGTCGGTTCTCGTAGACCCACCAGAACTGCGAACGTGGCGAAACAGGGGGAAGACTGGCCTTCGCTTGGTCGGTGAGCACGAAAGGGTGGAGGTCTGCGCGGGCAGTGAACGTGTACGGAACGACGCCGCCCTGCTCGACCGCATAGAGTGCGCCGATGTTGGTCACGGGCTCGACGAAGGGATAGGCCTCGGCAATCGTTGGGTGGACGTCTCTTTCGCACGCAGCCTGCAGTACTACGGGGAGGCGGTACCCCTGGCGTCGAATGGGCTGCTCGAGTCCCGCCAGGCTGTTGCGGCATTGCTCGTAGGCGGCGCGGTTGAACCATCCGGACCATGCGAGCGAGGCCCCAGAGAAGAGCACGATCGCGCCGACTGACGCGAGTCGCGCGAACCGTCGGGTGAGCGCCTCCACCGACAAGAGCGGCAGGGCGAGCATCACGCCGAGCGGAAGGAAGCGAGGGGAGAAGAACTGCCATGTAGCCAGGTGGAGAGGTGCCAGCACCCCGGCGCTCAGCAGCAAGGCGGAAGTTACGCCCAAGGCGAGCTCGTCGCGCGAGCCGCGTCCCCGCCGCCAGCGGTAAGACCAAGACGCGAGCGCAACGAGCGCGAGGACGAAGACTGGCCATCCGCGCCACGCGGGCCCACCGACGAATACTCCTCGGATCAGCAACAGCCGTTCAGCGACGGGAAGCGGAGCGTCAGGTCCAGCGCTCGGCAGGTTCGAGCTCGCCGAGAACGCTCCGGCAGTCCGCGCTACGAGCCACGCGATCGGCAAGCTGATGAGCGCGAGGGTTCCGACTTCGCGGAGCCACCTCCCTCGCTCGTGTCTCACCAGCGTGAGGACACCCAGAAACAACAGCGTGACTTGTGCCCCGAAGAGGTGAAACACGCCCTGCAACGTCACCAGCACTCCGAGCAGGACACGGTGGCGCAAGTCCCATGTGCTGAACCGCAAAGCCAGCGCGATGATGGCGAGCGACACGGACGTGGAGATGAGGAACGAGAAGAACCCCATGTACAGCGCCCACTGAAACGCTGTGGCAAAGCCGAGCAACCCGAGTACGAATCGCTCCGGACGGAGGGCGCGAGTGAGCGCCACGAAGGCCCATGACCACCCGAGCAGGATGATGCCCAGCGTGACCTGCAGTGCTCTTCGCCAGGGCAAAAGCTCGGCCAGTGGCGAGTAGAGGAAGTTGAACCCCTGAGCGGTCACGGCCTGCGTTGGCCGATACGTCTCCGCGTAGATGGAGCCCGGGTCCGAGTAGTGGATGGAGAGGTGGGCCAGGTACAGGTGTTGCGGCCCGTCCTGGCTCGGGAGGTATGGCGCAACCAGAACAGCGCCCACCACCGCGATGGAGGCCGCAACAGTGAGGAACCAGACCCAGCGGGCGGGAAGCGGCTCCAGTCCACCGCCGGTTGGTGCCACGGCCGGCGGCCCCGGGTCTCTCAGGGAAATCTCACCGCCGCCGTAGCCGACCCACCCGCGGGCACGTTCACCACCCGCGACTTGCGGCCGTGCTCGGCGTGGACGAACACCACCGTGTGGTTGCCCGCCGGTACGCTGAGGCCGACCTTGGGCGTCGAGCCCATCGGCCTGCCGTCGAGGATCACGTTCGAGACCGGGATGCTGTTGATGTTCAGGGTGCCGGTGCCTGCGGCCGCGACGGGGGGCGTGACGCCTCCGCCGACAGGGGGCTTGCCGACCTCGGGCTTCTCGGTGCCGCCGCCCACGGGGGTCTGACCGCCGGTGGCGGCGGGGCCCTCGGGCTTGGGCGCCTTGCCCTTCTCGAACAGGTCGATGGTGAAGGTCTCTTCGGCCTTTCCATCCTGGAAGCTGATGTCTTTCCTGAAGTCCTCGAAGCCCGCCTTGGTGGCGACGATGCTCCACGGCTTGTCCGTGGTGATGTCGATCTTGATGGGCAGCTTCGGGATCGGGCGCCGCTCGTTGCCGCTGACCAGGAGCACCCGTGCGTTCTCGGCGCCGGTGCCGGCCTTGATGGTGGCCAGGCCCTTCACGACCTTCAGCTTGGGCTCGATGCTCTGGACCTGACCCTCCTCGACCGCGATGCGCTTCTCCCACGCCTCGTAGCGGTCGCCGGCGATCTTGATCACGTGCTCGCCAGGGGTCATGTCGCGAAGCTCCTGGGGCAGGGGACCGATCTCCTTGCCGTCCACGTAGAGCTTCACGGAGCCGATGGTGTCGGCGCTGACCTTGACGCCGGTGCCCTCGCTGGCCCGCGAGAGCGTGACGTTGAGCACCGCGTCCTCACCGGTCGCGACCTTCACGCCTTGCTCGGCGGTGGGCTGGTAGCCTGCCGCGGTGACCTTGACCATGTGCGTGCCGGTGCTGAGCTCGGTCACACGACAGGGCGAGGTGTCGCAGCGCTTGTTGCCGTCCACGAAGACCTGCACCGCGTCCACGCTCTTGTTTCCGGGGCCGGCGACGGTGACCACCAGGGTGCCGTTCCGCGGGATGAAGAACACCACCATCGCCGCGACCAGGCCGACCACCAGCAGGCCCGCGACCGCCAAGAGGATCATGCGACCCGCGCCGCCGGAAGATGGGGCGGGTGCGGGGTAGGCAGCCGGGACGACCGGCGGCATGTGCGGCGACATCTGCGGGGGCGCGCCCGGCATCTGCCCGGGCATCTGCCCCGGCACTTGCGGCATCATGCCGGGGCCCGGGATGGAGGCCGGGATCGGCGGCATTCCACCTGGCCCGGGCATTCCGCCGGGGCCGGGCATTCCGCCGGGACCGGGCATTCCGCCCGGGCCCATGCCGCGCACGGTCGAGGGGCCGCCGGCGCCGGGGAAGCTCGGCGGAGCGGAGGCTGCGGCGCCGCCGGAGCTGCCCATCAGCGCCGCAGCGCTCCCGACCCGAGCCGAAGGCGCGCCGCCACCGGCGGCGGGAGTGGGGGGCGCCGGGCGGAGCAGCGCCTGCGACGGGGCCTCGTTGGGCTCTTTGTCGAAGACCGCCGTCTTCTCGTCCTCGTCGTCCCAGTCCATGTCCACCGGCGCGGCCGCGGCCGGCGGCGGCTTGGGCGGCAGTGGCCCGGGCATGGGGGGCTTCGAGACCGGCGGGGGCACCGCGGGGGGCGGCAGCCCGGAGCCAGCGCGGCTCGGCGGGGGCAGCGGCGCAGGACCGCTGCGCAGGCTGGGGGGCGGCGGTAGGTTCCTGCCGGACTGGGGCGGCGGAGGGGTCGGCGCCGGCAGGCCGAGCAGTGTCTTCTTCTGCCCGGGGGGCGGTGTGGGCGCCGGGAGCGAGCGGGGGGCCTGCGAGGGCGGGCCCGGCCGGCCCGACTTCTTCGCCAGGCCGTCGAAAACGTCCAGATCAGAACCGCCTTTTTCGCTCATCCCGTTGATCTCCTGCGGACCGGAGGCGGCCCGGGCTGCCTCCGTAGGGAACATCTGGCTCATCAGTTGGGCCAGCCGCGCTGCGTCTCCCGGCGCTGAGAGCGTTCGAGAGAGCGCACGCAAATCCGCTTCTAATTCCGACGCGGTAGCGTACCGCTGGTTTGGGTCCTTGGCGAGCGCCTTGAGTACGATTGCGTCCACGCCGCGGGGCAGGCGCGGGTTCACGGAGGTCGGCGCCGGCACCGAATCCGTGCGGATCTTGTTCATCACGACGATTTCGTTCGCCCCGTCGTAGAGCTTGCGGCCCGCCAGCGCCTCCCACAGGCAGATGCCCAGGGCGAAGATGTCGGCGCGGCGGTCCACGTCCTTGCCGGTCACCTGCTCGGGCGACATGTAGCCGACCTTGCCCTTGATCATGCCGGCCTGGGTGCGCGTGATCTTGCCGGCCGCCTTGGCGATGCCGAAATCGATGAGCTTCACCCGGCCGTCGTAGGAGACCAGGATGTTCTGCGGGCTCACGTCGCGGTGCACGATGTTGAGCGGGCGGCCCTGGCCGTCCCGCCGGTCGTGCGCGTAGGCGAGCCCCGTGCAGACCTCGGTGAGGATGTGGATGGCGAGCTCGGGGGGCAGCGTGTAGCGGTTCGACGCCGCGCGATCCATCAAGGTGCGCAGCGGTTGGCCGTTGACGTACTCGAGCGCCATGTAGTGGCTGCCGTCCACCTGGCCCGCGTCGATGGTGCGGGCGATGTTCGGGTGGTCGAGGTGCGTGGCGATGCGCGCTTCGTCGTGGAAGAGCTCGATGAACTCCTCGTCTTCGGAGACGTTGGGCAGGATGCGCTTGAGCGCGACGACGTCGCGGGTGCGCGTGTGGCGCGCCAGGAAGACCTCTGCCATTCCGCCGACGCTGATGCGCTGGATGAGCTCGAAGGGGCCGTAGAGCTGCGTCGGGGGCAACGGATCTCCGGCGAGAAGTCTGGCACAAACCGCCCCTGATTTTGAGAAATGTCACTCCGCTTCGGCCCCGCCGGCCTCGCTCTCTTCCTTTTTCGGCTTGGGGAAGTAGCGCACCCGCTTGGCCTGGAGCGGGTACCAGACGTTGACCGGAACGACCGGGGTGTCCGGAAAGATCCGAGTGGCCCCCGGCGAAGGCCGCCGCACCAGCCGGAGCGCGTCCGGCCCCGCCGTGAGGGCGCGACCGCCGAGGTCGCGATCGCCCCCGAGCGCCAGGCCGAGCGGCTTCGATAAGTACAGTCGCGGCTTGGCCCCGAGCGAGTCGAGCACGGAGTCGAGCAGCTCCCCGTCCCGCGTTGCGTCGCGTCCGCTCGTGACCTCGACGTAGGCGAGCATGCCCGCGCCGTCGATGCCGAGGGCGGCCAGCGCGTCCGGGCCGCGGGTGGAGAGCCCGCGCGCCACCGCGACGGCACCGTCCGGGCCAGTCGGGCCTACCGCGAAGCCCGCGGGCCCGAGCCACAGTCCGGGTCCCTGCTCGCCGGCGCGAGGGAACGCGATCACGACCTGCGGGTCCGCTTCGCTTGGCTTCTCGGGGCGCACCGCCTTGGGGTCGAGCTTCAGGATGGTGAGCTTGGTGTCCGGGCGGCTCGGCTCCGCTCGCAGCCAGGTCGTCGCGACCGCGTAGGGCCAGCCGTGCTGCGGCAGGCCCTTGACCTTCCACTCGCCCTCGCCGGGCTCGGCGGGGGTCACGCGCGGCGCGAGCTTCGCGCCCGGCACGAGGTGCTTCAGCGTCAGGTAGAAGAAGTCCCGCGACTCGCGCTGGATGTAACGCGGGAAGTTCATCAGGCCCATGTAGCGCAGCATGCGCCGGCCCATGAAGCGCCAGCCGGGCATGTCGCGCACGTCGCCCTCCGCCTCCCACTGCGCGTCGAGCTTGCGTCCGAGGGACGGCAGCTCGTTCGCGGGCGCCGCGCGGTAGAACTCGAAGCCCGTGTGCCCCGGGTTCATGTCCAGGTGGATGCCGTACACGCAGCGCACACGCTGCATGGCCAGCGCCAGGTGATCGGCGTCGATGCTGGCGCCGTAGAAGTAGGCGACGAAACCCTCCTTGGTCTGGCAGATCGCGCTGCGCGTGGTGCGGCTCTCGTCGGTCCAACCCGGAGGCACGCCGCCCCACCAGTTCCGCTTGTACGGGTTGATGGTGCCGTCCATCACCAGCGGCGTCATGTTCTGGCGGAAGCCGATGATGTCGTCCGGGACCTTCTCGTCGTTGGGCCAGGTGCCGAACGCCGTGGAGCCGTCCGCGAGCTCCGCGACGGTGGCGGCGTAGGGCTTCGGCGGCAGGTAGGTGACGCCGTCGGCCATCATGCCGAACTCGCCGTGCGTCGCCTGGAAGCCTCCGTTGAAGCCGCCGACGAGCCGGCTCATCACCTCCGGCTTGCGCGGCACGAGGCCCGAGCCCGTCTCGCCCGTGGCGCTCTTCGGCTCGAGGGTGCCGCTCATGGCGTGGAGCGCGATCTGGCGCGGATCCCAGACCAGCACCCAGGTCTGGTTGTAGGCGCGCTTCTGATCGGTGCGGATGAACGACTGCACGAAGGGCGCGGGCGCGTCGGGATTCGTGGGGATGAACGGATCCTTCTCGAGCGGGCGCCACTTGCCCTCGCCCTCGAGCGCCGGCGAGATCATCGGTTCCATGGGCGCCGGGGGCCAACCGGTCTCGGGATCGGGAAGGTCTGGCGCGAGCGGCGCTGCCTCGAGCCCGGCGAGCTCCTCCTTCACGCGCTCGGCGCCGGTGTCACCGGTGACTCCGCCCATCACGCGCTCGAAGGCGTCGAGGGCCTCGAACGCGACGGCTTTGACGAGCTGCATGCGATCGCTGCCGAACCAGGGCAGCGCGCGCACGCGATCGACGGCCCAGGTGACCAGGTTGCCGGGACGGCCTTTCTCCGGCGTCTGCTCCATCAAGTGGCGCGCGCCTTCGATGGTCGGATCGCCCGAGGTCGGGATGCGGATCTTGCGCCCGTCCACGTCGGCGTTGAGCGCGTTTTCGTCGAAGCTCAAGACCGCGCGCTCCGCTGGCGGATCGAGGCGGAAGCTCCGCTGCCCGACGCCGCTCGCTTGTCCGGTCTCTTGAAGGTTGGTGATCTTGGCCTGCCAGCGCGAGCGCGCCGACCAGCCGCTCGGCACCGGCTCGCCGGAGAGATCCGCGAGCTTGAGCGTGTAGGCCTTGCCGTCGCTGCCGATCACCCATGCCGCGCGCGGGCCGTCCACCGTGAGCTCGCGCTCGTCCACCGCGGAAGTGTCGCTCAGGTTGTAGAGCCCGGTGAGCTCGAGCAGTCGCCCTTCGGGTGACCAGCGGCTGGTGGTGAGCCAGATGTCCGCGGGCTCGCTCCCGCTCTGCGCGCGCACCAGCGCACGCACGCGCCCGCCGCCTGCGCTCAGGCGCCCCGGCGCCGGATCGAGGAAGTGCGCTTCCTCGGCGACCGCGCTCATTCCTCGCTCTGCCAGGGCAAGGCACAGCGCGCGGGCTCGCTCGGGCTCCGCGCGCGCCGGAGCCGGCGCGGCACGGGGTGCGACGAGCCAGCCGAGCACCATCAAGAACGGCAGCGGGCGCGCGAGCCCGCCGAGCTTTCGCATCCACGGACGCAGCTCGGGCACGCGCGGGGAGACCGCCTGCGCTGGCGCTGTGCCGCTCGGCCCGCTGTCCACCGTCATCTCCCGAGAAAACGCGAGCCCGCGGTTAGCATCTTCCCGGAGCGGCAGCCATGCCCGAGGCCCGCGCCCAATCGGTTGCCGGCAGCGACAACTCGGTTGGCGTGTCTGGCGGCATTGCCCTGACATTGTCCAGGCCCCAGCGTGGCACGCGGCGTGCTACTCTGTTGGCAGATATGCGACGGTTCTCGCGCCGCGGCTGGCTCATCGGGCTCTCGCTCGCCGCCACCGCTTGCCTGTCGCCCACGCTGCCCTTGCCGCCGCCGAGCAAGCCGGTGGTCGAGGGCCCCGACCAGCAGGGCATGGTCACCCTCGACGGCTACGTCGAAGGGGAGGCCACCGTGTTCGCCGCCAACATGCGCACCGGCGAGATCCGCGGTCAGTTCACTGGCCCCGATGGGCACTATCGCTTCGCCATCGCCGCCGTCGTCGGCGACGAGCTCGAGCTCTGGTATCAAGTGGGCACGACGACCAGCCCGGGGATCGTGTTCAAGGTTCCGAAGTGAGCCCGGGGGCAGCGCGCGCCGAGAGCGCGTAACAGGAGTCAGCATGAAGCTCGTAACGGGGTTGGGCGCGGTGATGCTCGCGGCGGCGCTAGCGAGCGCGGGCTGCGGCGGCAACAGCTCGAGCGACGGAACTGGAGCATCCGGTGGCAGTGGCGGCACCGGCGGCGCGGGCGGCGCAGGCGGCAGCGGCGGCCTGGGCGGTAGCGGTGGCGCGCCGCTCCAACCGACGGACAAGGTCGATCTGCTCCTGATGGTCGACAACTCGCGCTCGATGGCGGACAAGCAGGCGATCTTGGCTGAAGCCGTGCCTCGCCTGGTGAACCAGCTCCTGAGCCCCAACGGCGGCGGCAAGCCGGTGACGGATCTGCACATCGGCGTGATCTCGTCGAGCCTGGGCGGGCATGGCGGGGATCAGTGCAGCCCGAACAGTCCGGCGGGCAACCCGACCCAGAACGACCACGCGCGCCTGATGCCCAGCGTGCGGCAGGGCCTCGACAGCCACCAAGGCCTCGGCTTCCTGTGGTGGGATCCCGCAGGCAAAGGCGGCGGCGAGACCGACCAAGCCAAGCTCATCACGCAGTTCATCGCCCACATCGAGGCCGTCGGCGAGAGCGGCTGCGGCTACGAGGCACCGCTCGAGGCCTGGTACCGCTTCCTGATCGATCCCTCACCGCCGGAGGACGTGGTGGTGCAGGACAACGTCGCGACCGTCACCGGCGTCGATCAGGTCGTGCTGAAGCAGCGCCAGGACTTCCTAAGACCCGACTCCGCGGTCGTGGTGCTGATGCTCTCGGACGAGAACGACTGCTCCATCATGGACGGCGGCTTCAACTGGATCGCCGCGCAGACCTCGAACCCGAACAACACCCCCTTCCACCTGCCGCGCGCGACCAGCGCCTGCGCGACCGATCCAAACAGCCCCTGCTGCCGTTCGTGCCAAGCCGCGGAGCCGGCGCCGCCAGCGGGCTGCACGCCCCTCGGCGCCGATCCGGAGTGCAGCAAGGGCGCATGGGACGATCAGGGCGACCACCCGAACCTGCGCTGCTGGGAGCAGAAGCGGCGCTTCGGCCTCGACTTCTTGTATCCGACGAGAAAATACGCCGAGGCGCTCACGCAGCCGACCATCTGCGACAGCTGGCTGGGCACCACGACCGCGCTGTCCTTGGGCGAGTGCAACGGCGCGCGCGTACCGAACCCGCTCTTCGCCGGCGGACGGCACCCGGGGCTCGTGTTCCTGGTCGGCATCGTCGGTGTGCCTTGGCAGGATCTGGCGAGCGACGCGACCCTCGCCTCTCCGAGCGAGCTGTCGCTGCTCAGCGCCGGCGAGCTCGCCGCCAAGGGTCGCTGGGGCTGGCTCGTGCCGGAGTGTCAGGAGCCGGTGAGCCCGAGCGAGCTGCCGCGCCCGATGAGCATCTGCAAGCGCTGGAACCTGGCGGATCAACCGGACGATCCGTTCATGGTCGAGTCCCCGAAGCCCCGGAACGGGAACAACCCGGCCACCGGCGAGGCGATCGCCGGCCCGAGCGCGGGACCCATGGCGAGCAAGATCAACGGGCACGAGTGGAATACCGGCGACGGCGACCTTCAGTACGCCTGCATCTTCCCGCTCTCGACGCCGAAGGACTGCGGCTCCTCGGGAGGCGGAGCGTGCTCCTGCGACGACGTCGGCCCGGGCTACACTGAGGACAACCCACTCTGCCAGGGCTCGAGCGGTCAGTACTCGAAGCTCCAGGCCTTCGCCAAGGCCTATCCCGGCACGCGCCACCTCGAGGTGCTGAAGGACGTCGGTGACCAGGCGGTGGTGGCGTCCATCTGCCCCAAGGACGTCGCCAACCCGTCGGGCAGCGCCTACGGCTACAACGCGGCGATGGACGCGCTGGCAGCGCGGCTCGTGACCGTCCTCAAGTGACGACGCGCAGGCCGACCTTGCGGCCGTCGCTCTCGCGGTGGACGACCGGCGCGCCCGGTTGCTTCCGCCGCGGGGCGCGCTCGCTGGGCTCCTCGTCGATGACCTCGCCGAGCAAGTCGTAGTCGGTGGCGCGCTCGATGCGCACGCGGCGCATCTGCCCGGGGCGCACCTCGGCGCCGGACAGGAACACCTGGCCGTCGATCTCCGGTGCCTGGCCGGCGTGCCGGCCCACCATCACCAGCTCGCTCTCCTCGCTCGGGCCCTCGACCAGCACGGTGAGCTCCTGCCCGATCAGCGCGCGCTGCTTCTCGCGGCTGATCTTGCGCTGGATGGCCATCAGCTTCTTGGCGCGGGAGGCGGCGACCCGCGGCGGCACCTTGTCGGCCAGGTGATAGCTCTTCGACGACTCCTCGTCCGAATAGCGGAACACGCCCATGCGATCGAAGCGCGCCCAGCGCACGAAGTCGCACAGCTCTTCGAACTCCGCCTCGCTCTCGCCGGGATGGCCCACGATGAAGGCGGTGCGGAAGGTGAGGTTCGGCACGCGCTCGCGCAGGCGGCTCACCAGCTCGCGCAGGCGCGCGCCGCCGTGTCCGCGGCGCATGCGCCGGAGCATGGCGTCCGCCGCGTGCTGGAGCGGCATGTCCACGTAGGGCACGACGCGCTCGTGGTGGCCGATGAGCTCGATCAGCTCGTCGCCGAGCTTCTCCGGGTACAGGTAGAACAGGCGCACCCAGCGGATGCCGGACACCGCCGCCACGCGCTCGACCAGCTGGGCCAGGCTGCGGTCGCCCGGCAGGTCGCGGCCGTAGGCCACGGTGTCCTGCGACACCAGGTTCACCTCCAGGACGCCGGCGTCTGCGAGCCGCTTCACCTCCTCGACCACGTCGCGCACCGAGCGCGAGCGCTGAAGCCCCCGGAGCTCCGGGATCACGCAGAAGGAGCACTTGCGGTTGCAGCCTTCGGCGATCTTCACGTAGGCGCTGGCGCCGCGGGTCGAGATCGTGCGCGGGTCGGCGGCCTTCACCACCCAGTCGGCGGGGCTACCGACCAGGATGCGCTCGGCCTTGCCGGTGAGCACGCCTTCGAGCTTGAGCATGTCGCTCGAGCCGAGCAGGTGATCCACCTCCGGCAGGCCGTCCGCCAGCTCGTCCGGGTGGCGCTGGCTGAGGCAGCCGGCGACCACCAGCTTCTGGCAGCTCCCGCTCTCCTTGTGGCGGCCGAGCTCGAGGATGGTGTCGATGCTCTCCTTCTTGGCCGCGTCGATGAAGCCGCAGGTGTTGACCACGATCACCGAGGCGTCCGCCGCGTCGGGCACGTGACGGTAGCCCGCGCGTTCGGCGACGCCGAGCATGACCTCGCTGTCCACCCGGTTCTTCGGGCAGCCGAGCGAGACGAAGTGGATGGTTTTGCGAGCCAAGGCCGCCCGGCTCTTAGCTCGCGGGGGGCGGATTGGCCAGTGGGGAGGGAGCTCAGCCAGCGACCAACTGCCGAAATCGCTCGAACAGGTAGAGCGCGTCGTGCGGGCCGGCGGCGGCCTCGGGGTGGTATTGCACGCTGAACGCTCGCGCCTCCGGCGCTTCCAGGCCTTCGCTGGTGCCGTCGTTCAGGTGCACGTGCGTCGAGCGCGCGTGGCCCTTCAGCGAGTCGATGTCCACCACGAAGCCGTGGTTCTGCGTGGTGATCTCGACGCGCCCGGTGGTCAGGTCCTTGACCGGTTGATTCAGGCCGCGGTGACCGAACTTGAGCTTGTAGGTGCGGCCGCCCAGGGCGAGCGAGAGCAGCTGGTGGCCGAGGCAGATGCCGAAGATGGGCTTCTTGCCCAGGAGCTCGCGGATGGTCGCGACCGCGTAGGTGACCGCGGCGGGATCGCCGGGGCCGCTGGACAGGAAGATGCCGTCGGGTGACAGGGCGAGGATGTCGGCGGCGCTGGTCGCGGCGGGCACTGCGGTGACGCGGAAGCCGCTCTGGACGAGGCAGCGGAAGATGTTGCGCTTGGCGCCGAAGTCCATGGCCACGATGCGCGGCCGCTCCGCCTGCGCCGCCGGTTCGTCTCCGAGCGCGCTCCAGGCGCCGCAGCCTTCCTGGAACTCGTAGCGCTCCTGGGGCGTGACGCGCGCCGCGAGGTCGAGGCCCTCCATGCTGGGCGCGCTCCGGGCGCGCTCGACCAGCACGTCCGGGGGCTCGGTGCCGATGCAGCCGTTCTGCGCGCCGCGATCGCGGATCAGGCGGGTCAGGCGCCGGGTGTCCACGCCGCCGATGGCGACCACGCCGTGTCGCGCCAGGTACTCGTCCAGGCTGCCCTTGGCGCGCCAGCTCGAGGTGACGGGGCTGGGGCTCCGCACCACGAAGCCGGAGACCTGCGGCCGGCCGCCGACGGCCTCGTCGTCCTCGTCGTTGATGCCGGTGTTGCCGATCTCCGGCGCCGTCATCGTGACGATCTGGCCGGTGTAGCTCGGATCCGTCAGCACTTCCTGGTAGCCGGTCATGCCGGTGGTGAACACGACCTCGCCGGTGGTGCTGCCGTCGGCGCCGAACGCTTCGCCTTCGAACAGCGTGCCGTCGGCCAGGGCCAGGTGGGCCTTGCGCGTGGCGCTCATCGGGCGTCACCGAGGGCGTCGAACACGGCGCGACCGTCTGCGAGCGTGACGAGCACGCGCCCGCGGAGCTCTCGCCCCAGGAAGGGAGTGTTGTCGCTCTTGGAGCGGAGCTTGCCGCGCTCCGGCGTCCAGAGCGCTTCCGGATCGACCAGCACCAGATCCGCCGGCGCGCCTTCGCGCAGGCTGGGGGCGTCGAGCCCGGCGATGCGCGCGGGGCGCGTGGACAGAGCGTCGATCAGCCGCCCGAGCGTGAGCCCGTTCTTGCCCACCAGGCCGAGCAGCAGGCCGAAGCACAGCTCGAGCCCCATCATGCCGGGCTTCGCGAAGGAGAACTCGCAGTCCTTCTCCAGCGAGGTGTGCGGGGCGTGATCGGTGGCGATGGCGTCCAGGGTTCCGTCGGCCAGCGCGGCGCGGAGCGCCTCCACGTCGGCCTCCTCGCGCAACGGCGGGTTGACCTTGCAGGCCGTGTCGTAGCCGATCACCGCTGCGTCGGTCAGCAAGAGGTGGTGCGGCGTGACCTCGGCGGTCACCGGCAGGCCGCGGCTCTTGGCCTCGCGCAGGATGCGCACCGTGCCCAGCGTCGAGGCGTGGGCCACGTGGTAGCGCGCCCGGGTGTACTCTGCGAGCAAGACGTCGCGGGCGACGATCACGTCCTCGGCCACCCGCGGCCAGCCCCGCAGCCCGAGCCGCGCGCTCACCGCGCCCTCGTGCATGTCGGCGCCGGCGCTGAGCTCGTGGTCCTCGGCGTGCTGGATCACCGGCAGGTCGAAGGTCTTGGCGTACTCGAGGGCGCGGCGCATCACCGCGCTGGACATCACGCACACGCCGTCGTCGCTGACCGCGACCGCGCCGGCGTCGCGGAGCTCGGCCATCTCCGTCAGCTCCTTGCCCTTCTGCCCCATGGTGATGGCCGCGATGGGGTGCAGGCGCGGGCCGCCGACCTCCGCCGCGCGCCTGAGCATCATCTCGGTGACGGCGCGGGTGTCGTTCACCGGCTTGGTGTTCGGCATCACGCACACGTGCGCGTAGCCGCCGGCCGCCGCGGCGGCGAGCCCGCTGGCGATGTCCTCTTTGTACTCCTGGCCCGGCTCGCGCAGGTGGGCGTGCAGATCGACGAAGGCGGGCAGGAGCCACTTGCCGGCGCCGTCCACCACCCGGGCGCGCTCGCTCCCGGCGGCCTCGCGCCCGGCGCCCTTGCCGAGCCGGGTGATGCGCCCGTGCTCGACCACCAGATCCACCTCGCCGTCGAGACCCGCAGCGGGATCGACGGCCCGCACGCTCTTCACGACCAGGAGCTCGACTGGCGACGTCACGGCGGACCTCCTTAGCACGCTCCGGCGAGGGCAGGGTACCGCCGGCGCGGACCCGGGATTTTCACGAGGCCAGACGCTCCGCCGCGAGCCACGCCAGGGCCGAGATGGTGTGCTGGGGGTTCACGCCCATGTTGGTCGGGAACACGCTGGAGTCGATCACGTACAGGCCGGGCAGATCGTGGGTCTCGAAGCTGGGCTTGACCACGCTGTTGAACGCCGAGCCGCCCATCAGCGCCGTGCCGAACAGGTGCGCAGCGATGGTGTGGAACAGGCGCGGGTCGTCGGCGGCGTCGAACATGGGCTGGAGCTCGTCCACGCTGGCGATCGAGGCCGGCAAACCGTGCACGCCCGGCAGCACCGCGCGGGCGCCGGCGGCGAACATCATCTCCGTCAGTCGCCGCACGCCGAGCTTGAGCACGCGGATGTCGGCATCGGTCATGTCGTATTCGATGTGCGTGCCCCCGAACAGGCCCGCACGCACCGAGCCCATCGCCTCCGCGCGCACCTGCACGCCCCAGACCGCCAGGTGGGCGTAGCGGGCGAGCTCGCGCATCAGCTCGGGGCCGAGCCCGGGCAAGCGCGCCATGGCCAGCTCCGGCGGCATGGCGACAGTCTCGAACTTCATGCGCTCGTCCCAGTAGTGGACGCTCTCGTAGCCCTGGGTCGCGCCTCGGAACATCTTCACCGGCGCGTCGAACACGCCGACCACGGCCGTGCCCGGGTGCGCCTGCAGGCGCTTGCCCAGCACGCCGGAGCCGCGGCCCACGCGATTGTGCGCCAGAAACAGCGGGGTCTGGATGGCGCTCGCGGCCAAGAACACCGCGCGGCGGGCCTCGACTCGGAGCTCCGGTCCGCTCTCGCCGCTCAGCGGATCGCGGAAGCGCCCGATCACACCGGTGGCCCGCCCGCCCCGGGTGAGGAGCGAGGTCGCGGTGCAGGTGGCGTAGACGCGGGCGCCGGCCGCCACGGAGCGCGGCACGTACGAGACGTTCATGCTCTGGCGCCGAGCGGTGGGGCAGCCCTGGTTGCAGTGGGCGCTGCCCTGGCAGTCCTTCACGTTGCGCCGGATCAGGTTGCCGGCGATGCCCAGGCGCTCGGTGGCGGTGCGCATCAGCGCGTTGTTCTGGCCGAGCACTGCCTCCGGCGCGGTGCCCACGTGGAGCTCCTGGTCGAGGGTGTCCCAGATGCGCACGAGCTCCGCGTAGGGCAGGGCGTCGCCCAGCCCGAACTCGTCGCGCCAGCGGGCCCAGATCTTCTCCGGCATGCGGTGGATGATGGCGCCGTTGATGGCCGTGGTGCCGCCCACGCAGCGTCCCTGCAGAATGGGCGTGAGCGCACGCCCGTTCGCGACCTGGAAGCCCAGGTCGCGCCAGACCTGCTTGAAGCTCGACCACATGTCGTTCTGCAGGTCGGCGGTGCTCACGTGAGCGCCCTCTTCGATCAACACCACGTCGAGGCCCGCCTCGGTCAAGACCCGCGCCGCCGTGGCGCCGGCCGCGCCGCTGCCGATCACGACCACGTCGGCGGCGTCTTGGACGCGCGGCTTGCCGGAGACGTCCCGGAGCTCGAGGATGGCGCCGCTCATGGCTTCGGCTCCGCTGCCCAGTCCGGCCGCGGGGTGTCGTCGTCGAGCGGGATCCCCATCTGGCGCTGCACCTCCGGCAGGCCGGCGTAGCCGAGCGCGCCCAGCATCTTGAACAGGATGGGCAGCTCCCTCACCAGGTACACGTCGCTCGACCTGAGCTTGTCCAGGAGCGCCAGGCGTGCCTCGGTCTCGAGGCTCGGGAAGAGCGCGAAGCGACCCAGCACCAGCAGCGGGCAGAAGGTCAGAAGCCAGACGCAGGCGCGCGCGCCGAAGCTGACGCGGGCCGGCGCGAGGGCGATGAGCTGGTCCAGGAAGCGGTCGAGCGGCACGTCACTCGCGCCGAGCGCGAGGCCGCCGGGGGTGCCGCTCGGCAGGATGGTCGCCCAGATGGCGGCGAGCCAGCGGCGTTCGAAGGACCACCAGTTCAAGGCGGCAGCGAATGTAGCAGGTCAGAGCGTGGCTCGCTGAACCGTTCCGGCCATCGAGTCGGCGATCAAGAGCGAGCCGCCCGAGATGGCCAAACCTCGCGGGTACTGGAAGCCACCGAGGTTCACGATGCCCCCGCCGGTGAGGTTCTTCGGGCGTACGTAGATCCGGCCGTTGACACCGCGGTGGCCCATGTAGACGCAGGTCGGCGAGAGCGCGATGCCCTCCGCGCCGGAGATCACGAGCACCTGCTCCAGCGCGCCGCCGGCGCGGGGAACGCGATACACGGCGTCGGGGGGCGTCGCCGTACCGGTCGGGGTACGCACGCTGAAGTACACGTGGGTCGCGTCCAGCGCGATGCTCACCGCGCTCCAGTTGCCGCCCAGGGGGTTCGCCTTGTTCGTGAGGGGCTGCGAGCTCCCGCCGCTCTTCGGGCCGCGGTGGACGCCGCCCGCGAGCGTGACCCAGAACACGTCCGACTCGCCGAGCGCGATGGCGTAGGCGCCGGCGGAGGCGTAGAGGTTCTCGTTGCTGCCACCCCCGGCGCGGCGGCGGATGCCGACGTCGGACGCCCAGTAGACGTGCGTCGAGTCCGCCGCGACGGTCTGGATGCCGGTCTGACCGGAGGTGACGACCGTGAACTGGTTGTTGTTCAAGTCGACGTGCCTGAGCTCGCTGCGGCCTTGATCTGCCCAGTACAGATCCGTGCCGGCGACCGCGACGCCCTCGATTTGCGTCGGTGCGATGTCCGTGTGCAGCGGGACGGCTGTCCCGCCGGCGACCGGCACGCGCATGATCGAGAGGTCGGTGCTGAAGTAGACGTTGCCGCCGGACACGACCGGGTACTCCGGGTTCGGCGTCGCCGTGGTGAGCAGCGTCGGCGAGGTCGGCGCGGGACAGCCGGTGCTACCGCCGGTGCTCGCGTCCGCTCCGCCGCCGCCGCCGGTGCTGGCGTCCAGACCGCCGCTGCCGCCGGAGCCCGCGCTGCCGCCGGAGCCCGCGCTGCCGCCGGAGCCCGCGCTGCCGCCGCTCGCGCCGGCGCTACCGCCGGCCCCAGCGCCGCCACCGCTCCCGCCGGCCCCACCGCTCGTCGCTCCGCCCACTGTGCTTCCGGCTGCGCCGCCGCTGCTCTCGGCGCTGAACTCCTCGCCGCCACAAGCGTATGCCGAGAGGAGCGCGAGCCCGAACCACGCCGAAATCCACTGCCGCATCGATGCAGATTACGTCGGTCCGGTTGACGAAGCCAGGACCAGCGGTCAGGCTCCGCGCGTGCGCTGGGCGTTGTTGCTCGTCCTGTCGGTGATCTCCGTCGCTGGCTGCTCCGACGAGTCCGAGAGCGGCGGCAGCGGCGGGCAAGGCGGCGCCTCCTGCGCCGGCGACACCTTCAGCGCCGGGCTCCAGAGGACCGGCAAGAGCGGCAAGCTGACGGTCACGCTGGAGTCCGCGGATCCGGCGCCGCCGCAGAAGGGCGACAATCGCTGGACCATCCGCGTGACCGACCCGGCCGGGGCGGCGATCTCGGACGCGACCGTCACGGTCACGCCCTTCATGCCCGAGCACGGGCACGGCACCAGCGTGCAGGCGGTGGTCACCCCGAAGAGCGACGGTCGCTACGAGCTGTTCCCGGTGAACCTCCTGATGCCGGGCAAGTGGGAGATCACGCTCGACGTCGGCCTGCCCGGTGGGCAGAGCGACAGCGTGGTCTACACCTTCTGCGTCGAGGGCTGATCAGTTCGCCTTCGCCACGCTGGAGGTCACACACGCCGCGGGCACCGCGTCGATGGTCTTCTGAAAGCCGAGGGGCGGCGTGGCCGCGGCGCTCGGCGTCCACTCCAGAGCCACGCTCGCCTTGCCGCGGTTCGGCAACAGCTCGAGCCGCTCCACCGCGTCGCGCTCGGCGGCGCCGAGATGTCCGCTCTGGACCAGATCGTCGAGCACGTCGCGGCCGATGGGCTCGATGTGGACGCGCAAGCTGACGCGGTCCGGCGCGCCGGCGATGAGCTCGCTCCCGGCGGGGTAGCGGTGGGAGAGGTGCGTGATGAAGTAGTCGGGGTGCTTGGGGTCGAAGCTGACGGGGCCCGGGATGGTGCTCGGTTCGAGCTCCGCCACCTGCCAGAACATGTGCGCGTCCTTGCCGTCCGCCCCGATCGCTCTGTCGCGCAGCAGCCAGAGCGCGGGATCGGGGTCGCTGGTCACGGCCTCGGTCACGGGCACGTCCCCGCTCTCGTAGAGCAAGCTGCTGCCAGACCAGGCGCCGATCTCGACCCAGACCCGGCGGTCTTGCGCAGCACCGCTCGGGAAATGGTGGCCAGCCGCGACGTTCTCCAGCGTGACGTGCAAGGACGCCACGCCCGGCAGCTGGCGCACACACAGCTCGAAGCGCAGCGTCTGGTCGAGCTCGTGCTCGATCAGCGCCTGCTGCGCCGCGCGCTCCGGGAAGTCGGTGATGGCCCGATCCACTCCGGGCCAGGTGTGGGCGTGTACGCGCCGGAGCGGCACTCCATCGACGTCGGCGGCGACGTCGTCCCGCCCGGTCATGTGGCAGCCGCCGCAGGTCAGGCCGCCCTGGGACGGCGGTCGATTGAACACGGTCCCCTGCCACTCGGCGAAGGTGCGCTCCAGGTGGACCGGCGCCGGCGCCGGTGGTGACGGCAAGACGATGTCGTGGCAGGCGCCGCACAGGCTCGCGCTCTCGAGCGCCTCGCGATCGTGGAGCTTCGAGTACTTCGAGCCGTGCGCGGAATTCCGTGTGGGGTTCGCGATGCCGCCGCGCAGCGTGGTGTCGTTGGCCAGCCGGAGCGGCGCGTTGTGGCTGCCCTGGACCTCGACCACGTTGTGGCAGAAGTAGCAGGTGACGCCCTTGAGCGAGGCGTCGAGCTCGTCCAGGTTCAGGCCGTCCGCGGTCGCGCCCTCGCGCACCGCCATGGGCGCGTGGCAATTGACGCAGAAGGTGCCGAGCGCCCCTTGGGTCTCTTCTTGCCCGCGGCGGTTCATGGCGCGGAACACCGGATCTTCGGCGGCGTAGGCGTGCATGCTGCCGGACCACTCCTGGTAGTGGCGAGAGTGGCAGCCCTTGCAGGTCTCCGGGCTCATGAGCTCGGCACGGCTGAGGGCCTTCTGCGCCACCTCGGCGTCGTCGCCGCAGGCGGCGACCGAGAGCGCGAGGAGCGGGAGCGCCCGCTTCACCGCTCGGCTCCCTGGGCGATCCAGGTGCGGATGGCGCAGCGCTCGCCGCTCGAGAGGGGTTTGCCCGGAGGCATGCTCCAAGCATGACCCGTCGCGTCCAGGCGCACGACCAGCTCGCTGCAGGCGGGATCGCCGGGCACGATTCGGCCTTCGCTGGTGAGCTCGGCAAAAGAGCCATCCGCGTCGGCGAAGGTCAGCCCGCCCTTGTCTCCGGCCGGGCCGTGGCAGCTTCCACCGGAGGTCGCGCACTTCTTGCTCAGGGTCTGGGCGTAGATCTGATCGAACTCCGGCGCGTAGAGCGGCGCGCAGGTCGCGGGCAGATCGCCGAGGCAGGCGGGGCGCGGGTCGGCGTCCTCCGAGCAGCCGACGAGCACGAGCAGGCACGCCAGGCGCTTCACCGCTCACCACACCGGAGTGCGGGGGAAGTCCACGTCGCCGGAGACGTTCGTCTCGATGGCGCTCATCACCGCGAGCGCGGTGCGCTCGCACCAGGGCGGCGCCACGATCTGCACGCCGACCGGCAGCCCCGCGCTCTGCTCGTCGATGCGGCGCGCGAGCCGGCCGAGCTGACCCTTGGCGCGATCGCGCCGCGCTTCGGCGCCGTGGACCCGCGTGACCGGGACCACGCCGGCGACGAAGCCGACGGCGTTCCAGGGTAGGCAATACGACGAAGCGACCAGGAAGTCCGCCGAGAGGCCGTGAGGCAGAGCCGGCGTGGCGTAGGGGGGACAGAGCAGCGCGTCGATGCCGGCGCTGCGCCAGGCCTCGAGCATGACGTGCTTTGCCGCGTCGAGCCGCTCGCACAGGGCTTGATACTCGCCCACGCTCCGCTCGCCGATGCAGGCGATGAGCCGGGCGAGCTCCTTGTCCCCGGAGAGCTCGGCGACCTTGCGCAGCGCCGCGCGCACCGCGCCCGGCGCGCGCACCAGCTTGTGCAGCGAGCGCAGCGACTCCGCGACCTGACCACTGCCGAGGGCCGCCAGCATGGCGTGCCCGCCTTCCGCGCCGAACAGCGCGGCGGTGTCGAAGAACAGCTCGGCGAGTCCCGGCGGCGAGAACGGGACGACCGTCACACCCGCCGCGCGCAGGGCGTCGCTCGCCCGCTCGAGGGCGCCGACCAGCGCGCTCGAGGGGCTCAGGAGCTCGTTGTCCTTGAAGACCCCCACCGACAGGCCGCGCAGGGGCTTGCCAGGCGCGTCCGTGATCGGCGGCACCGCTGGATCCAGGTGAGCGAGCGCGCTCGCGGGCAGCGCTTCGAGCGCGAGCTCCAGATCGCCCACGCTGCGTCCGAGCAGCGAGGTCTGCAGCGCGATCACGGTCTGCCCCGGCAGCGGTCCGCGGGAGCCATGGTTCGGCAGCCGCCCGGGCGTGGGCTTGAGCCCGGCGATGCCGCAGAAGTGCGCCGGCACCCGGGCGCTGCCCCCGAGATCGGTGCCGAAGCCCAAGGGGGAGAGCCCCGCGGCGATGGCCGCCGCTTCGCCGCCGCTCGAGCCGCCGGCGCTGTGGCGTGGGCTGAACGGGTTCGAGGTGCGCCCGAACACGGGGTTGTCGCTCTCGAGCGCGAGCAGCAGCTGGGCGACGTTGGTGCGGCCCAAGATCACGGCGCCGGCGTCGGAAAGCGCGCGCACCATCGCGCTGTCCCTCTCGGCGCGCGCGGCTCGGCGCGCCGGCAATCCGAGCGTGGTCGGGCGGCCTTCGAAGTCGAAGCACTCCTTGATGCTGACCGGTACGCCGTGCAGCGGGCCGCGGCGCTTGCCCGCGAGCCGCTCCTCGTCCGCTTGCGCGGCGGCACGCCGGGCGCTGTCGTGGAACACCTCGGTGAAGGCGGTGATCTCGCGATCCACCTCGGCGATGCGCTCGAGGTGCGCGCCCACGAGCTCCTGGCTCGTGAGCTCGCCTTTGTCCAGGGCCTCGGCCATCTCGCGCACGCTCGCGCGGTGCCACTCGCGGGGCCGCGTCACGATCGACGGTTCGCGCAAGGAATCGGGGGTCTCTGCCACGGCGGGGGGAGGCTAGAGCATTTCGAGCCCCGCGCCGAGCCTGCTCAGTCGGCCGCTGCCGGCGCGTACAGCCAGCGCGACAGCGGCTTCGCCGTGAAGAGCAGGACGGCGCCCGCCACGAACACGCCGAGCGCGACCAGCGCGAGCACTATCAGCTCGGCCTTGGGGAAGCTCCGCGTGACGAACGAGGTCGCGATGGGCACGGCGCCGGACACCACGAACCAGCCGCTCATGACCAGCGTCTGAAAGCGCCGCGGCACGTCGCCGACCACGCGGGCCATCGCGAACGGGCCGACCAGCACCTCCGCCACGCCCAGCGCGCCCTCGGAGATCGCCGCCGCGGCCACGCTGGAGCGCGCCAGCATCAGCGGCACCGCGGCGAGCGCCGCCAGGCAGAGCCCGACCGCCACCACCAAGAGCGCAGGCAGCGCGACGCCCCTGAGATGGAGCAGCGTCAAGATCGGGATCACCAGGAGCGACGTCGCGATCACCATGCCGGGGTTCACCACCGTGACCCACGCCATCGAGGTGCTGCCGGTGGCCGAGAAGCTGGTCGAAGACACGACGGTGAGGAGCGCAGAGTACGGGGCGCCGAGAGCGACCAGGCCTGCGGCGCCGAGCAGGACGCGGCCGGTGCGGAGCGGCTCCGGTGGTGCCGGCTCGCTCCGGCGGGTCAGGAGCCAGGCCACGCCGAGCGCGATGGCGAAGAGCGCCCCGAGCCCGGTCGCGCCCGCCGCGGAAGCGAACCCCGCGCGTGCGCCGAAGGTGGTGGCCAAGAGCCCCGCGGTGCTGCCGGAGCTCAGCGCCGAGGCGTTCAAGACGGCGTACAGCAACACGAACGCCAGCGCGCGGAGCTGCTCCCGCGGGTGCCCGAGCTCCGCCGCCGCGATGGCGAAGCAGGCGGGCTTGGCCAGCCCCTGGCCCATGGCCAAGACGCCGATGCCGAGCCAGACCGCGCCGGGGCTCTGGCCGCCGGCGATCACCAGGTAGCCGAGCGCCGACAGGACGAGGCCGACCACCAGCGGGATCACCGGACCGGTGCCCAGCGCGACGAGCCCACCGGCCACGACCAGGAACGCGTTCAGGGTCGCCTGCGTGGTCATCAGGCTGCCGGTCGTGGAGATCGGCAAGCCGATGTCGCGAAGGTGCAGCCAGAGCACGCTGCGGCTCAGCCAATACGCCCAGCGATCCAGCCCGAGCACGACGGGCAAGAGCGCGAGCGCGAGCACCACCCGCCACAGGTTGAGCGGAGGTCGATCCGGCACGACTCAGTCGAACACGCGCTCGCCGTCCACGACGACGGCTCGCACGGGGTTGTAGCCGAAGGCGTAGCCGAGCCAGCGGTGGTCGGGCACGTCGCACACGATCACGTCGGCGCGCTTGCCGGGCTCCAGGCTGCCGATCTCGCGGCCTCGGCCCAGGGCGTGAGCGGCGTTGATGGTGCAGGCCACCACCGCCTCGCTGGCCGTCATCTTGTTGGTGCGGCAGGCGAGGGCGATGCACATCGGGAGCGACGGCGTGAACGACGAGCCCGGGTTGAAGTCCGTGGCGATGGCCAGCGGGACGCCCGCCTCGATCAGCTTGCGCGCTGGGGCGTGCTCGCTCTGGCCGAGGTGGAAGGCCACGCCCGGCAAGAGCACGCCGACCGGGGGCTCTTCGGCGGCGGCGAGGGCGGCGACGGCGGAAGCGTCCACGTGCTCCAGGTGGTCCACGCTGGTCGCGCCGAGGCGCGCGCCGAGGGCGGCGGCGCCGCTCGCGCTGAACTGCTCGGCGTGGAGCTTGAGGCCGAAGCCGAGCGCCTTGGCGCGCGTCAGGATGCGCTCGGACTCGGCGAGGGTGAAGGCTTCCTTTTCACAGAACACGTCCACGAACTCGGCCAGCGAGCGCTCCTTGACCTCGACCATGAGCTGCTCGAGCAGGGCGAGGTAGTCCTCGCGCCGGGTTTGGTACTCCGGCGGCACCACATGGGCGCCGAGGAAGGTGCTGACGATCTCGAGCGGCAGCTCGCTCGCCACCGCGCGCGCGACCTCCAGCAGCTTGAGCTCGCCGTCGTGGTCCAGGCAGTAGCCGCTCTTGGCCTCCAGCGTGGTGGTGCCGTGCTCCATGCAGGTGGTGGCCCAGCGCAGCGCGTTGGTGGCCAGCGCCCCGATGGCCGAGGCGCGGGTCTTCTTGACCGTGCTCAGGATGCCGCCGCCTTCGCGCAAGATGTCCAGGTAGGGCTTGCCCGCCAAACGCTGCTCCCACTCCGCGGCGCGATCGCCGGCGAACACCAGGTGCGTGTGGCAGTCCACGAAGCCGGGCAGCACGATGCCGCCGGCGGCGTCGAGCACCCGATCGTCGCTCACCCGGTGCTCGCGGCGCAGCCGATCGCTGGCGCCCACGGCCAGGATGCGATCGCCCGCGATGGCCACGGCGCCGTCGCGCACGATGCGCACGACGCCCTGGTCCGCCCCTCGCGCTGGCGCGTCGGAGAAGCCCGCGCAGGTCACGACCTCCGCCGCGTTCACGATCAGGAGATCGGCGTCGGTCATGCGAACGTGTCTCCGTCGTGGCCCCAGAGGTGCGGCTTTGCGTCGGTGAGCTCGATGTAGACGCGGTTCTCCCGCACGCCGAGGGCGAGCGAGAGCGCTCGGGTCACCTTGGCGCTGACGGCGCGCGCGTCGTCAGGCGTCATCGTGCCGATGTTCTTGATCTCCACGTAGCAGCACGGCTCGCTGGTGCCGCCGAAGGTCATCTCCGCCCGCGGCATCAGGCTGGTCATGACCCACTGCTCGGGCTTGGCGAAATGCGCCGAAAGCAGCCGCGACAGCTCGTCCAGCAGGCGTGCGCGCGCCGCCGCGGCCGGGGGCTCCGCGGAGCTCACGATTTGGATCAGGGGCATGGCCCGGCGGAGGCTAGCATGAGCCCGTGACGAACCACCGTGGGATGCTGCTCGGTCTGATCGCGGGCGCTTTCGGGGGCCTCGGGGTCAACGCCTTCGCGCACGACGCCCGTTGGGCCCGCCTGCTCACGGACTACGTCGCGCTGCCGCTGGGCCAGATCTTCCTGCGCCTGTTGTTCATGCTGGTCATCCCGCTGTTGTTCTCGGCGTTGGTGCTCGGGGTCTGCGAGCTGGATCTCAAGCACCTGGGCCGGCTGGGCGGGCGCATGCTCGGCTACACCGTGGTGGTCTCGGCCATCGCCGTGACCATCGGCATCACGCTGGTGAACGTGATCGGACCAGGACGCGGCGTCTCGACGGCCGGGCTGGCCCTGGGCAGCCAGATGGCGACGCTGAAGGCGGCTGCCGCCCCCACGGACACTTCGCCGGTGGCGCTGATCGTCAACCTTTTCCCGGACAACGTGTTCAAGGCGGCGGCCAACGGCGACATGTTGGCGATCATCGCCTTCTCGCTGATCTTCGGCGGCGGGCTGGCGCTCACCAAGACCGAGGGCGCAGAGCGGCTCAAGCAGGTCATCAGCGGCCTCTTCGACGTGAGCATGCGCCTCATCCACGGCGTCCTCCGGCTGGCGCCCCTCGGCGTGTGCGCGCTGATGTTCACGGCGACCTCGCGGCTGGGCTTGGACCTGCTCCGTCTGATCGCGCTCTACGTGGCGGTGGTGCTGCTCGGCCTGGGCCTGCACATGTTCGTGGTCTACTCGCTGTCGGTGCGCTTCTTCGGCGGCATGCGCCCGCTGGTCTTCTTCCGCTCCATCCGGCTGGCGATGGCCACCGCGTTCTCGACGGCGTCCAGCAACGCGTCGCTGCCGGCGGCGCTGGAGGTGGCCGAGACG
The DNA here is from genome assembly GCA_015075635.1 of Polyangiaceae bacterium. NCBI lineage: Bacteria > Pseudomonadati > Myxococcota > Polyangiales > Polyangiaceae > Polyangiaceae bacterium. The sequence goes on from JABTUA010000001.1 coordinate 2,004,276, forward strand.
AACCTGAAGCTGCCGCGCCACGTGAGCCGCTTCGTGCTGACCGCGGGCAGCAGCATGAACCAGAACGGCACGGCGCTCTTCGAGGGAGTCACCGTGCTGTTTTTGGCGCAGGTCTACGGCGTGGAGCTGAGCTTCGGCCAGCAGGTCTTGGTGGTCGTCGTCTGCATCCTGGCCGGCATCGGCACCGCCGGCGTGCCCGCGGGCTCCTTGCCCGTGATCGCGATGATCCTCGGGATGCTGAAGGTGCCCGTGGAGGGCATCGGCTTGATCCTCGGCGTGGACCGCTTCCTCGACATGTGCCGGACGACGCTGAACGTCACGGGTGATCTGGCGGCGGCGGTGTTCGTGGCGCGGGGGGAGTCAGAGGTCGAGGACCAAACGTAGCTTCTCGTCGAGGCGCGCCAGGGTGCCGGCGCGCAGCCGGCCTACTCTGCCGGCTGCCAGGCGGTCGAGCAGCGTGACCTGGAGCTGAGTCGGGACCGCGACGTGGTCCTCTTCAGCGCCAGCTTCCGCGGCGGAGACGCGGACCGCGAGGGAGGGGGGAGCCGCGTTGGGATCCGTGTCGAGCGGCACGACCAGGGTCGTCGGCAGCGCCGAGTTCAGCGGATCTGCCTGGATCACCACCACGCGTTCGCCGGAGCGTTCGCTGCCGAAGCCCAACCGGCGCTTTACGCGCAGGACGTCTCCGCGCTCAGCCATTGACGCGCTCGAGGGCTTCCGCGATCTTGATCATGCGGGCGCGGATCTCCGGCGTCATCTCCGCGGAGACCCGCTCGTAGAACTCGGCGCGCTCGGCCATGCCCAGGCCGCGCAGGAAGAGCTCCCGCGCCACTTCTGTCTCGGTTCGGCCCAGCCGCTTGGCGACGGCCTTGAGCCGCTTGCGCGCTTCCTCGGGCACGTTGAGATTGATGCGTTCCAGGGCCATCCTGATCGAGGATATGATGGAGGATGCCACCGAGGATGTCAACGGTCCCGCGAGGCCCTTGCCGGCTGCTCGGGGTCGCGCCACCATCGCGCGATGCGAGCTCTCTCTGGCCTGCTCTGGCTCGCGCTCGGCTGCAATCAGAGCCCGGGCGCGGCCCCTGCGGCGGAGCCGGCGCCGCCTCGCCCCGCGCCCACGACCAGCAGCGCACCGGCGCCTCCGGCGAGCGCGGCGAGCGACTGCGTCGAGAGCTGCGTCGAGCGCCGCCAGATGCAAGCCATCAGTCCGCAGCAGATCGAGGCGGACTGCCGCGCCGAGTGCGAGAAGAAGTGACCCTGACCCAAGCAGCTCTCGAGCGCGAGAACGCTGCCCTCCGGCAGGCGGTGGACCTCCTGCACCGCGTGAGCAACCTGGTGCGGCAGTCGCTCGAGCTCGAGCCGACCTGCTACGCGCTCTTGACCGGGGTCACCGCCGGAGTGGGCCTGGGCTTCAACCGGGCGATGCTGTTCTTCGCCGACGATCGCGATCGCTCCGCGCTGCGCGGCGTCGCCGCAGTGGGCCCGGCGGATCGGGACGAGGCCGACCGCATCTGGAAGTCCATCGAGAGCGACGCCCCGGATCTCGACACGCTCTACCAGGCCGGGCTCCGTCAGCGCGCCGAGCGGAGCGCGCTCGATCGGCGCGTGCGCGCGCTCTCGGTGCCGATCGGCGGGGACACGCCCATCGCGCTGGCGCTGCGGCGCACGGCGCTGGTGCAGGGCGAAGGCACCGACGATCTGGGCGGGCTCCTGCACCTACCCACCGCGGTGGCGGCACCGCTCCGGGGGGCGGAGAGCGTGCGCGGCGTACTCTACGCCGACAACTGCTACACCGAACGCCCGCTGGACGAGGCGGCGGAGCTGGTGCTCTCGCTGATCGCCGATCAGGCCGGGCGCGCCATCGAGCACGCGCACCACTACGAGGAGCTGGCGATGCGCGCGCGGCTCGACGCGCTGACCGGGCTCGAGCACCACGGGCGCATGATGGAGGCCCTCGACACGGCGCTGGGCGGCGAGCCCGATGCGCCCTTCGGCCTGGCCATGATCGATCTCGACGACTTCAAGCGTGTCAACGACGGCTACGGACACCTGGCCGGCGACGCCCTGCTGTGCGGGCTCGGCGAGCGGCTGCGCTCGGTGTTGCGCTCGGGGGAGCGCCCCTATCGCTACGGTGGCGAGGAGTTCGCCGTGCTCCTGCCGGGGGCGCACGCCGGGGATCTGCACGCCATCGGCGAGCGGCTGCGCCGGGCCGTCGCCGACTCGCCCTGCGCCATCGACGCCGAGCGCAGCCTGACCGCCACCTGCTCGGTGGGGGTCGCGGCGAGGGAGCCCGGCGACTCTTCCGAGGCGCTGATCGACCGCGCCGACCAGGCGCTGCTCGCGGCGAAGGCGGCGGGGAAGAACCGGGTGGTGGTGGCGGGCCTGCTCGACGTCGTCCGGGAGTGGGAGGGCGAGCAGGGCGCCTTGAGCGAGGCGGAGCTCCGCGCCGCACGGCGGAGGCAGCGCCCGTGAGCGAGGTCGCCTTGGATACTCAGGGGATCACGACACCTTTCGCCTTCGCCGTGGCGATCGCCTCCGGATAACCCGCGATGGCGTGGCGCGCGACGCCGATGCCGGGATCGACGGTGAGCACGCGGTTCAAGCGCTCGGCGCGCTCCTTGGTGCCGTCGGCGACGATCACCATCCCGGCGTGGAGCGAGTTGCCGATGCCGACGCCGCCGCCGTGGTGGAAGCTGACCCAGGAGGCGCCCGAGGCGGTGTTCAGCGCGAAGTTCAGCAGCGCCCAGTCGGCGATGGCGTCGGAGCCGTCCTTCATCGCCTCGGTCTCGCGATCCGGCGAGGCCACGGAGCCGCAATCCAAGTGATCGCGGCCGATGGCGACGGGCGCGCTGACCTTGCCGTCGTGGATCAGCCGGTTCATCGCCTCGCCGAACTTCGCGCGGTCACCGTAGCCGAGCCAGCAGATGCGCGTGGGCAGGGCCAAGAAGGGCACGCGCTCGCTGGCCAGGCGCACCCAGCGGCGGAGGCCCTCGTCTTCCGGGAACACGCGCAAGAGCTCCTCGTCGAGCACGTGGATGTCCTTCGGATCGCCGGAGAGCGCGGCCCAGCGGAAGGGGCCCATGCCCTGCGAGAAGAGCGGGCGGATGTAGGCCGGGACGAAGCCCGGGTACTTCCAGGCGCCGTCGTCGGCGCGCACGCTGACGCCGGCGAGCTCGGCCTGGGCGCGCAAGTTGTTGCCGTAGTCGAAGGCGATGGCGCCGCGAGCCTGCATCTCCAGGATGGCCGTGACGTGTTTGGCGATCGCTGCGAGCGAGCGCCGGTGGTACTCGGCGAGATCCTTGCCTCGCAGCACTTCGAGCTCCGCTAGGTCGCCCTCGGGCACGTAGGCGCCCAGATCGTGCGCGGGGGTCTGATCGGTGACCATGTCCGGGATCACGTTGCGGCGCACCAGCTCCGGGTAGATTTCGGCGGCGTTGCCCACCAGGCCGATGGAGAGGCCGCACCCGGCGCGCTTGGCCTCATCCGCCCAGGCCAGGGCCTCGTCGAGCGAGCGCGTCATCTTGTCGCAGTAGCCCTCGGCCACCTTGCGCTCGACCCGCTCGGCGCGGACCTCGACGTCGATCACGACGCCTTCGTTCATGGTGACGGCCATCGGCTGCGCGCCGCTCATGCCGCCGAGGCCTGCGGTCAGGATCAGCTTGCCCTTCAGGCTGGGCACTCCGTAGTGCTTCTCGGCCGCGGCCAGGAAGGTCTGATACGTGCCCTGCAAGATGCCCTGCGTCCCGATGTAGATCCAGGAGCCGGCCGTCATCTGCCCGTACATGGTCAGCCCCATGCGATCGAGCCGATCGAAGCTCGCTTGCGTCGCCCACTTCGGCACCAGGTTGCTGTTGGCGATGAGCACCCGCGGGGCGTGCTCGTGGGTCTTCGCGACGTAGACCGCGCGGCCGGACTGAACGCACAGCGTCTCGTCCGGCGCGAGCCGATCGAGGATGCCGGTGAGCTTGTCGTACTCGTGCCAGTTGCGCGCCGCGCGTCCGCTGCCGCCGTAGACGACCAGGTGCTCCCAGTCCACGGCGTTCGCGGGGTCGAGGTTGTTCATCAGCATCCGCTTGGCGGCCTCGGCGTCCCAGCTCCGCGCCGTGCGGGCGGTGCCCCTCGGCGCGCGGGGCGGCGCGGCCGGCTGGGCGGCCATGTGAAGCGGCCGTCCGTGGCTCGAGAGCTCACCCTCGATGTCGCAGGCGCAGCCGTACTTCGCGTGCTCGTGCTCGACGATCTCCCGATCCAGCATGGGCGCGGAGCATAATCCGCTGGCCCCGCCGTGGGCGTGATAGTGTCCTCTGTCGCTTCAGCCATGGCCGAGGACGACGCATCGGGCTCGAAAAAACCGCCCAAGCCGGCAGGCCGCTCCGTGCCGCCGCCTCCCCGCAAGGTCGTGCCCCCGCCCGCACCGCCGGGCTCGAACCCCAAGGCCGCGGTACCTCCGCCGCCGCAGCGACGCCCCGCCGGTCCGCCTCCCAAGGAACCGGTGCGCGTCGCGCCGCCGCCGGTCGCGGTCGGCAGCGCCACCGAGACCCCGAAGCCCCAGGTGCGCGCGCAGCCGAAGTCGATTCCGCCGCCGCTGCCGCAGTCGCCGCCACCGCCGGCCGCCGTGCACCTGAAGACCGACGCGGGCATCGGCACTCAGCGCCCGAGCGAAGCGCCGCTCTGGGCGCAGCGCACGCTCAAGAAGCTGGAGGCCGATCTCGCGCGCGAGCGCGATCCGCTGCGCGTCGGGCGCCTGCACTACGAGGTCGCGCGCCTGTACGAGGCGCCGCTCGGCGATCTCACCAACGCCGCGGATCACTACCAGAAGGCGTACGCCACCTGTCCGGATCACCTGCCCACGCTGCGCGGCGCGCGGCGCGTGCTCTGCGCGAAGAAGAGCTTCCAGGCGGCGCTGCCGCTGTTCGACGCCGAGGCGCGCTACCTCGCCGAGCCCGTGCTCAAGGCGCAGCTGTTCTACGAGAAGGGTCGCATCCTGGAGGATCACCTGGCGCAGCGCCGGGAAGCGCGGGACGCCTACGCCGCCGCCGCCGATCTCGACGGGCAGAACGCGGCCTACTTGAAGGCGCTGGAGCGGGTGGACACCCAGGCCAAATCCTGGGACGCCCTCGACAAGACCCTGGAGCGCTCCGCGAACGCCGTCGCCAGCGACTCCCGGCACCGCGCGGCCCTGATCGTCGAGCGCGCCCGGCTGGTCGAGACCCGGAAGGGCGACAGCCGCACCGCCACCGAGCTCTACAACGAGGCGCTGGGCTTCGATCCGCGGGCGCCCGCCGCGCTCGAGGCGCTGAAGCGCCTGCACTACGCGCACCAGCGCTGGCGCGATCTCACCTTCGTGCTCGCGCGCGAGGCCGAGCAGGCCAGCGATCCCAACGTGCGGGCCATGGCTTATTACCGCATGGGCCGCGTGCTCAGCGACCGCCTCGGGCACCTGGACGAAGGGCTCAGCGCCTTCGAGCGCGCGGCCTCGGAGCTGCCCGGCGAGCCGATGGTGCTCGAGGAGCTCGCGCGTCTGTACGAGCTGGGCAAGCGCTGGGACTCGCTGACCGGCGTGCTGGAGCGGCTCGCCGAGCTGGCGCGGTCGGACAACGAGAAGGTCGGCATCCAGCACCGCATCGGTCAGCTGGCCGAGGAGCGCCTGAACGACGAGACCCGGGCCATCACCTGGTTCTCGAGCGCGCTCAAGCTCGACCCCACCTACCTGCCGGCGCTCCAGGCGCTCGGCAAGATCTACACGCGGCGGCAGCAATGGGCGGAGCTCATCGGCATGCACCTGGCGGAGGCCGGCGCGACCGCGGACGCCGCGCGCAAGGCCAGCTCCCACGCGCGGGTCGCGGCCATCTACGAGGAGCGCCTCGGCAACGTCGAGCACGCCGCCCAGCACCACGCCCGCGCGCTCGGGCTCTTGCCGGGCTACGCCCCGAGCTTCAAGGCCCTGTCCCGCATCTACCAGCAGGCCGGCAAGTGGCGCGAGCTGGTCGAGCTGTTCGAGCGCGTGGTGGACGACGCCAAGGACGCCGAGACCAAGATCACCTACCTGTTCAAGATCGGGCGCGCCTGGGAAGACGCCCTCGGCTCGCCGGTCCACGCCCTGGGTGCCTACAAGCGCGTGCTCGACGTCTCGCCCAACCACTTCGGCGGCATCCACGCGGCGCAGCGCGCAGCGGAGCGGGCTGGACGCTACAAGGAGCTGGTCTGGGCGCTGGAGCTCGAGGCCGAGAAGGTGAACGACAAGCGCCAGGCGGTGATGCTCTACCACCGCGCCGGCGAGGTGCTCGAGGACTGCCTCGACGACCTGGAAGGCGCGCTCGCGCGCTACCGGCGCGTGGTGGAGCTCGACAAGGGCTACCAGCCCGCGCTGAGCAGCCTGGGACGCCTGTATTACCAGGCGGGGCGCTGGGAAGATCTGCTCGACACCTACAAGCGTGAGCTCGAGGTAGCCGGCAAGGGCCCGGCGGCCGCGGCGCTGCTCTACAAGATGGGCGAGCTCAGCGAGGAGCGCATCGGTCGCGACGACGACGCGATGGGGTATTACCGGCGCGCCATCGACGCCGATCCGTTCCACCGGCCGGCGCTGCACGCCCTGGGTCGCAAGCTGGCGGAGCGCGGCCAGTGGGCGGAGCTGGTGAAGCTGATCGAGCTCGAGCTGTCCGGGCTGAAAGACCCTGCTGAGCGCGCGCGCAGCGCCTTCCACCTCGGCGAGGTCTACGAGAACCGGCTGTCGCAGCCCGAGCGGGCGCTTCAGGCCTATGAGCAGGCGCTCCTCTCGGTGCCGGAGTTCCGGCCGGCCTCGGACGGCCGAGCCCGGCTGCTCACGCTGGCCAAGGAGTACAAGAAGCTCGGCGAAGATCTGTCGCGTGAGATCACCAGCGCGCGGGACCCCGTCGTGGCGATGGTCGCGCTGTTCCGGCAGGGCGAGCTCTACCGCGACGAGCTCAACGACCCGCGGCGCGCCATCGAGGCCTTCGAGGCCGTGCTCTCGCGGGATCCTTCGCACTTGGGCGCGCTGCTCGCGCTCGAGCCGCTGTACGCCGAGATCGGCGCCTGGGAGGCGCTGGCCCGCGTCTTCGCCACCGAGGCGCGGGTGCTCTCCGACGTCGGCGCACGGGTGGCGGCGCTCAAGGAGCTGGCGCGACTGGAGGAGACTCGAGGCGTCGGCAAGCCGGAGGAGCTCCGGGCGGCGTACATCGCCGTGCTCCAGCTCTCGCCCTCGGATCCCGGGGCGCTCGCGGCGCTGGAGCGGGTGGCGCTCGGGGCGGGGGACTCGCAGCTCTTGACCCACGTGGACGCGAAGCTCGGCGCCACCTTGTCCTCGCCGGCGCTGGCGGCGGTCCACCAGACGCGGCTGGCGGAGGCGCTGGAGGCGCTCGGCGATCCGAGCGCGCTCGAGACCTTCCGCGCGGCGCTGGCCCGCGACCGCGACAACCTCGCGGCCGCGCTCGGCGTCACGCGCATCGCGGAGCAGAGCGAAGATCCAGGGCTGCTCGGCGAGGCAGCGGATCTGGCCTTCCGCGTGCTCGCCGACAAGGCGCTCGGCGCGGGCCTGCTGGTACGGGCGTCGCAGGCGTTGATGAAGATCTCCGACGTCGAGGGCGCGGTGATGGCGCTGGAGGCGGCGCTCGAGAAGCACCCGGACAGCGCCGAGGCCGCGGCCGAGCTCCGCCGCCTCTTGATTGGCCGCCGCGAGGTCGATCGGCTGTTCGACACGCTCTGCCAAGCGGCGCAGTGGGCCCAGGACCGGGAGCGCATGGCGTCGCTGTGGCTGGACGTTTCGGAGCTGCTCGCGGACGAGAAGAAGGACGTGCCCGCGGCCATCGCAGCGCTCTGCCGGACGCTCGAACACCTGCCGCGGCACGTGCCGACGCTGATGCGGCTCGGCGACCTCTACACCCGCGACAAGCAGTGGGCCGAAGCCGTGGACCGGCTGAAGCAGGCGCTCGCGGCCGGGCCGCCGCCGGAGATAGAAATCGCCGCGCACCTGATGCTGTCCCGCATCCTGAAAGACGAGCTCGGGGACGAGGCCCGGGCGCTCGCGAGCCTGGAGCGCGTGCTGATCCTGGACGCCAAGAACCGCGAGGCCCTATCGCGCGTGCTCGAGATCCAGATGCGCCGGGGACAGATGAGCGAGGCCGCGAACACCGCGGCGGAGCTGGTCGCGGTGGCCTCTTCGAACAAGGAGCGAGCCGACACGCTGGCGCTGCTCGCGCGCCTGAACCGCCAGAACAAGAACCTGGACGCCGCGGCGAACGCCTTCGAGCAGGCGGTGAGCATGGTCGGCACCGAGGGCACCATCGCCGCGGAGTTCAAGGACCTGTTGCTCGAGCAGAAGCTGCTCGGCGAGGATCCGCGCTGGGACTACTACATCGGCGCGCTCAGCGGTTACTCGGACATGCAGAGCGACCCGCGGAAGCGCTCCAGCATCCAGCTCGAAATCGCGCAGGTACTCGCCGACGAGATGGAGATACCGGATCGCGCGCTGCACACCCTGCAACGCGCGCTCGCCGCGGATCCCGACAGCACGCCGCTCCGTACCGAGCTCTCGAAGCGGCTCAAGCTGGCCGGCCATTACCCGCAGGCGTTGATCGAGCTGCGGCGCCTGCTCGAGGTGGACGTCACCAAGGTCGAGACCTGGAGCGCCATCCTGGAGTGCTTCCAGGCCATGCAGCGCACGGAAGAAGCGCAGCTGGCCATGGCTCCGCTGGTCGCGCTCGGCTTCGCCAGCGATCTGGAGCGCGCCACCGTGTCGTCGCGCCTGCCCCGCTTCGCGCACTCGCGCCCGCAGTCCTTCGACGAGACGGCGTTCCGCGGCGTGGACGCGCGCGGCGTGGATCCGGCGCTCGCCGTCCTCGCGGCCATCGCCGAGGGGCTCGGCAAGGTCTACCCGCCCGAGCTCGATCGCTACGGCCTGGGGAGCCGTGACCGCATCACCAGCCGCTCGGGGCACCCGCTGAAGCAGCTGGCGGACCGTGTCGCGAGCGTGTTCGGTCCGCTCGAGTTCGACATCTACCTGCACCGCGCACACCAGGGCGGGCTCGAGATCGAGCTCACGGATCCGCCGTCGCTCCTCGTGCCCGCGCACGTGCAGAGCCTGCGCGAGCCCGAGCAGGTGTTCCTGTTCGCGCGACCGCTGGCGCTCTTGGCGCGGGGCGGACACGCCCTGGGGCGGCTGGCCCCGGCGGAGATCGCGCTGCTCGTGATCGCGGCTTGCCGCGTCCTCGATCCGAGCTTCGGCGCCGGCGTCTCCGACGAAGACTTCCTCCAGCAGCAGGCGAAGCGCGTGCAGAAGGCGATCTCGCGCCGGTCCCGGCGCACGCTCGAGGAGGTGGCGCCCGCGTTCATGAGCGCGCCGCGCCCGGACTGGGAGCAGTGGGCGTTCGAGCACAAGAAGACGGCCGCCCGAGCCGCCGCGCTCCTGGCCGACGAGCTGCCGTCGAGCATCGCGCTGGTGCGGCGCATGGAGGGCGACCTGGCCGGCCTGCGCGGCGCGGCGCTGGCCCAGGGCATCGCGCTGACGCACGATCTCCTGCGCTTCTGGGTGAGCGACGCGGCCTTCGCGCTCAGGCGCAGGATCGGGCTGCTCTAGCCTGGGCTGGAGTCGAGCTGAGCTTGCAGTAGCGCCCGGCGCGGCTCGCGACTACGACGCCCGGGTGATGAAACCGAGCGCCATCGTCCTCGCCATCGTCCTCGCCAGCGGCTGCGCGTCGCCGCCCCTCGAAGAGCCCCGCACGCCCCCGCCGCCCAGCGCGGCGCCCGCGCCGGTCAGCGTGAGTCAGGTGCCGGCGCAGGCGACGGCTGCCGCACCGGCGGAGGCCGCCGCCGGCGGCCAGCTCGTGCTCGACGGCGTGCCGGCGGTGCCGGACGCGCTGCGCGGGCGGCTCGGCCGCTACCTGGAGACGCGGGTGGCCTCCCTCGGGGCGCTCTCGGACGACGGGCGATCGATGCTGGTGACCACGCGCTTCGGCCAGACCGCCCAGACCCACTGGGTCCGGCAGCCCCTCGGCGCGCGCACCCAGCTCACCTTCAACGCGGAGCCCGTGAGCCGCCCCACCTTCGCGCCGGGGCAGACCGACGCCATCCTCTTCACCAGCGACAGCGGCGGCAACGAGCAGTACCAGCTGCACCGCCAGGATCTGAAGACCGGCGAGACCACCCGGCTCACCAACGGCAAGAGCCGGAACGAGGCCTACGTCTGGTCCTGGCAGGGCGACCGCGTCGCGTTCTCGAGCAACGCGCGCAACGGCCGCGACATCGACATCTGGCTCAGCGACGGCAAGAGCGCCGAGAGCGCCAAGCTGCTGCTCGAGCGCAGCGGGCACTGGGTGCCCCTCGAGTTCTCCCGCGACGGCAAGAAGCTGCTCCTGATCGAGTACATCTCGATCAACGACTCGCGCGTCCACCTGGCGGACATCGAGTCGAAGACGGTGACGCGCATCGGACCGGAGACGCCGCTGGCGGCGTATCGCGCCGCGACGCTGGACGCGAGCGGCAAGCGCCTCTGGCTGACGAGCGATCGGGAAGGGGAGTTCACCGAGCTCTACGAGGTGGATCTGACCAAGCCCGAGTCGGCCTGGAAGCCCCTGAGCCGCCACATCAAGTGGAACGTCGAAGGGCTCGCGCTCTCGCCGGACGGCCGGACGCTGGCGTTCACGGTCAACGAGGACGGCCTCTCGGTGCTGCGCCTGCTCGACACCGCCACGCGCAAGGACCGCGTGGTGCCGGGCGTGCCCAAGGGCGTGATCTCGGGCCTCGGCTTCGCGCGCAAGGCCAACGTGCTCGGCTTCACCTTCGCCAGCGCGACCAGCCCCGGCGACGCCTTCAGCTACGACGTTGGCCGCGGCAAGCTCGAGCGCTGGACCGAGAGCGAGATCGGCGGCTTGCCGCGGAGCCGCTTCGTCGAGCCGTCGCTGGTGCGCTTCCCGAGCTTCGACGGTCGCTCGATCCCGGCCTTCTACTACGCGGCCAAGGCCGACGGCCCGCGCCCGGTCGTGGTCTGGATCCACGGCGGACCGGAGGCGCAGGCGCGGCCGGAGTTCTCGCCGCTGATCCAGTACCTGGTCACCCAGAGCAAGGTCAGCGTGCTGGTGCCCAACGTGCGCGGCTCCGACGGCTACGGCAAGACCTACCTCTTGCTCGACAACGCCGAAAAACGCGAGGACAGCGTCAAGGACATCGGCGCGTTGCTCGACTGGGTGGGCAAGCAGCCGGAGCTCGACCCGAAGCGCGTGGCGGTGCTGGGCGGCTCTTACGGCGGCTACATGGTGCTGGCCTCGCTCACGCACTTCCCCGAGCGCATCGTGGCCGGCGTGGACGTGGTGGGCATCAGCAACTTCGTCACCTTCCTCGAGAACACCAGCGCCTACCGCCGCGATCTGCGGCGCGCGGAGTACGGCGACGAGCGCGACAAGAAGATGCGCGAGCTGCTCCAGCGGATTTCGCCCACGACCAACGTGGGCAAGATCCGGAGCGCGCTGTTCGTGGCCCACGGTCAGAACGACCCGCGGGTGCCGGCCTCCGAGGCCGAGCAGATCGTCAAGGCCGTGCGCAAGACCGGCAAGGACGTCTGGTACATGCTGGCCAAGAACGAGGGCCACGGCTTCACCAAGAAGGAGAACCGCGACACCTTCTCCCTCTTGACGGTGATGTTCCTGGAAAAGCACCTCGGGGCCGCGGCGAAGTGAAGCCGCGGCTGCGCCCCATCGAGCCGCGGGACGACGCGGCTTTGGCCGCCGTGATCCGCGAGGTGATGCCCAGCTTCGGCGCCAAGGGCGAGGGCTTCGCCATCAACGATCCCGAGGTGGATTTCATGAGCCGCGCCTACTCGGGCGAGCGCGCGTGCTACTGGGTGGCCGAGCAGGACGGGCGGCTGGTGGGCGGTGGCGGCTTCGCGCCCCTCGAGGGCGGTGCGCCCGACACCTGCGAGCTGCGCAAGATGTACTTCTTGCCGGAGGCACGCGGTCACGGCGTGGGACGCGAGCTCTTGGAGCTCTGCCTCGCCGAGGCGAAGCGTCGTGGCTTTCGGCGCTGCTACCTGGAGACCCTGGAGAACATGACCGCTGCGCGGCACTTGTACGAGCGGCACGGCTTCGCTCGGCTCGCCAGACCGGAGGGTCACACCGGCCACTTCGGCTGCGACGCCTGGTACGCGCGGGACCTGTGACCCTCACGCCCAGACGAACAGCGCGGTCGCGCCGAGCGCCAGTCCCCAGGCCAGGAGCGACGTGAAGCGGCCGCGCCGGCGCACGCGCTCGCGCTCGAGCGGCGACACGATGGGCTCGACACCCTCGTCCGTCTCGCGCAGACCGCGCGAGGCCTTGTAGCTTCAGGTGCCGTACAGGCCCTGAAGGAAGCCGTTCGCTGCCATGTAGAACGGCACCACCAGGAGCAGGCGAGCGGCCCAGGGGACCCCCAGCTTGGCCAAGATCACCGCGCTGATCAGCGCCACGGCGACGGTGACGACTCCGTAGCGCAGACCCCGGGCGCTGCAGGCCGGGCTCAGGTTGGCCGTGGCTTCCGAAGCCATCGAGTACTAAGTCTAGCGCGCCGCTCCCGCGGCGGAAGTGGCCCCGTGACCGAGCCCGTACCCCGACGCGCCGCGCTCAGCTCCTTCATCGACGTGCGCGCGGGGGAGGGCAGGCCGCTGCTCTCGGCCACCGCCACGCTGTTCGGGCTGGTCGCGGCCCACAGCCTGCTCGAGACGGCGCGCGACGCGCTGTTCCTCGGCCAGCTCCCGGCCAGCCGTTTGCCGCTCGTGTACCTGGTGGTCGCGCTGGTGGGCGTCGGGCTGACGGATCTCAACGCGCGCTTCATCCGGCGCTTCGGTCGCAGGAACGCCTTGGTCGTCACCACCACCTTGCTCTCGCTCGGGACGGCCTGGCTGCACTTCCGACCCGTCACGCCGGGCCTCGCCTTCGGGCTCTACGTCTGGAGCGCCCTCGCCGGATCGCTCGGCGTGGTGCAGTTCTGGCTCCTGGCCGGCGAGGTCTTCACCTCGGCCCAGAGCAAGCGCTTCTTCCCGGTCGTCTCCGCCGGCGGCGTGCTCGGGGCGGTGGTCGGCTCGGCGCTGGCGGTGCTCTTGCTGTGGCTGCTGCCCGTCGGCAGCTTGCTCTTGGCGGCGGCCGCGCTCTCGCTCGGCACGGCGTTCTTGGCCGCGTCGAGCTCCGAGCCGGAGGCCCTGGCGCCGCGCCAGCGCGCTCCGGCGCCGGCGCTCGGTGGCAGCGTCGGGCTCCTCCTCCACGATGGCTACGTGCGTCGCGTGGCGCTCTTGGTCGTGAGCTCGACCCTGGCGCTGCTCACGCTCGACTACCTGTTCAAGAGCGCGGCCGCGGCGGCCTTGCCGAAGCAGGAGCTCGGCCCGTTCTTCGCGCGCTACTACGGCGCACTCAACACCGCGGCGCTTGTGGTGCAGCTCCTGGTCGCCGGGCGCATCGTGCGCCGCTTCGGCATCGCGGCGGCGCTCGCGGTGCTGCCGGTTTGCCTGGCGCTCGGCGCGGCGGGCCTGGTGGTCCTGGGCGGCGCCTTCGCGCTCCTGCTCTTGACCAAAGGCGCGGACGGGGCGCTGCGGCACTCGGTCCACCGCGTGGGCGTGGAGCTCACCTACCTGCCGATGGACCCGGAGCTGCGCGACCGCGCCAAGCCCCTGATCGACTCGGTGATCGGGCGCGTGGCGCAGGCGCTCGGCGCCGGCGGGCTGTTCTTGCTGGCGACCTACGGCCTCGGTAGCCCGACCGTGCTCGGCGCGCTGGTCGCCGCGCTGTCCCTGGTCTGGCTGGTGGCGGCGCTGGCGATTCGACGCCCGTACCTCGACCTGTTCCGGCAGTCCCTGGGCCGCGGCTCGGGTTACGCGGAGCTGTCGCTCAGCGACCTGGATCTGGGCTCGGCTCAGACCGTGATCGAGGCGCTCTCGAGCCCGGAGCCGGCGCGCGCGTTGGCGGCGATGAACCTGCTCGCGGACGCGGAGCGCACGCGGCTCATCCCTGCGCTCATCCTGTACCACGACCAGGAAGAGGTGCTGCTCCGCGCGCTCGAGGTCGTCCCGGACGCGACCCGGGAGGACTGGGTGCCGCTCGCGCGTCGCTTGCTCGAGCATTCCTCCGAGCGCGTGGCGACACGGGCGGCGCGGGCGCTGGGGCGCCATGGCAGGTTGCCGGAGGTCGCCGCAGCCATCGGCCCCCTGCGGGCGTACCTGGCGGTGGGCCGCCTCGGGCGCGATCGCTCGGCCGACCCAGCCGCAGATCCCGAGCTCACCGCGATGATCGCCGGCACCACGCCGGCGTGTCACGGCGCCCGCCTGGCGCTCGCCGACGCGATCGCCGACGCCAAGGACCCGAGGTTCTCGCCGGTAGTGGAGCGGCTCGCCCGCGACGCCGATGGGGAGGTCGCCGAGGCTGCGCTCGGTGCGCTCGCATCCCTGGGAAGTGACGAGAGCATTCCGTTTCTGATCGAGACCCTCGCCGACCCACGGCGGCGGGCGGCCGCGCGGCAAGCGCTGGTGCGCTTCGGCGATCGAGCCCTCGAGGCGCTCGGGATCGCGCTCACCGACGGGCGCTTCACCGAGCGCGTGCGTCGAGAGATCCCGCGAGCGATCGGCGAGCTCGGCAGCGAGCGCGCCGCGGGCTTGCTCTCCGACGCGCTGGTCGGCGAGCTGCCCGGGCTCGTGCGCTACCGCGTGTTGCGCGCGCTCGGCCGCTTGGTCCGACGACACGGCGTGCGCGTCCCGCGGGAGCGGCTCGAGCCGGAGCTGCTCAGAAACCTGGAAGAGAGCCTGCGCCTGGCCGCCCTCGCGCTGGTGTTCGAGGAGAGCGGCCCACCGCCAGAGCGCGCGCGGCCGAGCGATCGGCTCTTGCGCGGCTTGATCGCGGACAAGCAGCGCCAGGCGCGGGAGCGCGCCTTCCGCATCCTGCAGATGCTGTACCGGAGCGAGGATCTGCGCAGTGTGTACTTCGCGCTCGAGTCTTCGGACAAACGCGTGCGCGCCAACGCTCTCGAGCTGGTCGACGCGCTGATCCTGCGCGCCAGCGAAGAGCTTCGCGATCTGCTCAGCTGGGTGGTGGACGACCTCTCGCTCCGCGAGCGCGTCGAGCGCTCGGAGGCGCGACTACCCGGTAGGCCGCGAACCCTGGACGCGGCGCTCGGCGTGATGCTCGGGGACTCCGACGACGCGCTGGCGACCCTCGCCGCCTACCACGTGCGCGCCCTTGCCGTGACCGACCTCGACGACGAGGCCGCGGAGGTGTTCAGCCAGCGCCGCTGGATGCCCCTCGACGCCGACGCCTCGGCGTTGTTCGGAGGCCGCAGCAATGAGTGACTCCGCGGTCGAGCGCCTCGAACGCTCGCTGTTCATGCGCACGCTGTTCGGCAGCCAGAGCGGCCCGAGCGTGGAGCAGGTGGTGGCGCTGATGAGCGACGTCTACTTCGATGCCGGCCAGACCGTGTACCGGAAGGGCGAAGCAAGCCGCGAGATCTACTTCATCGTCAAGGGGCAGGTCGTGCTCGAGGCCGAGGGGCTCGCGCCCTGGACCTTCGGCGCCCGCGACGGCATCGGCTTCCAGGACGCGATGCAAGACAGCGCCCACACCCGCACCGCCCGCGCACTGAGCGCGGTGCACGCGCTGGCCTTCTCCGTCGAGGACTGGTTCGACGTGCTCGAGGGCAACCCCGAGCTCGGCCGCGGCGCGGTGATGGGCCACGCGCGGGCGGTGTCCCGGATGATCGACGAGCTCGGCTTCGATGCCGCCTTCGCGCCGCCCGGCCCCGGCGAGCCCGCCGACCTCGGCCGCCCGCCGGGGCTGGTGGACCGCATGCTCATGCTGACCGACGCGCCGCTCCTCGCGCGCGCCGGCATTCAAGCCGTGGCCGTGCTGGCGCGCCTCGGCCGCCCGCGTCTGATCCGCCAGGGCGGCCTTCTGCACAAGCAGGGCGAGGCTCGCACCAGCCTCTGCCTGGTCGGCCAGGGAGAGCTCCAGCTGGCGCGCGAAGGAGAGCCCGCCGTCGGTCGGTTCGGCCCCGGCAGCGTGGCGGGGAGCCTGGGCATGCTCGCGCGGCCGCGCCACGACGCGACGCTCTCGGCCGCGACGGACGCCGTCGTGCTCGAGCTCGACGACGACGACTTCTTCGAGGCGATGGACGATCACTTCGATCTGGCGCGGGCCGTCTTCGCCTACATGGCGAAGGAACGCGGCCGGCTCATGGAGCTCATCGCCCGCCGGCGCGCGCTCAGCAGCTGAAGACCTGCCACTCGAAGATGACCGGGTTCGAGCCCTGGCCGGTGTTGGAGGTGTGGACGCCGTAGATGCGGAGCTTGGTGGTGCTGACCGCGGTGGTCAGCGTGTGGCTCCAGTCGTTGGTCTGGCCCGAGACCGTGCCGGCGCCGACCCAGGAAGCGCCGTTCCAGTATTGGATCGTGCCGCCCGCCAGGTTCCGGCCGCTGGAGACGCCGCAGGTGCTCGCGCTCGCCGGGACGGTGTCGATGCTGATGCGCTTGACGGTCACGCTGCTCGGCCAGTCGAGCTGGATGTAGGCCGAGCCCGGCGAGCTGCCGGCGTCCACCCAGTGGAACTTCTCGGTGTTGCAGGAGGCCTCCAGGTAGCCGTCGTTCATCTTGTTCGGGCCGACGTTGAAGCTCACCTGACCGCTGGACCCCGCTGGGCTCGAGAGCGCCGTGGCCGTGAGCGCGACGTTGGTGGACGGATTGCAGCTCGACACGCAGCTGCCGCCCTGGCAGGTCTGGCTGGCGGAGCAGGCGTTGCCGCAGGCGCCGCAGTTGCTCGCGTCGGTGCTGGTGTTGACGCAGCTGTTGCCGCACTTGGTCTGGCCGCTGGGGCAGACCAGCGTGCAGGCGCTGTTCTGACAAACCTGGCCCGTCGGGCACTTGTTCGAGCAAACGCCGCAGTTGTTGGCGTCGTTCTTGGTGTCGACGCAGGTCGTGCCGCACTTGGTCTGGCCAGTGGGGCAGACCAAGGTGCAGACCCCGGAGAGGCAGGTGAGGCCGGAGCCGCAGGCGTTGCCGCAGCTGCCGCAGTTGTTCGGATCCACCTGCATGTCCACGCAGGCGTTGTTGCAGTTGGTCGTGCCGCCGCTGCAGATGAGCGTGCACTTGCTGCTCACGCAGCCCTGCCCGGTCGTACACGCCGTGCCGCAGGCGCCGCAGTTGGCTGGGTCCTTGGTCAGATCGGCGCACTTGCTACCGCACTTGGTCAGGCCGCCGGAGCAGACCAGCCCGCACGTGCCGCTCTGGCACGCCTCGCCGCTCGCGCACGCGTTGGCGCAAGCCCCGCAGTTCTGCGGATCCACCGCCGTGTCCACGCACTTGCCGCCACAGTTCGTCGAGCCACCGGAGCAGACCACGCCGCACTGCCCCTGCGAGCAGACTTCACCCGTCGCGCAGGCGTTGCCACAGGTGCCGCAGTTCTGCGGATCCACCTGGAGGTCGGCGCACTTGCCCGACTGGCCCCAGCTCGAGCAGTTCGTCGTTCCACCCAGGCACTCGCTCGCGCACTGGCCGATGGTGCACATCTCACCGGCGGCGCAGATGTTGCCGCAGGTCCCGCAGTTCGCCGGGTCGGTCTGTAGATCGGCGCACTTGCCGTCGCAGTTGGTGGTGCCGCCTGAGCAGAAGCCGCCACACACACCCTGCGAGCAGACCTGACTGCTCGGGCAGAGGTTGTCGCAAACACCGCAGTGACTCGGGTTCGCCATGGGGTCGATGCAGGCGCTCCTGCACTGGATGTTCGGCGGCTGGCACTGCCCCGTCCCGCCGCCGGAGCCGCCGAAGGAGCCCCCGCCAATTCCGCCGACGTCCTCGCTGCTGCCCGTGGCGCAGCCCAAGGTGGCAGAGCCCAAGACCAAGAGACACGCCCCGATCCGCCGAAGGAAGCCCATGGATCCCAGATTCTAGAGCATTTTGGCGGGCTCGGCCGGGGAGCAGAATTTTCAGCCTGCCCGGGGCCGGCTTCGGCGACAATTCGGGTGATGTCCGTGCGCCTTGGCTTGCTCTCGCTCCCGCTGTTCTTGCTCGCTTGTTCCGCCCGCAATCTCGACGACTACGACAGCAGCGGCGGGTCGGCCGGCGGCGGCGCTGCGCCAGGTGGTGGTGCCGCGGGTCTCGGCGGCGGAGGGACCGGGAACACGGGCGGAGCGGCGGGCGGCGGCGGAAGCGGCAACGCCGGCGGCGGCGGCGGGACCACCGGCGGGGGAGGCAGTGGAGGGACGACCGGGGGAGGCGGCAGCGGAAACACCGGAGGCGCCAGCGGTGGCACGACGGGAGGCGGCGGAGCTGGCGCGACGGGCGGCAGCAGCGGCGCCACGGGCGGCAGCGGCGGCGCGACGGGCGGCAGCGGCGGCGCGACCGGCGGCAGCGGCGGCGCGACCGGCGGCAGCGGCGGCGCGACCGGCGGCAGCGGCGGCACCGGCGGCACGACGCCGGTCTGCGGCAACAGCAAGCTCGAAGCCGGCGAGCAGTGCGACGACGGCAACAAGAACGCCGGCGACGGCTGCAACCCCACCTGCCAGGTCGTGTGCACCGAGAAGGCCTCGACCGCGGTGCCTTACACGGTCAACGGCCGGGTGCACTGCTACTGGCGCGTCGGCAGCAGCAACAGCTTCGCCGACAGCAGCATGAAGTGTCAGAGCTCGGGCGCGCACCTGGCGACGATCCTCACCAGCGGCGAGAACGCGTTCGTGCTCGGCCTGTGCCCGACCGCCGATCCCCGTTGCTGGATCGGCGGCACCGACGGTCAGACCAAATCGTCCGCGACCGAGGCCCCGTACTCTTGGATCACCGGCGAGACGATGTCGTATCTCAACTGGGCCTCCGGGCAGCCCGAACACGGCCCGTGCGGCACCGGGTGCTACCAGCATCGGGTGGCGATCAAGTCCACCGACGGCAAGTGGGAAGATCGCAGCGAAGACGACAGCGAAGACGCCATCTGCGAGTGGGAGCCCAAGCCCTGAGCGTGCGCCTGCGCAGCTGAGCGGGCGGGTGCGCAGCTCGCTCGGGGTTTCGCCCGAAACCAGTCTGGCCCGGGCCTTGCTCTCGTCAGCGCATGCGCCGACGAACGACGGACTCCCTCGCCAAAGCCACACTCGCTGCCACCCTGGCGTTGGCACTCGTGGGTTGCGGCCCTGCGGCCTCGGACGACCTCGGCGAGCCCGCCGACGAAGAGCTCGCGGACTACGAGGGAGCGCTCGAAGCCGGCTTCGATCCGGCGGCAGAGTACGACGATCGGCTGCGGCACAACGCGCATCGCAAGAAGCACGTGGGCGCCGTCGCGCTCGAGAACCGGAAATGCTTGAAGAACATCGCCCGGGCCTGGGCCAAGCACCTGGGCGAGAGCGGCGCGTTCGAGCACAACCCGAGCTTCGCCAAGCAGATCACGAAGCAGTGCGCCTGGAAGTGGGAGCTCGTCGGTGAAAACATCGCCTACGGTCCCGACGAGCCCGCCATCTTCAAGGCCTGGCTCGCCAGCTCGCCGCACCACCAGAACATCGACCGGAAGCGCTTCCGCTACGTGGGCATCGGCGCCTATCGCAAGGGCGACACGCTCTACATGGTCGCGAACTTCGCCGACCCGCTCTGAACCCGCTGAAAGAGGCGCGCGCCGAGCTCAACGCGCGCGCGCCATCACCGAACCGCTCGCGTCGCCCACACCTTGGTTCGTCCAGTACACGCACGCTTCGTCCAGCGCCACGTCCCGCGGCACGACGAGCCCGGTCGCGAGCGTCTCCACGCTCCCCCCGGCCCGGGGAACGCGCGCCAGGCGGCCCGAGCTGGTCGCTCCGCCTTCCACCCAGTACAGGTGCGGCCCGCCCAGCGCGACGCCGTGGGCGAACGCCCCGCTCGACAGCACCTGGCGCGCGCCGCCGTCGCGGTGAACCCGTCCCACCTCGGCGTTCATGGCGTAGTAGACGTGACTGTCGTCCAGAGCGAGGTCGTTGCCGTTGGCCGCCGGCAGCGGCGCGAGCAGCTGTGGGACGGCGGTGGTCGCCGGCGCGA
Source organism: Polyangiaceae bacterium (assembly GCA_015075635.1). NCBI lineage: Bacteria > Pseudomonadati > Myxococcota > Polyangiales > Polyangiaceae > Polyangiaceae bacterium. Next base: position 2,024,272 of record JABTUA010000001.1, read on the forward strand.
AGTGCCAGATCCCCGGCGTGTTACCGGTCGTGTTGTCGATCCAGAACGCGTGGCCTTCGCTCACCACGAGCGCTCCCGGGCTGTCGAGCCCGCTCGCCAGGAGCGTGGGCGCCACGCTCTCCGGCTCCCAGGCGAAGAGCGCGCCGCCCTTCACGCCTGGCCCCTGCCGAACCCAGACCGTCGTCGTGCCCGCGCGGGCGATCCCCGCCGGATGACCCGGCGACGCGGCCACGATCTGCTGGACTGCCGCGCCGTCCTTGGTGGCTGCGAGGACGCGGCCGTCCATCGGAGAAGTGACCCAGACGCGCTCCGCGTCGAGCGCCAGGTGCCGCGGCCGTCCCAGACCCGTCAGGAGCGCCAGCGCCGGTCCACCCGCCTTCGGGATGCGCAAGAGCTCGCCGCCGTCCACGGCGCTGGTCACGAACACGAACGCCTCGTCCACTGCGATGGCGTACGCGCGGGAAATCCCCGCCGCGAGCGTGACCGGCTCTGCGCCGAACGCGCAGCTCGGCGTGCCGCCAGCGCCTGCGCCGCCGCCGGAGCCCGCGCTGCCACCCGCGCCCGCGCCGCCACCAGAGCCGCCGGCGTCGGCGTCGGTCGTCTCCGCGGGCGGCGACGAGAGCCCGGAGCGCGAGCCGCAGGCGCCGAGCAGGAGCGCTAGACAGAGGCGGGCAGCACGCATGTGCGGGAGCATGCTGCGGTTGGGGCCGAGCTGGAAGGCGGTGGATCAGAACTGCCCGAAGATGCCGAGCTCACCCTTCTGACCCGTGACGGTGAGCCGCGGATACACTCGGACCTTCGCTTGCTCGGGCGGGCGCTCCCGGGGAACGTCCTCCCTGGCGATGACCGTGGCGTCCAGGATGATCGCCCCGACGATGCCGAGGGCAAAGCCGGCGGCTGCACCACCAAGGCAGCCGAAGTCTCCGGACGAGTCCCCTTCAGCCGCGCAGCCGATGACCGCGCCGCCGATCGGCATTCCCGCGCGGAGCCCCAGGGCTGGCAAAGGGCTCGCACCCGCGGCACGCCATGGTCATTTGTCCCGGGCGGCGCAGCGTTCGCGGTCGCGCACAGCGTGGACCCGTGAAACATTCTGGGCATGCTCAATTGCCCGACCTGCTCCAAGGCCGTGAACATCTACGCCAAGGTATGCCTGCACTGCGGCGGGTCGTTGACCCCCAGCGGCAGCACACCCGAAGCGCCGCGTGCCGCGGCGCCAAGCCCCGAGCCGTGCGCGAAGTGCCAGCACGGCCAGCTCATCGTGGTCTCGCCCTTCTACCTGCCGGACGTGCAGAACAACGGAAGCGTGATGCCGATGGCCGTCGCCTCCGGGCTCGAGGCCCGCTGGCAGGTCCTGACCGGGGGCAGCTTTCGCGCTCACGTCTGCCTGACCTGCGGCTACACCGAGTGGTACGCCCAGGAGCTCGGCGCGCTCGCCGCGACGGTCGGGAAGATCCCCAACGTGAGCGCCGTGGAAGCGAACGGAGCGACGCCCTATCGCTGAGCGGAAGTGAACGGCCGGATTGACCTTCTTGCCACGCCGGAGTGGACTGTCTCGAAGATGTCCTCGCTCGGTCGAATCGCGCCAATCGTCGCCGCGCTCGCGATCCTCGGGTGCGCGCGGGGCACGGGCACTCGAATGGTCACCGGCCCCAATGGCAGACCCGCGGCGGCCATCACTTGCAGGAAGTCTGCAGACTGCTTCGAACTGGCAGGGCGCGCGTGCCCCCACGGGTACTGGCTGCTCGACCGGGACGAGAGCTACGAAGGGCGCGGACGGGCCTGGGTCACCGGCGACACAGGTCATGCCCATGCAAAGGTTGACAGGACTGGCACGATGCTGATCGAGTGCCGCCCCGCCGACCCGTGGGCGGAGTGCAGCACGAAGCGCGATCGGTGGGACGCGTGCGTGGCTGCGGGCGGTAAGTGTCTACCCACCGGCGATGGTGGCAGTCGCTGCTCCTGGCCGCAGTCCCAGGCAGCGCCGCCGCGCTGAGGATCGTTTGCCCCGTCGGCCCGCACGCGTGTCAGATCGACTGCAAGCAAACCGACGGCTGCAAGGCGGCCACGGTCACCTGTGCGGCCGGCACCTGCGCGATGAGCTGCGGCGCCACGGCGAACGTGCGCCAGGACAGCAAGCTCATTTGTGGCTCGAACGACTGCTCCGTGACCTGCGGAGGTGCTTCGAAGCCGAGTGTGACGTGCGGTGCCGTTTGTCGCTGCACGACGTGCTGAAGATTGGTGCGAAGGAGAGGACTTGAACCTCCACCCTATTACTAGGACTGGAACCTGAATCTACGAGAGCGAGACGAAACAGCAGGATTTTTGCGGGATCGTGATGCGGGGAAGGGTGCTGGAGGGTAGGGGAGAGCATGGGTTTTGGGGGAGTGCCCCAGAATTCCAAGACCACTGAGGCGGTTCCGTGCTCGACCCTGCTGGCGCGGGTCGAGCCACGAACGTTTTTGGGTCAGCGGTGCCGCCGAAGCGGTAGCGGAAGTGGACTTCGGACGAGCCAACGACGACCATGCCTGCGTGCTCCGGTTGACGTTGCCAGCGCGTGCCACGGTGGGCGAGAGCTTCCAGCTCATCGAGCTCTGCAACGAAGCAGAGCGCGAGGTGGGCGAGGTCGAGATCGACTGCTCGCACACGAAGCTCTTCGGGCCCTTCGGGGTGGCATTGATTGCATCGGTGTTTTCCACGCGGCGGAAGTCTGGCCGGCCCACGGGTCTCACACGCCCACATGACCCCGACGCGAGCGCGTTCGCCGAGGAAGTTGGGCTCACCAAGTTCGCGGCGGGGCATCCGACCGGGCTCCGGACCCTCGAGCTGCGCGAAATGACCGCGCTCGATGCCGTGTACACCGACTCTGTCACCTCGATGCTCACGCATGGGGTGCCGGGAATGACATCCGAGAGCTCCTACACGATCCAGCTTTGCTTGAACGAGCTGCTGCAGAACGTGTTCGAGTGGTCGGAGTCGCCGATCGGGTGCGTCGTGCTCGCCCGCTGGTACAAGAAAACCCGCTCGGTCAGGCTCGCGGTCATTGACCGCGGCATCGGGATCCCGGCTGCACTTCGCCGCGAACGTATCCGTGCCCTCCACCGACAGAGCGACGCCGATGTGATCGAGGCGGCCGTCACGGCGCCTCGCTTGACCTCGCGTGCCAATCAGGTCGGGGGGCTCGGGCTCAAGACGATCCGTGAGACCGTGTGCAGTCGTCGCGGCCGCTTGACCATCGTGTCGCTCGCGGCCAAACTCACATGGTCCGGCGATCGCCTGTCTCGCTTCAAGAGCCCACCACTGCGCGGAACCGCAATCGAGATCGATTTCAGGCCCGACGCGGAGGTCCCGGACGAGCCCGGTTACACCCCACTGTTCTAATGGCCCGCATTCACATCGCGACCGAGTACCAGTCGAAGCGCGTTACGCGCAGCGATGGCGCCGAGCTTCGCGCGGCGATCGAGAAGCACTGGGCCGACGCGGAGCCGGTCGTGCTCGACTTCGCAGGGGTCCGCATCGCCTCGGTATCCTTCTTCGACGAGAGCTTGGGACGCCTGGCGCTTCTGCATCCGGTCGATGAGCTCACGACGCGGGTGAAGGTCGAGAACATCGATCCGGCGGATCGCCGGCTTCTGGACGACATCGTTCGCTCGCGCTCGCGGGAACGAACGGAGTCCGATTCGGCTCCACTGCCTGGGTGAGGAGGCAAGCGTGGTCGATGTCACCGACAAAGGTCGGGAGATTCGCGAGCGGAATCGCCTGGCCGAAGCCCTGATCCGAGAGTGGCTCGCGGACGAGTCCGGGTACGACGAGGCGACGTGGCCGGAGTTGGTCGAAGCCCTCGATGAGAGTCGGCGCGCCGTCGGCGCAGGTCCACTCCGCGGCGAGCGGTGAAGCTGGGCGCGAGGCCGCGCCTGCCCGATCGCTGCCCACCCGACTTCATCAGCGTCCCCTTCGGCCGCTCGCGCTCGAGCCAGGAACGGAGGAGCACTTCGATCGTCGGAGCGAGCTCGGTCCGCTCCGCGTATGCGACCGGTCAGCTCGCCCTGCGCCCCGCACCACCTGCGCGCGCGGCAGTCCGCATCCGGCGGCTGGGTCACTCGAAGCGGAACTTGCCGACTGCGGAAAGCTCGTCCACGACGCTGTTCCCTTCGCGGAAATAGCTTCCTCCCGCGACGAAGTCGCCGTCCGGGTGCCAGGCCATTCCTCGGTAGAGATCCCACGTCTCTCCCAGGTCTGCGATCCTGCACGCGGTGCCGTCGGCGCGGCAATGCGCCACCGGCGTCGGAGCATACGTGTCCTTGCCCACGGTCCCCGAGAGAGCAAGGCCGTGCGAGCCTGCGGCCACGGTGTCGAACAGAATGCTCGACGACATGACGCGCCGGCTGAGGACCGCTCCATCGGTGTCGAGCCAAACGAGCACCGAGCGCTCGACGTAGGCACCCCCGCCCAGCGCTTCGCCCTCGATCACGACGTCACCGCCTCCGATCACGGTCGCCACGAGGCGGCCGGTCGGGTCGATCGCGAGTGAACCGCCGTCCGCGATGGTCCCGCCGAACACCCGAGACCATCGGACCTCTCCCTCAGCGTCGAGAGCCAGCACATAGGCTGCGTTCATTCCTGGTGTGGGTGTGATCCCGGACCCCAGGTCCATCTGGTTGTTGGCGTGCCCTGCGACATACAAGTGGCCGTTCGGGCCGACGACGAGCTTCGGCCGCGGTGTGCCGAAGGTCCAATCGGCGGTGAACGCTCGCCCCCAGCGTGGCGCACCCTGTGGGTCCAGCGCGAAGAGGCACAGGTAGGGCCATGCGCCCGGGTGAGGAATCGGCGGAGGCGACGTCTCGATCTGGCCGACCTTCGCGGCATCGAAACAGGCGGCCGCAACGAACACGTTGCCCGATGCATCGACTGCGATGTCGAACCCGGTATTGACGGGGTTGAAGGGGTAGCCTCCGGTGGCATTGACGATGAGCTGCTTCCAAATGGGTTTGCCGCTCACCGAAAGCGCGACCACGTACCCCGACGGCGGGACCTCTTCCCCTCCCACGTTCGTGCCAAAGGAAGCGACTCCCAGCGCAAACACATTACCGGCGGGGTCGACCGTCACGGCATCGCCACGTCGCCCGGATGCGAGGCGTCGGTCGCGAAGGTCCAGATGGGCTGACCCGACTCATCGAGCATGGCAACGAACCCGCGTCGCGAGCCCGACTGCTCAATCACGCCAGCCGCCCCGAAATCGACCGGGCCTACGACGTTGCCCGCGATTGCAATCCGGCCATCCGCCCCGACGGCTAGTGCGTGGTTCTGCGCATGCGGGCCGAAGTGGCGTTTCCAACCCGACAGCCGGTCGACCTTCTCGTCGCCGCATCCGATCAGCGGGAGCGCTAACGCCACGGCGAGCACGCTCGCCCCCACCTCGATCCGAACCACAGCCATTGGCGCACCACACAGCATACGCCGGGCCAGGATTGCTTGCCGGACGTCCACTACGAGAGCGCGCCGGAGCGGCAGGATCTGTGCTGGTTCGTGATGCCAGCGAGTGGCGCTGGAGAGGGAGAGGCTCGCAGTCATCGACCGCGGCATCGGGATCCTGGCGGCGCTGCGCCGGGAACGAGTGCGTGCTCTCCGGGTACGATGAAGCGACATGGGCCGAGCTGGCCGAGGCGCTCGACCAGAGTCGGCGCGCGGTCGGTGCACGGTCGCTCCGCGGCCGGCGGTGGGGCGCCATTGACCAGGCCGACCCGAACGCTGCGCGTTCAACCGGAACGCACGATCGTCGCCACTCGCGACGGGATCTCGGTGAACAGGGGCACCGCGTCGTTGCCAAGCTCGACGCGCACGCGAATGATCCGCTCGCCGTCGCGGCCGAGATGCCCTCGATCCTCGATGACCTCGCCGCGCGCCATGTAGCTCCCGAACGGGAACGAAACGATGTCGCCGACGCGAGGCTTGCGGGATGCTGGGCGGGCGCGCGCGTGACTCATCTTGCTGAAACCTGACCCAAGCGTGGCCACTTGCGCGGCGGGCACCTGAGAATACCTCTGGACCGCGCCGGAGTCTCGATTGCCCCTGCTGCGCGGGACGCCGCCGTACGTGCGAATTGGCGGCGACGTTGCCGACGCCGCTCGATGGCCCTACCGTCAGTGCCGTGCCACCCCGAGACGCATCCACGACGGCCGATTTCGCGGAGCTCATCCGCAACGCGCGCCGTGCCACCCCCGCCGAGCTCCGGGCCCAACGCGTCAGCTTCGCCTTCGGCAACGTCGCGATCGAAAATCCGCGGATCACTCGAGAGGTGGTCGAGCGCGAGGCCGCGCGCATCAAGCCTCGCGCGTCGAGGTGACGTCACGTCAGGCGCCGGCCTGATCGTCTCGCCGGCAGGGTTCGTTGGTGCGAAGGAGAGGACTTGAACCTCCACCCTATTACTAGGACTGGAACCTGAATCTAAGAAAGCGCGCTGGAGCAGCGGGATTTCTGCGGGATCGTGATGCAGCGGGAGGCGCTTGAGCGTTGGGGAGAGCATGGGTTTTGGGGCAGTGCCCCAGAATTCCAAGACCCCTGAGGTGGTTCCGTGCTCGACCCCTTTGTAGGGGGGTCGAGCTAACGGCGGTGCGCCCGGCATGGGCACAACCTTGGAGGTGGAAGTCCTCTCGAAATTTGGTCATCAAAATCGAAGCGAACCGCAACTGCGGAAGGGTGACCGACCGTGGGAAGGAAGCGGGGAGCGAAACCGTGGGCCGACGAACAGGAATCGGATACGAGGCGGAGTCGGGTGAGCGAGCAGGCCGTATTCTGCGAAGCTCGGATGACCAAGACCCGGCGACGTAGATCCGGCGGTCGTGCGGTGAAGGGTTGTGCAATTACCCGGGGAGATCTCGCCTTGCGCCTGAAAGGGCGACGCTGTGCGAACGGCGGAGCGAGAAGTCAGCAGAGGTCGTAGTAGTCGCTGAGCTCGGCGACGAAGGACCGAACGAAGAGGAGAGCGAACGAACGTGGGTCTCAAAGGCACCAGGTCTCAGATGTCCGGGCAACTGGAGCTCCCGCTGGCAGATAGGGGTGAAGCCCCGAACAACCCGCGGAGCGAGGAAGTGCCGATGGCGACGCATGAGCTCGTACGCTCGGGAGCGAGCGACCTGATGATGAAGGTGTGTGAACGCCAGAATCTTCAGGCCGCGTTGAAACGAGTGAAAAGGAACAAGGGCAGTCCTGGTATCGATGGGATGACCGTAAGCGAGTTGCCCGACTACCTGCGCGCTCACTGGCACGAGCTCCGCGAGCAGTTGCTCACGGGGGCGTATCGGCCCGCGCCGGTGAGACGGCAGCTAATTCCCAAGGGAACCGGCGGAATGCGAGAGCTCGGCATTCCTACGGTGCTCGATCGGTTCATCCAGCAGGCCCTGCTTCAGGTCCTGCAACCGATGTTCGATCCGAGCTTCTCGCAGCACAGCCACGGCTTTCGACCCGGGCGGCGCGCACACGACGCTGTTCGTGAAGCGCAACGCTTCGTGCAAGAGGGCCGGCGGTGGGTGGTCGATGTCGATCTGGAGAAATTCTTCGATCGCGTCAACCACGACGTGCTGATGGGAAAGCTCGCGAAGCGGATCGCGGACAAGACGATGCTCGGACTCATCCGCCGCTACTTGAACGCCGGCATCATGGTCGGCGGAGTGGTGGTGGAACGGCACGAGGGAACGCCGCAAGGCGGGCCACTCTCGCCGTTGCTCGCGAACGTGCTGCTCGATGACATCGACAAGGAGCTGGAGAAGCGCGGACACGCCTTCGTGCGCTACGCCGATGACTGCAACGTTTACGTGCGGTCGCGGCGCGCCGGCGAGCGCGTGATGGAGCTGCTCCGGCGGCTCTACGCGAAGCAACGGCTCCAAATCAACGAGTCGAAAAGCGCGGTCGCACATGCCTTCGAGCGACAGTTTCTCGGTTTCGCATACTGGGCAGCGCCCAAACGCGAGATCCGAGTCCGCGTCGCACCGAAGGCCGTTGCAGCGATGAAAGCTCGAGTGCGGCGGACTACCCGCCGTAACGGCGGAAGAAGCCTGGCGCGGGTTTGCGAGGACTTGAAAGCATTCCTAACCGGATGGAAGGCATACTTCGATCTGGCCAAAACGCCGAAGGTCTTCGCCGATCTCGACCGTTGGATTCGACGCCGGCTGAGAATGCTCCAGCTCAAGCAGTGGCGACGCGGTCGCACCGTGTTTCGGGAGCTCGTGTCACGCGGTCTGACCGTGTGGCGCTCTCGTCGCGGTGCTGCCAACCACCGCCGTTGGTGGCGGAGCGCAATCAGAGACATCCAAATCGCACTTCCAAACTCGCTCTTCGACGAGCTGGGCGTACCCCGGCTCGCCGCGTGACCTCAACTTTTCGAACCGCCGGATGCGGTCCCGCACGTCCGGTGGTGTGGGAGGGGTCGCCGGGCGAAACCGGCGCCCCTATCCCGATTCTTTTGCTCCTGCGGTCACTTGGGGCGCCGCTCGACGAGCCGCCACTTGGGGCGCTCGCGCTCAAGCCAGTAGCGGAGGAGCATCTCGATCATCGGGGTGAGCTCCATCCGCTCCGCGCGCGCGACCTTGCGGAGCGCGTCGGCCACGTCGTCATCGATGTACAATCGGCTCTTCGGCGCGGGTTGCTCTTCGATCTCGACTTCGAGGCGCGGGCGCCGCTTTTTCGTAGCCATGCCAATACAGTAGCTACTTGACTAGCCATCGCGCAACCACTATACTGGCGGTCAGTATTGGGGAGGTTCGCATGGACTACGTCGTTGCCGCACCGGCGCCGCTCTTCTGGTGCGCGGAGGATCCCGCGTCGCCGTTCCTGACTCGGCGCGAGGCGGCCGGCTACCTGCGCGTCAGCGTGCGGACGTTCGACGCGCACGTGCGGGCGGGCGTGGCGGAGCACCGCATCGGCCGGAAACCGCTCTTCAAGAAGGAGGATCTCGCAGCATGGCTCGACCGTCAGAAGGCTGGAAATTGCGCAAGCGCGGCGGGCGCTACTTCGTCCGCTTCACCGTCGCGGGCGAGCGCGTGGAGCTCGCCACGGGCGCAAGAGATTCTGAAGAAGCTGCAAGGCGTGCGTCCAAGCTCTACTCCGAGCACCAGCTCTCCGCACCGGCGCGCCGGCTGAAGGTTCTGGGCCCGGAGCTCGCGCTGGTCGAGATCGCCGCGACCTGGATCGCCGACATCGAAGGCGAGCTCGACGCCGCGACCCTCGACACCTTCGTGATCTACGCGCGCCACTTCCAGGCCTTCTTCGGCTCGATGGCGGGGATCACCGACGCCGCTTGCGCCCAGTACAGCCGCGAGCGCTTGCGGAAGGTGAAGCGCCAGACCGTCCGCAAGGAGCTGAGCGCACTCCGGCGCTTCGTGCGCTGGTGCGTGCAGCAGGGGGTGCTCTCGCGCGAGCCGCACATCCCGAACCCGCCGCCCCGCGCCACGGGAACGGCGTACTTCAAGCGTCGGCGAAGCAAAGCGACGGTAATCACGCCCGCGGAGGCGTTGGCGATCATCGAGGCGTTGCCCGAGTGGTCGAAGAAGCCCGGCGGCAAGCTGTTCCCGGTCCGCGCGCGGATCCGCTTCGCGTGGGAGACCGCGCTCCGTCCGAAGACGATCGACAACCTGAACGTGCCCGAGCACTACACTCGTGGATCGGCCACGCTGCTGATCACTGACGAGATCGACAAGGCGCGCTTCGGTCGGGAGATCCCCCTGACGGAAGCGGCGCGGGCCGCGATCGACTCGGTCTGCCCAGACGTCGGAGTCATCTTCGGGCGCCACCACTGCCGGGACCGGCTCACCGCGGCGGCCCGAGCGGTGCTGCCGCCGGAGAAGGCTGCGACGTTCACGCCGTACGACCTGCGGCACTCGCGGGCGACGGAATGGGCGGAGTCGGGGAACCTCGTCGGGGTCGCGTTCCTGCTCGGGCACAAGCACATCAGCACGACGAATCGGTACACCAAGCCGAATGAGGCGGCGGCGAGGAGGGTGTTGGGGGTGAAGGACGTGGCGCGGCCCACGTGGGAGCTCAGCGTCGCCGCGTGACGAGGCGACGCCACCAGGCGATCAGTGCCATCCGACCGCGCTTGCCGAGCTTCCGGAGATAGGGATTGGGCCGGCCGTTCTCGAGCGTGTACTCGCTGCGCATCGGGCTCAATTCACCTGAAGGACGTTCTGCGCGACGCCGTCGATGCCGTCGTTGGAGCCGGGCTTGCCGCCCGTTCCCTTCGTGCCCTTCTTCCCGAACGTGAGCTTGGCGCTGCCGTTGATCGTCGGTGCGGCAGTTCCCTTCCAGACGACGGGGACGCTGATGCCACCGGCACCACCGCCACCGGCCCCGCCAGAGCCCCCGGCTGCTCCGTTTCCCCCTTGGCAGGCGAGTGAGCCTTGGATGCCACCCCCACCAAAGGAGGTCTGACCGGCTTGCCCCGCAACGCCATTCCCGCCGTTGCCCGCATCGCTCGCGACGAGCTCACAGCCGGCATCGAGGCTTACGGTTGAGTCGAGGGCGATGAGTGCGATGCTGGCGCCGCCCCCGTCGCCGCCTGGTCCACCCGCACCGCCGCACCCGCCGCAGCCTCCTCCGCCACCACCGCCCGTGGCAGAGCTCGCGCCCCCTCCGCCGCCTTGGCCCGGTCCGCCGGGGGAGGCACTGGCTCCTTTCGCTGGTGACCAGGCCGTACCGACCACCGTGCCGACGGTGCTCGCCCCGGCGGCGTCAGAGGCCGCAGAGGCAGGCGAACCGTCCTTGCCCGCGCCGCCGCTGCCGCAACTGCCGGGCGTACCACCCTGTCCGCCGCCCAAAGCCGGGAGGCCCGGGTTTCCTGCTTGTGGCGTGGGCGCACTCCCGCCGGCTCCCCCGATCGTGTTGTCGCTGGCAGGGCAAACACATTGCTTCACTGCGCCGCCAGCGAGCCCGCTCGCGTTGTTGCCGTTCAAGCTCGCCTGGGTCGGGTAGGTGTAAGCCGACAGCACCCCACTCGCGCCCGTGACGCCCTTGCCCGCCGCGAGCTTCACACGGTGGAGCTTCACGTCAGTGCTCGCCGCGATGGTTGCGGCCACGCTGCTCTCGCCGGCCGCGGTCGCGTCAGCTGACCCGAACTCGACGTCCTCGATTAGGACCGTCGCGCTCGCGCCGTTGATGTCCAGCGCCGTTCCCTTCACCGCCGGCTTCACCACCGCGCGCTTACCCGTCTCGTAGCTCCAGTCCGTGCACGAGAATCCGCCGAACAACTTCCCACCGGCGGTGATTTTGACCTGCTCTGCGTACGTGGTGTCGCACACCAGAATCAGCTTTCCACTCGCCGCCGCGAGCGCTTCGGTGATCGTCTTGAACGGGCTGGCCTTTGTCCCCGTGCCCGTCGTCGCGACCGTGCCGTTCACGAACACCGCGTGCTGATCGTCCACCAAGCACGCTTCTTCGCTCGGAGTCTTGCTCGTGTCGCACTGCCCGCCGTCGGTGCCAGCGGTACCGCCGGACCCCGACACGCCGCCAGTGCCGCCAGCACCGCCCGTGTTGCCTGTGCCCCCCGTGTTGCCCGTGCCCCCCGTTCCCGAGGTGCCTCCGGTCCCCCCGCCCCCGCCGCCGCTCGCACCACCGGTGGCACTCGACGGTTCGAATTCCCCGCTCGAGCAGGAGAGCGTGCAGGCGATGATGCCCACTCCCAGCGTGCTCGCCGCCCTGCGGGCGGCTGCGGGCGCTGCCCCTCCCATGCGTCCGCGCTCGCGCTCTGCGCTCGCGGCGGCCGCGGGAGGGGAAGAGCGGGTCGGATAGTGCACCTACTTCACCTCGAGCGTGTTCTGCGCAAGGCCGTCGATGCCATCGTTGCTGCCGGCCTTGCCTCCGGCGCCCTTGTTGCCCTTCGGGCCCAGCGTGACCTTTGCGCTGCCGTCGATGGACGGTGCGGCTGAGCCCTTCCAGACGACGGCCACGCTGATGCCGCCGGCACCGCCGCCGCCTGCTCCGCCTGCTCCGCCGGCAGCGCCCGCGCCTCCCTGGCATCCCCCACTCACGTCAGGCAGTCCGCCGTTACCTCCGGAGGGCTGCCCTACCTGTCCCGCCGCGCCCGCGCCACCGTTCCCCGCATCCGCGGTCGCGAGCTCGCTGCCCGCGTCGATGGAGACCGTGGAGTCCACCGTGACGAGCGCGATGCTCGCGCCACCACCTCCGCCACCCGGCCCGCCTGCTCCGCCGCAGCCGCCGCAGCCGCCGCCGCCACCTCCTCCGGAGACCGAGCTTGCGCCGCCACCGCCACCTTGGCCTGGGCCGCCGGGAGTGGCGTTCGCGCCTTTGGTTGGCATCCAGGTCGTGCCGGCCAGCGTGCCGAGGGTAGAGGCGCCGGGGGCTGAAGTCGCCGCGGGTGCCGCCGCGCCGTCCTTGCCGGTGCCTCCTGAACCGCAACCGACAAGCTTTACGCCGCCCTGGCCGCCGCCGAGCGCGGGGAGTCCAGGATTACCGTCCTGCGGCGTTGGTGCGTTTCCACCGGCGCCTCCGGTGGTCTGATCTCCTGCCGGACAACTGCAGGCTTTTGGCGCTCCGCCTGCGATCCCAGATGCGCTGTTTCCGTTCAACGTGCTTTGCGCGGGATAGGTGAATGGGCCTAGGACTCCGTTCGTGCCCGTGACGCCCTTGCCCGCCGCGAGCTTCACACGGTGGAGCTTCACGTCAGTGCTCGCCGCGATGGTTGCGGCCACGCTGCTCTCGCCGGCCGCGGTCGCGTCAGCTGACCCGAACTCGACGTCCTCGATTAGGACCGTCGCGCTCACGCCGTTGATGTCTAGCGCCGTTCCCTTCGCCGCCGGCTTCACCACCGCGCGCTTACCCGTCTCGTAGCTCCAGTCCGTGCACGAGAATCCGCCGAACACCTTCACGCCGGCGGTGACCTTGACCTGCTCTGCGTACGTGGTGTCGCACACCAGAATCAACTTTCCACTCGCCGCCGCGAGCGCTTCGGTGATCGTCTTGAACGGGCTGGCCTTCGTCCCCGTGCCCGTCGTCGCGACCGTGCCGTTCACGAACACCGCGTGCTGATCGTCCACCAAGCACACTTCTTCGCTCGGAGTCTTGCTCGTGTCGCACTGCCCCCCGTCGGTGCCACTGATACCGCCGGAGCCCGACACACCGCCGGTGCCGCCAGCACCGCCCGTGTTGCCTGTGCCCCCCGTGTTGCCCGTGCCCCCGGTTCCCGAGGTGCCTCCGGTTCCCCCGCTTCCGCCGCCGCTCGCACCACCGGTGGCGGGATTGCACGTCTTGTCATCCTCGCAGGAGGGGTCGCCGGAGCAGCCGGACGAGAATGCGAGAATCAAGGCACTTCCAAGGACAATTGTCTTCGTTCGCATTGGTGTTTCTCAAAAAGTTCCGGACAGGAAGAGGCCCGCTTGGGACGGCGAGACCGCGGGCATTGCGGTGATGGTCTTCGCGCTTGTTCGTGCAGACGGGCTCCCGGACGTTGGCCAGAGCAGGTAGCCGATGCCGATCGCGACTGCGGCACCGCCCACTATCAGCGAGAGGTTACGGAGATCGGCGGCGCGATTCGTTGCCAGGTTCTTGTCGTGAAGGTCGGCGCACTCGCTGGGAGTAGCTGTGCCGGTCCCGCAGCCCTTGGGATCGACTGCGTCGGAGAGGGCTGCGGCGTCCGTCGCATTCGAGCTGCGCGAGAGCTCGAAGACCAGGGCGCCGCTGAGACCCACCAGGGCGACGCCACCCGCGATGTAGACAGGCAGCATGCTCTTTGGTGCCGGTGCCGAGCTGGGACTGGGCGGAACGCCGTTGGCCGGTTGCTCCGAGCTCGCTGGGCTCGACGCGACGCGCTCCAAAACGAGGGCGACGTTCACGCTTTGCCCCTTCTTGGCTCTCACCACCTCGGCTTTTTGCACGAATCCCGCCGCGGTTGCGGTGATCGTTCGCTCGCCGGGCTCGACGTAAAGCGGTCCGTCAAAGGGTGCGGAGCCCACGGTGCGCCCGTCGATCGAGATTTCGGCGCGTTCTGGCGCGACCGTCAGGTTGAGCTCGACCACCTCGCGTTTCGCCTCCGCGTGGGCCTTCGCGACGCGCTCGCGCTGGGCAGCGTCGGCGCTCGGCGGCATATTGCGCAGGGCGAAGGACAGGTGCTCTGCCGCATCGCGATATCGCCCGAGCATGCCTTCGCACATCGCAAGGTTGGTCGCGATGTCCGGGCTGTGTTGGAGCGACCACGCTTCCGTCAGGAGCTTAGCGGCTTCTTCGTATTTCTTCGCGTCCTGAAGCGGCTTGGAGCGCTGGAAGAGCTCGTGTGCGCGATCAATCTCGGTTTGAGTCGGCTTGAGTGGGTCGGCCTGGGCGCCATGCGACAAGAGCACGGAGCACGACACGATGACGGCGAAGAGGGGAAGTAGCGTGCGCATGTCAGAAAACACTGGGGCCGAACGGGTTGTCGGTACTGGGCGCTGCCGGTGGCGAGGGGCTCGCGGAGGGAGCCGAGCTTCGGGGTTTCGCACCGAGGGCCGGCGCGGAAGACGCAGGCCCGGCCGGAATCCGCTTCGTGGGCGCCGCCGGGGCCGCCGCGGCGGGCGTCGCCGGCGAGGCGGATTCGATCGAGGTAGTGACGACGGGCGCCGTCTGGGTGGCCGGAACTACGGGTTCGGGTGGCTCAAGCGGCTCGACCGCACTCGCGCGAGGTGCGGGTACCGGGTCGGGACTGCCCAGCGCGACCACGGTCCCGACGACACCCGCGATCGCAAGCACGACCAAAATCAGAGCGATGCCGCGCGGCTTGGTCGGAGGCCGCGCCGGGGGCTCGACGCCGTGCTCGCTGGCTGGTGCCTCATCGGCCCACTCTGGTGTCTCCGGTCCGGGCACCACGACAGGCGCCGGCCCCGCACTCGGCGGCGCCTCGTCTGCGCCTGGCGCGCCTGCGTGCAAGCCGCGAAGCGTGGGCTCGCGTCGGACCAAGTCTCGGATGGTGTCCTTCTCGATCGGGCTGCGGAGCTTGCGTTGGGTCGGCACCTTTCGCGGATCGACGTCGGGTTCCACGGCGACCGTCTGCATTTCGAACGTGTTGTGATTCGTTCGGCCTGGAAGCTCACGCGGCCCTTCGTACGCCGCCGCCTGGCTCGGAAGGTCGATCGGCGTGGCGTCGGGGGGCACCTCCCGCAGGTCCCCGCCCGCCAGCGGCAACGGTGCCCTCGGCGGCAGCGCCTCGCCCCGCTTCAGTCGCTCGATGTCCTCGGGCGCGACGTCGCTGAAGGCCCCGGGCTCGAACTCCACGGTCTCCAGATGCGTCGGGCCGGCTTTTCCCGGCTCGGCTGGCTTGGAGGCTCGTTCGGTCATCGCCCGTTCCCCGCCGTTCTCCCGGACGGAGGAGTAGCGCGACCACGGCTGCGAGCCAAGGAATGGGAGCCGGCCAGGGTTGGGCGGCAGGCCGGGGCGGCGCCTGATTCGATGGCGCCTCCTCGGCGCGCGCGCCGCGCGGGTTGCTCGATTTCTTCGGTAGACTCATTGTCCGGGCCGGGCATCTGATGACCGCACTGCAAAAGAACCCCTTCGAAGGCACCCCTTACCGGGCCCTGCGCCGCCTCGGCGCAGGTGGCATGGGCGAGGTCTTCGAGGTGGAGCACGAGATCGTCGGAAAGTTGATGGTCGCGAAGGTGCTTCGGGCGGAGTTATCGAAGGACGCGGGGACCGTCGATCGGATGCGGGTCGAGGCCCAGGTCCTTGCGCGGCTCGAGCACCCGAACATCGTCAGCGTCAGCGACTTCCGGACCACCGCGGACGGCCGCCCCTTCTTCGTCATGGAGCTGCTTCAGGGCTGCACCGTGGGGCAGGAGCTCCGGAAAGCTGGCCCGTTCAGCGTCGAGAAGGCGATCGAAATCATGCGACAGGTCTTGGGTGCGCTCTCCGCCGCTCACGGCCTCGGTCTCGTGCACCGCGACATCAAGCTCGACAACGTGTTCCTGCACCGCACTCCGAGCGGCGAGCGCGTGGTCAAGGTCCTCGACTTCGGTGTCGCGAAGGTGCTCGGCGGCCACGGAGGTAGGGCACCGGCGCCACCCTCGCTCCCGACAGCAGAAGGCGTGATCGTGGGTACGCCGCGTTACGTCAGTCCCGAACAGGTACGGGGCAAGGATGTCGATCAGCGAGCCGACATCTACGGCGCCGGGCTGATGCTCTACATGTTGATCACCGGGCGTGGCCCGTTCGATCACGTAAACGGACGCGATGACTTGTTCATCGCCCATCTGACTGACGATCCCGAGCCGCCGTCGAAATACTCGGAGCAGGCTGTGCCACACGAGCTGGACGCCGCGATTCTGCGTGCGCTCCAGAAGTCGCCGGACGACCGCTTTCAAACCGCGCAGGCTTTCGAGGTGGCCCTGGCATCGATCGCCTCGAAGCGAAGCACGCCGATGGGATGGCTCGAGACCGAGCCAAGCCCAACGCCGGCTGCGGCGACGGCCCTACCAACCGCCACGATCCGAACCGGCGCGCCAGTGTTCGAAGACACGGTGCAAGACCGCCCGGCCGCCCGCCGAGTCGTGCCGACGGAAGTCCTGGAGGACCGCCCGCCGCCGTCAGCTCCCGAGGTCTCGACGCGGACCGCCCCGGGCGTCCCGCCTTCACCCGTGCCGGTGCCCGACCCCCCGCCCGCGCCCGCTTCGGGTTCGACGCCCGCCAGCACCTATGCGGCCGGGATCTTCGCTGCGATCGCGACATCCTTCGTGGGGCTCTGGGTGGTCCAGGCGCCGTCGGCTTTCGCCATCCTCGGAGTGCTCGTGGCCAGCGTCGTGGCCGCCGCGCTGGCGGCGACGATCGCCGCGAGATTCGCGCGCTGAGTCTCGATCCCACCGCGATCAGCGGGAGCGCACGACCGTCGCCACTCGCGACGGGATCTCGGTCAATAGCGGCTCGAGATCGTTGCCAACCTCCACACGCACGCGAATGATCCGCTCCCCATCGCGACCGAGATGCCCTCGATCCTCGATGACGTCACCGCGCGCCGTGTAGCTCCCGAAGGGGAACGACACGATGTCGCCGACCCGGGGCTCCCGGGGCAGTGGGTGGATATGCGCGTGCCTCATCGCCTTGAAATCTATCACCACGCAGCTTCTTCGACGATCGCCGCGAGATTCGCGCGCTGATTGTCGTGCCGTGCGACAGGAGTATGCTCGCTCGGCACCTGGGACGTGGGCGTGATGGTGGACGCGAGCGGCTACTCCGACCGAGGTGATGACCCGTTCAAGCCCGGGGATGTCGTCGAGGGCCGCTACAAGGTGATCCGGCGCCTCAGCGCCGGCGGAGTCGGTGCAGTCTACGAGGTCGAGCACGCCTTCACCGGCATGCACGTCGCGCTCAAGGCCCTGCACAACCAGAGCGGGGACAACCCGGAGCGCATGCGAGCCGAGGCCCGAACGCTCGCCGAGATGCGACACCCAAACATCGTGCAGATCACCGACGGTGGAGTGACCGACCGCACGGTGTGGTTCACGATGGAGCTGCTCGACGGGCGCACGCTACGAGAGGAGATCCTCCGCGCAGGCCCGCTGAGCATCGCGCGCGCCCTGCGCTTCGGGATGCAAGTCGCGGAGGGAGTCGCGGTCGCTCATGCCGCTGGTGTCATCCACCGCGACCTTAAGCCCGAGAATATCTTCGTGGTCGCCGAGAGCGACAGCATCAAGATCCTCGATTTCGGCACCAGCAAGATCACGAGCAAGCAGCGGCGGTCACAGATGCTGAAGACCACCGATCGCTTCCGACTCATCGGCACCCAGGCGTACATGCCGCCCGAACGGCTGCGCGCCGGGCTCGCCGACGCGCGGGCCGACGTTTACGCGGTCGGTCACATGCTCTACGAGATGATCGCGGGCCGGCACTGTTGGAGCGAAGGCCCGGGCCCGCTCGATCTCCCGCCGCCGCAGGAGCTCGGCCTCCGGCAGATCTACACCATCCCCCGCCCGCTGCGAGAGCACGCCCCCGACGTCCCGGAGTTCATCGAGGCGCTGGTGCTCACGGCGCTTGCAAAGGATCCGGATCACCGGCAGCAGACGATGCAGGAGATGGCCGCGGCGCTCCGCTCTGCACTCGAGCGCTACAAGCGCGAACACCCAGTCGAACCACCTCGCAGGGTTCAGACCGCTGCGCCGGCAGGCGAAACGGTTGAGGCGACCACACGCGAGCAGCCTCTTTGGGTGGCATCGAGGCCGCCGCAGCAAGCCTTCGAGGATCGCGCGCGTATCGATGCGCTCCTGGTCTGTGGCGCTGCGCGATTCGCCGCTGGGTCGACAGAGCCGGATGAGCTCGAGAAGGGCCTGAAAGCGACCGCGCTAGCCGAGGTCGCGGATCCGGCGCGACGCGGAATGCTGCGCGTAATCGCGCACGCGTCCGCGGAGGCCAATCCGAAGTGGCGAGAGTCTGTGCGCCGCGTGATTTGTTGGATCGGGCGCTCCGAGGGTCCCGAGCACGAGCAAGCCCTCCAGCAGTTGGTGCGCTCGCTCGAGAAACGCGGCTGGAAACCCGCCGGCGATCGGATCGAGCCACTGTGGCACGCGGATCTCGCGCTCGGCGCCGTGATGCTGCTCGACCCCGAACGACGCCTCGACTCCGCCGAGAACGCGCTCGTTCGCCTGCGAGACCTCGGCGACGATGTGCAGAGCCTGGCGGTCTCGGTCATGGTCGCGTTCGCGCGAACGCCGGCTGCGCTGCACCCCGCGCCACGCGGGGCCCTCCTCGCGCTCTTGCTCGGCGGCCCCGAGGACTCGGAGCTCGCTCACTCGGAGCTCGCGCAGTTCGTGCTGAACGCGGCCGCCGCAAGTGGTCCCGCGCCGCCGCGGGTCGCCGCAGTACCGGTCGCACCCCGGCGTCCCGCTGCCACGCCAATGGCGCCGACGGTGGCATCACCGCCCCTGGCAATGGCTCAGCCGGTGCGAAAAGCGTCGCCGCCGCCAGCACCGGCGAAGATCGGATGGGTGATCGGGATCGGCGCTCTGGCATCGGGGCTCGTGCTCGCGGGTGGGTTCGCCATGAAGTCGCGCGCCAACGCGCCGGCGGCGCCCGAAGCGTCGGCCGCAGAGGAAGAGCGCGCGGAAACGCCCCCGCCACCGATCGCGAGCGCGGTGCCGACAGCAAGCGTGGCTGAGCCGCGACCTAGTGATTCCGCAAGTTCCGTAGTCGCTCCGAAGCCCAAAGAGACGCGTCCGGCGGCGGATGTGCCGGCGGCGCGAAGGGCGCCCCGTCCCACGGCCTCGGCGACACGCTTGCCGGCGTCGGGGTTGTGAATGATCTGTTCAACTGGATGAGCCTCCCGGGTTACGCTGCCGTCGGTTGCTACCCTGCGGCGGGTCGGGTCGGCCAATCCTTCGCTGAAGCTGACAGTGATAGCGCTCACTGCTCGAAGCAGTAGAGCCTGCCAATGTCCGAGCAGTAGTGCGTGTTCAGCGTGACCCAAGTGGCGTCCGTCGCCATCAAGGTTCCGTACCGACCGAGCATGGTCGATTGATTCGCCCACTCGCCGCAGCGCTCGGATGACTGCGTCCCGTTTGCGGCCGTTCCGGTCCAGACCCACTTGGCAGGTTCGGATACGTCGTAGACCTTGAGCTTTTCGTCGATCTTCACCGGGACGGTGGGACCGGTGGTCAGGCTCTGCTTGCTCGGAAACGCCAGACTTGTGCCGTCGAGCAAGTACCATGGACTCACGTCGATGATTCGGTCGATGGCATTGGTCGCCAGATTGTTCGAGCCCTTGCCGGAGAGGTACGCGCGCCACGATCCACCGAGGGCGCTGCCAGCGTTCTGGCAGAGCTTGTCCGCCGCTTCTAGTCCGTTGGGCAGCCCGCCCGCAGCGACCATGTTGCCGTTCCATGTCGTGCTCGTGACGAAGACCCGCTTGTTGCGCGCACAACCTGTCAAGGTCCCGGTCGGGCAACCGCACGCCGACGATTGGGACTGTGATGATTGGTGCCAGCCGGGTGGGCACGTCACCGCGCAGACCGTAATGCTAGCGCTCGCGCTGCAGAAGGGATCGCACGTGGCTTGTGGACCGCTTGGGCTGCCGCAACTTCCGGAGCAGGTGACCGCGCTCGGGAAGTAGCCGTTTGGGCACCCTGTGCCGCACTGCTTGAACTGATTGCCGCACGCACCGCCCGAACCACTGCTCCCGCCTGTCCCTCCCCCACTGCCACCGCCTCCCGCGATCCCACCGGCA
This sequence comes from Polyangiaceae bacterium, assembly GCA_015075635.1. Classification (NCBI taxonomy): domain Bacteria; kingdom Pseudomonadati; phylum Myxococcota; order Polyangiales; family Polyangiaceae; species Polyangiaceae bacterium. The sequence goes on from JABTUA010000001.1 coordinate 2,044,448, forward strand.
CCCCCCGTTCCGCCCGCAGGTCCTCCATCCCCTGCAACTCCGCCGGCGCCCGCGCCTCCGAGGCCGCCTGTCCCCGACTCGCCACCCGTAGAACCGACACCGACGACTCCTCCGGAGCTTGCTCCTCCGGTCACCGGTGCACCGCCTCCGCCCGTCTTAGCGCCTCCGATTCCCCCAGCCTGTTCGCTGCGGTGTTCGTACCCCGAGAAGTCGTGCCCCAACGGGCATCCGCTCATGAGGGTGGCCACGGCGGCTGCGTGCAAGAAGCGAACAAGCGGAATAGCGCGCGGCATCGAGCATCCGTTCTATTGAACCCGATTCGGCAGGCTTCCCTCTATGATCCCGCCATCGACCGTCATCGCCGTGACCACCCCGAGGTCGGCGTGGACGCTCACGATTGGAACGCCCTCCCACGTGGCGTCGTGCCAGACAGAGTTCCACGCCTGCGGGTGGTGGGCGCGTTGCAGCCAGAGCCTGCCGGCGCTCGCGGCCCAGACGCCGCCTCCGGGGTCGATCGCAACCGCAGACACGTCCGGCTCTCCGGGAATGGTCGCGTCGATCCGCCCGTTCGGCAGCAACATGAGAGTCCGACCCTGCGAGCCCACGGCGACGGCCACTCCGAGGTCGGGCCTGGCGGCGGCGGCCAGGTAGGCTCGGCAGTCTGGGGCCTTGAGAAGCGTCACGTTCCACATCAACGGCTCGAAACGCGCCAAGAACCCACCATCGGGGCCGCGCCCAGCCACGAGCCAGGCTTCGTCCTCCGTGCGGCATACCGCGGAGACGCGGGCGGCTTTGCTGAGTGCCGCGGGTCGCAGCCAGCGGCGCCCGCACACCGAGTACAGAAGTGGAGTCGCGGACTCCCGAGACCCGACTAGCACAGCCAAGTCGGCCAGGTCGCCGTCGGCATCCGTGAACGAGATCTCGGCATCGCCGCTGGAGAGCTCCTCCTTCACGCCGTCAGGTCCAAGCACCGAGAGGTAGCCACGGTCGCCACCGACTAGCCACTGTCCGGCTGGCAGGCGACGCACGACGCGGATGCTCGAAGCATCGGGAAGGCCGGCAGCCTTGGTGAGCTGCCACGACGTTCCGTTCCAGAAGTCGAGCCCGTGGCTGGTGGCCGCCAGGCACCTGCCGCCGCTCTCCCACGCGACGCAACGCACGACCCGATCGCCGCCCGGTGTGTGACGCACGGTCCAGCGCCATCCGCCAGCCACGGTCAAGTCCTCGCCGGCGAACGTCGAGTATTTGCGTGCGGTCGGACGAGCCCTGCTCGGCGGCCGCAACGATGGCACCACTAGCTGGGCGAGCGTCTTCGCGCTCGGAGGGCGATGCTCGAAGTTGTACGAAGACGCTTGCGCCAGCGCGGCGTCGATGGCTTCGCATGCGGACTGGCGCTGGCGAAGCTCGGAGCAGAGAGCGCGCGCCTCCAACAAGCGCCGCCGGCCCGCTTCCCGCGCGGCGAGGACACCCTCGGCGGGAGTCTGGACGGCGAAGTAATCCTCGCCCGTCAGGAAGTAGTAGATGACGCAGCCGAAGCTGAATACGTCGCTCCAGGGACCAACCTGCGCGGAGTCGTTGCCGAACTGCTCGGGAGGCGCGTAGCCGGGAGTGCCGATCGACACCCCGCCGAACGTGGCGATCATTCCGGTCGGTCGTGCGATCCCAAAGTCGGCGATCTTGAAGATCTCGCTGTCCCCGAAGCCGCAACACAAGACGTTGGCCGGCTTGAGATCACGATGAATCACGCCGACGTCGTGGATTGCGGAGAGGCCGCTCGCAAGGCACTCGATGGCCAGACTGGCGCGTTCAGGATCGAACGCTTGCCCGGTGACGCGTAGGCTGGTTCCGACCCGCTGCTCCAGCGTAGTGCCGTCTGGCCCGCCGTGAACGTACTCGACCACGATCCAGGGCAGGTCGGCTCGCGACTGCCCGAGCGACACCGGCAGCGCACCCGTATCGACCAGCCGCACGACGAATGGAGTCGTCGGCACCTGCTCGTTCAAGCGACCGAGCGCAACCGCTTCCTTGGCGACGAGCAGTGCTGCCGCGCGTTGCGAGCCAGCCACGATCGCCGGGCGCATGATCTTCATGACGACGGGGGATTCGCCGTCGGGCGCGATTCGGAGAGCGAAGAATGCCACGGACATTCCGCCGGCCCCGAGGACCCGGTCGAGCCGATACCGAACGGCGGGCTCGAGCTCCGAGGCAAACGACTGGCCTTCGAGACCGGCCAGCACGTCGTCGCGAGGTGAGAGCGCAATCATCGCGGCTATCGACGCTTGTCCTTCCAGTCGCTCTGCGGCTTCGGCTGCGGCGCGACTGGAACCAGAGGTGGCTTGGCGCCTGCCGCGCCCGCCGCCGGTGGCTTGGCGATCGGCGTCCGCGTCGTGGGCAGGTCGGTCAAGGAGACCACCGGTGTCGATGCGGACGGAGCTACGGTCGGCTCATTTGCCCCCGAGTCGCGTTGCACGGCGAGCTGGGTCGGCTGCTGGGTCTGCATCGCGGGTGTTTGCACGGACGGCACAGACGCCGAGAGTGAGGGTGACTCCGCCTGCATTCGCGATCCCAAGAAGGTCACCCCGACACCGATGACGACGAGCACGGACACGCCAGCGGCAGCTGCGGCCGCTAGCACGACGTTGCGAGAAGGACGCGGCGAACGTGTGGGTTGAAGCGGGACTCCGGTCCGCCCCGACGTCACTGCCGCCTCCGACCCGGTCGGGCTCGGCGCTCCGACCGGACGGGCATCGATTGTCGTCACGGGCTCGTCATCGACCGACTCTGGAACAGCGAGGGGAGGGTAGCTGTGGATCGGGGCGTGTCGAATGCGATCGTAGGCGGTGCGAACGGCGTCTTGCATGGCTGCGGCGGTCGGCCAGCGGTCGGACTTCCGGAACATGAGCGCCTTGTCGATGACCTCGGCGAGGGGCAGGGGGGTTTCCGGCGCGACCTCCCTCATCGGCCGAGCTGCCTGCGTCACCGCAGCGACGAGTTGCTCGTTGGGGGTGCTCGCTTCGTGGACCAACTTGCCCGTCGCAAGCGTGAACATGGTCGCCCCCACCGACCACAAGTCGCTCTCGACATCCACTTCCTCCCATCGTCCACGCGCGTGCTCGGGTGCCATGAACGCCGGAGTCCCCATGGTCGTTCCCGCCTGAGTCGCGTTGCTGGCGGTCGAAAGCTCCCGTAGCCTCGCGATCCCAAAGTCGAGAACCTTGACCACGCCCTGCCGGGTCAGAAACACGTTTTCGGGCTTGATGTCTCGATGGACGATGCCTTTGGCGTGTGCGGCCGCCAGCACGTCGAGCACCTGGTCGGCGACGGAGAGGACCTCATCGACCACGAGACTGCCCCCCTTCCGAAGACGGCGAGTCTCGAGCGACTCTCCCTCGAGCAAGTCCATCACCAGGTACAGCGAACCGTCGTCCGCGGTATCGTCGTCGAGCACGCGAACCACCCCGGGGTGATCGACCTTGTTCGCGACATAGCCTTCCTTGAGGAAGCGAGAGCGAACGTGGCCGTAGCCGCCGAGCTCCGGGTGAAGGACCTTCACCGCTGCGCGGGTGCCATTTCGGTGTGTGGCGGCGTAGACCGCCGCCATGCCTCCCACGCCGAGCAGCGTGTCCAGGTGCCACTTGCCATGGAGGACCGTCCCCGTTCGCTGGCGCGCGCGGGACACGGCCGGGTCAACGCCCTCGAGCTCGGAATGCACGCCGTTCAAGGGTCCCCCCTCGGACCGGAGAATGCAAGTCCGGCGGCACGGGGGTGCAATGTGGCGGGAGCGTGCGCGCCTGGGCGCGAGCTTCGCGACCATCCACTGATGGAATTGCGCTGGTTACGAGCGGGCGGCGCAATGGTCGCCATGCGACCCATGATGTCGCACGCCCGAAGCTCACCGAGAGGCAGCGCTTGGACCCGACCGCGGGGACCCTGATAATTACCGCCGCGTCTCGAGGTGGTTCAGATGGCGATTCGACGGACGATCATGGGTGGACTCTCGGCGTTCGTCCTGAGCGGTTGCCCGTTCGGTCACGACCTCGACTACGAGCGCGGCGGGCCGGGCGGGGGAAAAGGCGGAAGCGGCGGGACTGCACCCAGCGGTGGAGGCGCAGGCGCGGCGGGTGGAGACGCGGGACCCGGAGAAGGTGGAACATGCGTGCCGAACCCCGATCCTTGTCCCTCGAACCAGTGCGCGGGTACGGCCTCCGACGGTTGCGGCGGAACGGTGACCTGCTGGGCGAACTGCGGCCTTTCGGGAGAGTGCCCCTGCGCGGGTGGGTCCTGCTCCGGCAACTTCTGCTCCTGCAAGCCGGGACCCTGCATCTGACTTGGGCGCCACTCACGAGGAGTGGCTGCAGCCCGTCAGGAGCAGCGACTGAGTCACGGAGGGCGCGGGCGGAGGCGCGGGCAGAACGGGCCCGAAGGAGTTGCGCCGTCAGGCCTTGCGACCATCGCCTGATGGAGTGACGCTGGTCACGAACGGCCAGCGCTTGGCTCGACCGGGGACACGATGAAAGCAGCAGACGCCATGTTCGCCATTCGACCCATGGTCTTGGCGGTTGCGCTGACCACGGCATCGTGGGTGAGTGCGCAAGTTCGTGATCCAGCGGCCGCGGACGCGCTGTTCCGAGAAGCTCGCTCGCTGATGAAGGAGGGGAAGTACACGGCCGCGTGTCCGAAGCTCGCCGAGAGCCAGCGCTTGGACCCGGCCGCAGGGACCTTGATTAATCTCGGCGACTGCTTCCAGAAGACCGGCGAGCTTGCGAGCGCCTTGCAGGCTCTTCGTGATGCACTCGACATGCTGTCCCCGACGGACTCGCGGGTCGGGCCGGTGAAGGAGGAAATGGCGGCGCTGGAGAAGCGAGTCCCGAGGCTCACGATCCGCCTGGCGCCTGACACTCCCGAGGACGCCAGGGTGTTGCGCGACCAGGTGGAGTACGGGGCAGCGAGTCTGGGCATGCCAATTCCGGTGAACCCCGGCGAGCATCTGATCGTCGTTACGGCTTCCGGCCGCGCCAAGAAGGCCTATCCAGTGGCGATTTCCGAAGGACAGGCGCGCGAGATCACCGTGACGGTTGGCAAGGTCTTGTCGCCCGGAGCGAGCACGGAAGAACTCGGGCCTGCGCCGCCGCCCGCAGCGGCAAGTCCAACGCCGAAGGCAGCGGCACCGGACACATCGAGCGCCCCCGATTCCTCACGAACGGTCGGGTGGATCTTCGGCGGAGTCGGCGTGGTCGCACTGGGTACCGGAGTCGTCACGGGGTTGATGCTGGACGAGCGTCAATCGACAGTGGACGCGAACTGCGACTCGACGACGAAGCTCTGCAACGATGAAGGGTACTCCGCAGCGCAGGACGGCAAGACGCTTCGGACCGTTAGTTTCGTCGGCTGGGGGATCGGGCTCGCGGGGATCGCTGCGGGGGGATATTTCCTCTTCCTGGCCGGCCCTTCGAAGGCGCCCGCCACCGCGGTGAACGGAGTGGCCTCCCGCGACGGCGCGTTCTTGAGCGTTTCGAGGCGGTTCTGATGTCCATTCGGCGAGCCCGGCCGATCATCATCGGAGGACTCTCGGCGCTCGTCCTGAGCGGTTGCCCGTTTGGTCACGACCTCGACTACGAACGCGGCGCACCGGCCGGCGGTGCAGGCGGGAGCGGCGGGACATCGACCAGCGGAGGGGGCAGCGGCGCGGCAGGTGGAACCGCGGGCACGGGAGCCGTCTCGGGAGGCGGCGGAGACGCGGGACCCGGAGGAGGTGGAACATCTGCCACCGGGGGAAGCGGGGGCACGGGCGGAGCCGCAGGGGCTGGCGCTGCTGGTGGCGCGGGCGGAGTCGCCGGATCCGGAGCTGCTGGTGGTGCCGACGGAGGCGGTGGAGCCGCTGGAGTCGGAGGTGCCGGTGGCGTTGGCGGTGGCGGTGGCGGTGGCACCGGCGGTGCCGCGGGCGCGGGAGCGTCGGGCGGCTCGAGCGGCACCGGGGGCGTGGGCGGCTCGGGTGGTTGGGTCACCGGCGACTACTTCGACCTGCCGAGTGGACTGGTCGCAAAGGCCTTCTTCCAACCCTGCTCGAGCGGTTCGGACTGCCAGGCGCACACCTACTGCTGGCATCCCAAGACGGCCGCGACCTGCGCACACAGCAAGTGTGAAACCGGTGCGAAGCTCGATTGGGCCTGCGACCCGTGCGTCAAGCAGATCTGCGACGCGGACCCGAGTTGCTGCACGTACAACCACAGTTGCAGCCACAGCCCGTGCAGCACCGGCGCGCGTCTCGTCAAGGGCTGCGACTCGGCGTCTGCAGACTGCACCACCAAGATCTGCAACACGACCGGCCTGGAGTACTGCTGCCAGAATGCTGGGAGTTGGGATGCGAGCTGCGTCGCCGCTGTCGGGTCGGCCTGCGGCTTGAGCTGTCCGTTGCCGCCAACCGGAACTTGGACTTCTGCATGCGTCAGCAAAGTTGCGTCGGTCTGCGACGCAATCTGTGGGACCGGCGCGCCCCTACCCGAGGAAGGAAAGTGCAAGCCGTGGGTGCCCGGCCAGAAGGACCCAACTTGCGCAGGTGTGGACCTCGCGCTCGGGATCACGTGCGCGAATGGCATCCCAGTGTGCAACCACGGGAGTTCGACGGCGCCTGCCGGAATCCGCGTCGTTCACTATCCTGCGAATTCGAACCAGTACCCGAAGTGCAGCCCGGACCAGGCGCATCCGCAGATGGTCGAGTGCTTCACGACGAAGCCGATTCCGCCGGGCCAGTGCGTCAACGACCTTCAGTACTGGAACGGCTCGGCGTGGACGCCGGGCTGCGACCAGCTGGCTGGGAATCGCGAGATGATGGTGAACCCCCAGGCTCAGAGCGGAAAGCCGACGCCGTCTGGGTACGCCGGCTACATCACGGAGTGCGGCTGCCAGGACAACTGGACGGTCTACTCGGGGAGCGCGTGCGTCGCCGCCGTCTGCGGATACGAGACCATCAACGTCATTCAGGCGAAGCAGCGACGTCTGTTCGTTGTGATGGACCGCTCCGGTTCGATGGTCAGCTCCGGCCTCTGGAACCCGGCGGTCGCGGGCATGACCGCATTCTTCCAGTCCGCAGCCAACGCCGGCCTCGGCGTTGCGATGGAGTTCTTCCCGATGTCGTCTGGAGGCGCGCGCGGAGACGGGTGCGCAGCCGGAAACTGCAACGCGCCTCCGTGCAGCAACCCGATGGTCCCCTTGGGTGTCCTGACTTCCGCGGCGGCGCCGACCGACGCGCAGGAGAAGGCCTTGATCGATGCTTTCGCCTTGGTCAACCCGGGAGACGCTGCCGCGGGAACTGGGTACGGCACGCCGACGCATCCGGCGCTCCAGGGCGCGCTTGATTGGGCGATGGCCAAAGTGACCGCGGCGCCGACCGAGCAGTTCGACGTGGTCCTGCTCACCGATGGAGACCCGTCCAACTGCGACACCAGTTCAACGGCCGCCGCGGCGCTGGCCGCAAACGCCTACACCACCAAGGGAGTAAGAACCTATGCGATAGCAATGCCAGGCTCATCGACCACGTACTTGAACCCCGTCGCGGTTGCCGGTGGCACGATCGCCGCGATCTCCGTGTCGGCGGCGAACATGGCCAGCGAACTTCAGACCGCGCTCGGTAACATCGCCGCCTCCGCAATGGCGTGCGAGTCCGATGTTCCGCCCGCCGGCTTCTACGACGTGGGAAAGACCTCGGTCGTGTTCGAGCCGACCCAAGGTTCCGCGAGCGCTTTGGCAAAGCGAACCGACAAGGCGGCCTGCGGCTCGAACACGGGTTGGTATTACGACAACAACGTGACGCCCGCGAAGGTCGCGCTCTGCCCGAAGAGCTGCGACGACCTGAACGCAGCGGCGGGCTCGCGGGTAAAGGTGAGCTTCGGTTGCCCGTGATGATCGACCCTGCGTCTGTCCGTGGGGAGCCTGCGCAGTGAGTCGCTTTGCCCTGCCTCTGGCCGTGGTGGGCATTGCTGCGTGCAGTGCGTCCGAGCGCAACCTGAGCGCGTCCGATGCTGCGCCTGATGGCGGCGGAGGCAGCGCTGCTGGTGGTGGCATGGGCGCCTCCGCTGGGTTCGGGGGCGGGGCGCTCGATGCTTCCGTGGACGTCGCCGATGCGAGTGCTGATGTGGACTCCGGCGTGCCCACCTGTCCGCCCTGCACGTGCACGTACAAGCAGTCGCAACAATGCGCCCCTGCCGACCCGGAATTGTGCCCGCCGAGCAAGAGCTTCTGCTGCTCCTGCCCGGTGAAATGCAGCGCCATGACCGGTTGCGAGAGTCACGGGTACGTCGCCAGCAATTGGTGGTGGTGTTGCTCCTCGGCAAGCCACTGACTTCTCGGGGCGAACGCGGAATGCCTGGTCTCAGCACAACGTCTCCCAGTTCCGGGTCTTCGCGCGGCAACCGAAGTGCCCACGCCGCCGCCCCGCAGCTTCATCACGGCCACGTCCTGCAACAATGGTAGCTGGCCGCGGGCGTAGTCTGATCGCACGCGTCGTAGTTGCAGGCGTACCCAGAAGCCGACCCCCCGTTGCAGCACGGCGACCGACAGTGGCCCGCGCTCGAGCAGGCGGCGCTCGACCACTCCCACGTGTCTGCCGGACCGTTGCAGAAGGTGTAGTTGGCGCCATTCGAGGGCTCCGGTCCGCCGGGGCACGCCGCCTCGCGCTCCGCCTCCGTGCAGAGCCGCGCCCCGCGAGTAGCGCATGCGGCGGAGGCTGCATCCCATGAAAGCGCGGGCGCCTGAGAGCCGTCGGCGAGCAGCGCTGGGCGTTGGTCGATGCAGATCGCTCCGGACCTGAACATCAGCGGACCGCAACCGTCATCGCCCGCGTCGCCTTCTTGGAGAGAGCGGTCCGATGCGCTGCATGCTGGGGCCGCAAGCACGACCAGCGCGGCCCATCGTGCGACGACCCGTGCCGGTGCCTCAGGTGCCACGGGATGCCTCGTAGATCATGTCGCTCGACAGCCACAGGGTGCAGTCATCCGACGCGACCAACCACGCAGGATCCCGCTCCCTGCTACTGCATGCGACGGCCATCGCTGACGCAGTCACGTTACGACAGTCCGCGCTACCACGTGCCCTCGAGGACGGCGCTGAGGTTGGAGCGACCAACGACAGGTGCCACGCGGACCGATCCCACCCGTCGTTTATCTCCACCGCTCGGCGTGTACACCAGAAGGAATACTCCGGCGCCCACGGCGACCAGACCCGTTCCGATCTCGATTGCGGCGAGGCGCCCGACGGCATCCGCATCCTGCTCGAGCCGTGCGTCTTGTGCGATTTCCTCCTTCGTGCAGTTCTGCTCCGATGGGCAGATCCCCTCCCGCTCGGACTCTGTGTCCCTGAACTCGAGGTATGAGCCGGTGCCGAGCGCGAGTGCGATCAGCCCGACGCCACCGAGTACGTATCCCAGAGTCCGATATGGTGGCTTCCGCCCCGAAGGCTCGACGGGCTTTTTCTCCGCGTCGCCAGCGGCCACGTCGAGCTCTTGCCCCTCCTTCACGTCCACGCCTCGGCGCTGCCGTGGCTTCCCAGGGACGGCGAGCTCCACGACGTGCTCGCCCGGGTTCACCTCGATGGAGGCGCCCAAGCTTTCCGCGTCGTACTCGACGCCATCCACAAAGACTTTGGTCCCCGTTAGGGAGTCAGGGGGTACCCTCAGGATGAGCCGCGGAACCCGCCCGCTGAGCGTGGCGATCTGCTGCCTCACTTTCGGGATTCGGTCGTCGCCGGCCTTGAGCAAAGTCAGCGCGTCGCGCAGAGCCCGAATCGCGTCTGCGAGGCGTCCCCGCTCCTCCATGCACTCGCTCAAATTCACCAGGGTGCCCGCGGCTGGGTCGAGTCGTTGGCTCTCGGAGAACTTCTGGCAGGCGGGCTCGAAGTCGTTCTTCTTCATTAGGGCGCGCCCCTCGCGGAACAGGGCGTCTGCCCTCCCCGCATCTGCGCTCTGGGCGACAGCGACGCGAGACAGGAGCATCGCGCAAAGTACCAGCATCATCAGCCTCACCAGCAGCCGCGCGGGGGATGTCCCCGCGGCGCGGGAGTGGCCACGGTGGTCGAAGTCCACCGGCGGGGGATACGGGGGAAAGGGGGGGAGAGGCATCCGAGGAGGGCCACGAGAACCATCGCTGGCAGGCAGGGCGGGCGCAAGGGCAGAGGGGGCGTCTCCCCGCGGGGGCCGCCCCTGCTGTCCGCTTCGGTCCCTGGATTCGGGCTCGAGGCGGTCTGCACGTGTCGTGGTGGCGATGTCGTGGGCATCAGGGTAAGGACGCGGCGCCACACGCTGACGCCGGGCTCATCCAGGCGGCGCGAACCGACTGCATGGGCGCAGCGGCGCGCGACAACAGAGGCGGGGCGCGTTCGCATGCCCCAAGACGCCTCCAGCGCGACCCCCCACAAAGGGGTCGCGCCGGCACCACGGTGCAGACCCGCGAGCAGAGTTTCGGGGCAGAATTCCGGGGCAGTCTCAGCGCGACGCTCACTCAGCGTCGCGCATCACCACGAGATCATTCAGTGCGAAGGAGAGGACTTGAACCTCCACCCTATTACTAGGACTGGAACCTGAATCCAGCGCGTCTGCCAGTTCCGCCACCTTCGCGAGGGGCCGCGGATCTAGCTCACTCGTGGGGACTGGTGCAAGCGAGGAGTTCAAGCCGGCCTCGCCCGCCCGAGCGCTCGCACGTGTTTCAGCTTTCCTGCGCCGGTTTCCCGCGGAATTGCCGGGACCGGGAGCACGCGGACCGTGGCGGTCGAGCCTTCGGCCCGAAGGGCGGCAGCGAGCGCCTGCTCGACGCGCGCGGCGGCGTCGTGCGGGGCGCTCTGGCCGAGGACGACCTCCACGGTCAGCCCGGCTTGGTCCTGGGTGATGCGGTACTCGACCACGGACTCTTCTTTGCCGATGGCGCTCCGCAGCGTGAATGGGAAGACGCGCACGGGACCGGAGGGCCCGGGGAGCTCGAGGATGTCGTCGCTGCGGCCGTCGAGGGCGACGATGCGCCGCAGGGTCCGACCGCAGGGGCAAGGGTCGTCCTCCACCGTGACCAAGTCGCTCACCTCGAAGCGGATGATGGGCTGGACGCGGTTGTAGAGGTTGGTCACCAGCACCTTGGCGCCTGGGTGCCCGCTCGGTACCGGGCGGTTCTCCGCGTCCACCACCTCGTAGATGCAGAGATCCTCGAACAGGTGCAGGCCGCGGTGCTCGGCACAGTCCATCGCGGTGATGCCGGTCTCGGTCAGCCCGAGGCAGTTGAAGGGCGTGATGCCCCACGCGCGCTGCATGCGCTCGGTCATCTCCGGGGTGCGCACCTCGCTCGACGTGGTCACCGCCCGGGGCGCGATGTGCAAGCGACCGTCCAGCTGTTCCTCCGCCAGGCGCGCGAGGGCCGAAGGGTAACCGAACAGGAAATCCGGCTGGTATTCGTCGAGCCCGCGCGTGATCTCCGAGAGCGGCGAGAGCACGGAGAAACGCCGCGTTCGGTAGAGGCCGACGTCCATCGAGGCCCCGCCGCGGAAGGTCATGTGCTTGCCGTTCGGGGCCGCCACCGTGGCGATGCGCGTGCGGCGCGGCAGGCGCGGCGCGAGGCCACCCATCGTGCCCATGCGCAGGCTGGCAGCGACGAGCTCACGCCAGGCGGCGCGGTCGTAGACGTAGACCGCGCTCCTGCCCGAGCTGCCGCTCGAGGCCATCACCCGGAACTCGCCTTGGTAGCGGTCGTCGCCTTCGACGCCTTGCACGTGAGAGAGGAGCGCGTCGAGCCGGAGGCGTGGGTCGGTGACGAAGTCGTCGAACGACGCCATCATCATGTCCTTGGTCACGACCGGCAGCTCGCCGAGCTCGAGCTCGGCCGTACCGTAGAGGTCGCGGTAGAACCTGGAGTGGGCTCTCGCGTAGGAGACGAGCTCGCGGACGCGGGCACGCTGGAGCGCCTCGAGATCCGGGCGGGGAAGACGCGTGCGGGCGTCATGGGCGCGCTGATTGGCCAGGGCCCAGCCGATGTTCCGAGCGCGCTCGAGCCAGGCGCCGAGCATGCGTCAGCTGCGCCGGGTCGCCGGCTTCTTGGGCTTGGCCTTCGGCTTCGCGGCGAGCGGCTTCTTGGGTTTGGGCTTGGGTTTGTGCGCGAGCGCCGGTTTGGGCTTGGGCTTCGCCTTGGCTTTCGCCTTGGCTTTCGCCTTCGGCTTCGCCTTGGTCGTCGCCGTGCCGGCGTGTTTCGCCTTGGCGCCGTGGCGCTCGGGAGGCGCGGGCTCCTGGGCGGGTGGCGGATCCATCCGCGGCGGCGCCCCCTGCGCGAGCGCCGACGCCGTCAGCGTCATCCAGGCGATCAGCGCGCGGAGCGAGAGTCCCATCCCGCCGGTTGCCATCCCACAGTCCCAGGTGGTCCGCAATCGACGCTTGCGCCTTCGGGGGGAGAGCCTTAGAAGCAGCGGGTTTTGAAGCACGTATTCGTGGCCATCGCGGGTGGAGTGGCGGCGCTGCTGGTCTGGGCGCCAGCCTTCGCCACCTGAACGGCTTGAGTGAATCCGAACCTCCCGGTCGGGGGGTCCGCTCTCAACCTGCAGCTCGGCGCGCGCGAAGCGCTGCCCGCGAGCCTGACTCAGCTCGGGCTCGCGTTCTCCTATGCGCGCTTCGCCGACGAGTACCGCGGCAGCGAGAAGGTCCACGAGGATGAGCCGGAGCTCGACGCCTTCATCACGCAGCTGTCGCTGCGGCACTACTTCGGCCAGGGCTTCGCGGCCGACCTGGCGCTGCCGGCGGGCACCATCTGGGTCGAGCCCGGCCATGGAGAGCCCACCCGACGGCTGTCCGGCTTCGGCGATCTGGAGCTCGGCGCGAGCTACGACTTCGCGGCCGTCTGGGGCGCTGGCGGGTACCAGCCGAGCCTGACGCTCCGGCTGGGGCTCGGGCTGCCCACCGGGCGCCAGGGCACCATCGGCGAGGAGGATCCCGGGCACACCGATGATGGGCACGGCAGCGTGCCGCCGAACATCCTGGCGATTGGCTACGGGGCGTACAGCGGCAGCGCCGAGCTGCGGCTCACGCAGTTCGCTTCGCGCTACTTCGGAGTTTCACCCAGCGTCTCCGCGCGCGAGCCCTTCGGCGCGAGCGAGTCGGGGCTCACCATGGGGGGCACGTACCTGATGGGGCTCGACGCGCTCGCGGTACCCGTGCCGTGGCTGGTGGTGAGCGCCGGCGGGCTCCTCCAGGTGCGACCGCACTCGGAGGAGGAGGTCGAGGGCCGCATCCTGAACTCGGGCGGCCGCGCGGTGTTCGCGACGGCGTCGGCCAGCGTGCGCGCGAGCGAGCGCGTCGCGTTCGGCGTGGGCGGGCGGGTGCCGGTCCACACCCAGGTGCAGGGACAGCAGATCAGCGAGACGTTCTCGCTGATGGCGTCGCTCAGCGTGTCGTTCGGCGGCGGCGGTGGCGAGGACGAGCACGACCACGAGGGTGAGAGCGGGCACGAGCACGGTGACGAGCACGCAGACGAGCACGCAGACGAGCACGACCACGGGGAAGAGCCCGCCAAGGCGGGGGACGTGCGCGACGCGGCCCGCGGAGGGGAGAGCTTCGTGCTGAGCCAGGCGCTCGCGCCCGGGAAGGTCACCGTCGTCGACTTCTGGGCGACCTGGTGCCACCCGTGCAAGCACATCGACGCGCGGCTCGATCATCTCGCGGCGAAGCACCCGAACCTGGCGGTGCGCCGGGTAGAGGTGCCGGACTTCGACTCGCGGGCGGCCGTCGAGCACCTGCCGAAGGAGAACAGCCTGCCGCAGCTCTGGATCTTCGACGGCTCCGGCAAGCGGCGCGCGACCGTGACGACCCTGGAAGATCTGGAGCGGGAGCTCATGCCGCTGCTCCAGTCGAAGTGATACGCTGATCGGCCCCGTGTCGAAGGCTCCGCTCGCTCGATTCCACGAGCCCGTGCGCGTCTGGTTCGAAGAGGCGCTCGGGGCGCCGACGCGCGTGCAGGAACGCGGCTGGAAACCAATCGTCGAGGGGCGCTCGGCGCTGCTCCTGGCGCCGACCGGCTCGGGCAAGACGCTGGCTGCGTTCTTGGCAGCGCTCGATCGACTGGCGTTCCGGACGGAGCCGCCGAAGAAGGAGCGTCTCGGCGTGCTCTACGTCTCGCCGCTCAAGGCGCTGGCCGCCGACATCGAGAAGAACCTGCGGGCGCCCATCGCCGGGATCCGGGCGGTCAGCCAGCGGCTCGGCGTGCCGTGCCGCGAGCTCGCCGTCGCGGTGCGCACCGGAGACACGCCCGCCAAGGAGCGCAGCGCCTTCGCCCGGGCGCCGGCGGACATCCTGATCACGACGCCGGAGTCGCTGTACCTCTTGCTCACCAGCGAGGCACGGGCGCGCCTGGCGAGCGTGGACTCGGTGATCGTGGACGAGATCCACTCGCTGGCCGCGACCAAGCGCGGGAGCCACCTGTTCCTGTCGCTGGAGCGGCTCGAAGCGCTGCGCGCGGGCCGCCCGCCGCTCCAGCGCATCGGGTTGTCCGCGACGCAGCGCCCGCTCGAGGAGATCGCGCGCCTGCTCGGCGGCGGAGAACCTGCGGGCGAGGGCTGGACGCCTCGGCCCGTCGAGATCGTGGATGCGTCGGCGGGCAAGCAGCTCGAGCTTCGCGTGGAGGTGCCCATCGAGGACATGGCGCGCCTGCGCGGCGTGGCGGAGGACGGCGATCCGTCGATCTGGCCCTCGATCTACCCGCGCCTGGTCGAGCTCGTGCGGGCGCACCGCTCCACGATGATCTTCGTGAACAACCGGCGCCTGGCGGAGCGCTTGGCCGGCGCGCTGAACGAGACCGCGGGGGAGACCTTGGCGCTGGCGCACCACGGCTCCGTCGCCAAGGAGAGGCGCCGCGAGATCGAAGACCGGCTGAAGGCAGGCAAGCTACCGGCCATCGTCGCCACCAGCTCCCTCGAGCTCGGCATCGACATGGGCGCGGTCGATCTGGTGATCCAGATCGAGGCGCCACCTTCGGTCGCCTCTGGGATCCAGCGCATCGGCCGCGCCGGGCACCAGGTGGGCGCGCCGTCCAAGGGCGTGATCGTGCCGAAGTACCGGGGCGATCTCCTGGCCTGTGCGGCCGCGGTGCCGCGCATGGTTCTGGGCAAGGTCGAGCCCACGGCTTACCTCCGCAACCCGCTCGACGTGCTGGCGCAGCAGCTCGTGGCGATCGCCAGCATGGACGCGGTCAGCGTGGACGAGGTGTTCTCGCTGGTGCGGCGCGCGGCGCCGTTCGCCGAGCTGCCGCGTGGCTCCTTCGAGGGCGTGCTCGACATGCTGGCCGGGCGCTATCCGTCCGACGAGTTCGCGGAGCTCCGCCCGCGCCTGACCTGGGATCGCGTCGGCGGAGTGTTGCGCGCGCGCCGCGGCGCCAAGCGTCTGGCCGTGGTCAACGCCGGCACCATCCCCGATCGGGGCCTGTACGGCGTGTTCCTGGCCGGCACCGAGGACAAGCCCGTGCGGGTCGGCGAGCTGGACGAGGAGATGGTGTTCGAGTCGCGACCCGGGGACGTGTTCGTGCTCGGCGCGTCGTCCTGGCGCATCGACGACATCAGCCACGACCGCGTGCTGGTCACGCCGGCGCCGGGGGAGCCGGGCCGCATGCCGTTCTGGCACGGGGACCGCCCCGGACGTTCGCCGGAGCTCGGCTACGCGATGGGCGCGCTTTGCCGGGAGCTCGGCGATCCCGAGGGCGACGCGGCGGCGCGGCTCGTGTCCGAGCACGCCCTGGACGAGAAGGCCGCGACGAACCTCACGGCCTACGTCGCCGATCAGCACGAAGCCACCGGCGTCGTGCCGAGCGACGAGCACCTGGTCGTCGAGCGTTTCGTGGACGAGATCGGCGACTACCGTGTTTGCCTCCTGAGCCCGCTCGGCTCGCGGGTGCACGCGCCGCTCTCGCTCTGCATGGTGGAGCGCTTCCGGCAGCAGAGCGCCGCCGAGATCGAGAGCATCTGGTCGGACGACGGCATCGTGTTTCGCTTTCCGGAGAGCGATGCGCCTCCGGACGTGGCGGCGCTGATCCCGAGCGCGGACGAGGTCGAGGATCTCTTGGTGAAGAGCCTGGGCCAAAGCTCGCTCTTCGCCGCGCGCTTCCGCGAGAACGCGGCGCGCGCGCTGCTCCTGCCGCGGCGCCACCCGGGCAAGCGCAGCCCGCTCTGGGCGCAGCGCAAGCGGGCTGCGGATCTGCTCTCGGTCGCGGCCCGCTACGGCAGCTTCCCGATCCTGCTCGAGACCTATCGCGAGTGCCTGCGCGACGTGTTCGACGTGCCCGCGCTGGCGGAGCTGCTCCGCCGCATCGCCTCGCGCCGCGTCCGCGTGCACACCGTGGACACGCGCCGGGCCTCGCCCTTCGCCTCGGCGCTGCTCTTCTCCTACGTCGGCAACTTCATCTACGACGGTGACGCGCCGCTGGCCGAGCGCCGGGCGCGGGCGCTGAGCATCGACCAGGCGGAGCTCCGGGAGCTGCTCGGCGAGGCGGAGCTCCGGGAGCTGCTCGACGCCGAGGCCATCGAGACCACGGAGCGGGAGCTCCAGCGCCTGGCGCTGCCCAACGTGGCGCACGCCGATCAGCTGCACGACCTGCTGCTCGCCCTCGGCCCGCTCTCGCACTCGGAGCTCGGCCAGAGGGCGGCGGCGGGCGCGGAGCTCGGGGCGCTGGTCGGCGAGCTGTCGCGGGAGCGCCGCGTGTTCGAGCTGGCCGTCGGCGGGGAGCGGCGTCTGGCTGCGGTCGAGGACATGGCGCGGCTGCGCGACGCGCTCGGGGCGGTGCCCCCCGTGGGGGTGCCGAGCACGTTCCTCGAGCCCGTGGCGGACGCCCTCGGCGATCTGTGCTCGCGCTACGCCCGCACGCACACGCCTTTCCTGGCCGAGGCGGTGGCGCGTCGCTTCGGCATCGGCGCAGATCCGGTGCGCGAGGCGTTCGGGCGCCTGATCGCTCAGGGGCGCGTGGTGGAGGGCGAGTTTCTGCCCGGCGGCCGTGGGCGCGAGCTCTGCGACGCGGAGGTCCTGCGCCTGCTCAAGCGGCGCTCGCTGGCCAAGCTGCGGCACCAGATCGAGCCCGTCGACGGCGCGACGCTGGGCCGGTTCCTCTGCGAGTGGCACGAGCTCGGCCGGCACGCGGTCGGCCCCGACTCGCTGGCCACGGTGCTCGAGCGCCTGCAGGGCGCGCCGCTGGTGGCCTCGGTCGTCGAGAGCGAGATCTTGCCGGCTCGGCTCGCGGGCTACTCGAGCGCCCTCTTGGATCAACTGTGCGCGAGCGGCGAGCTGGTGTGGCGCGGGCTCGAGCCCATCGGCGACAAGGACGGGCGCGTCGCCTTCTACTTCGCCGATCAATACGCGCTGCTCGCGCCGGAGCCCGGGCGCGTCGAGGGGGAGCTGGCGGCGAAGCTGCGCGAGCACATCGCGAACCGCGGGGCCTCGTTCTTCCAGGATCTGGTCGCGTCGAGCGGCGGCTTCGCGCCCGAGGTGTTCGACGCGCTCTGGGACATGGTCTGGGCGGGCGAGGTGACGAACGACACGCTGGGGCCCCTGCGCTCGCGGCTCGCCGACGACCCGAACAAGGGCCGGCGCCAGCGCATCGCGACGCGGCGCTCGCACCGGCTGGGACCGCCGGGCAGCGAGGGGCGCTGGTCGCTCCTGCCGCCGGTCGGCGCGCGCTCGGAGACGGAGCGACGCCTCGGGCTGGCGGAGTCGCTGCTCGAGCGCCACGGCGTCTTGACCCGAGAGGCGGTCCACTCCGAGGGCCTCGCCGGCGGGTTCTCACTGGTCTACGACGTGCTGAAGCAGCTGGAGGAACGCGGTCGCGTGCGGCGCGGCTACTTCGTGGCCGGGCTCGGCGGCACGCAGTTCGCGCGGCCCGGCGCCGAAGATCGCCTGCGCAGCCTGCGCGCGCCCGGTGAGCGCCCGCGCGCGCATGTGCTCGCGGCGACGGACCCGGCGAATCCCTACGGCGCGGTGATCCCCTGGCCCGACCGCGGCGAGGCGTTGCGGCCCGCGCGGGCCGCGGGCGCGAGCGTCGTCCTGTTCGACGGTGCGCTGGTCGGCTACCTGGCGCGGGGCGACGCGCGGCTCTTCACCTACCTGCCCGAGCGCGATCCGGAGCGCACCCTCTCGGCACGCGCCCTCGGGCGGGCGCTCTTCGACCTGTTCGGGCGCGGGCGGCGCGCGCTCCTGATCGCCGAGATCGACGGCGCGCCCGCGGAGCACTCCGCGCTCGCGCCGTATTTCACCGACGCAGGCTTCAGCCCGTCGAGCGGCGGCCTGCACGCGCGGGCCGCCGGGCGCGCTCCGATCGGCGCCGAGCTCGAGTCGTCGTGACTCACCACTGTCCGTCGCGGACCATGTGCTTGGCCATCAGGTAGAGCTTCTTCACCACGCCGGGCTCGACGCTGTCGTCGTCCTGGAGCGGAAGCGCGCTCTTGTCCTGATCGAGCTCCTTCACGCTCTTCACCTGCTTCAGCGCCGAAGTCCCGCCGAGCGTGGGCAGGTGCTCGTCGTAGAGCTCGAACCAGGGCAGGCCGTGCTTCTTGTACTCCTTGGCGGTGACCGGCGACTCCGGCGGCCGCTCACCGGTGATCTCGCGCCACAGCTCGCTGTTGACGATGTGCACGAACACACGCGCGCTCCGCTCCAGATCCCAGCTGTCGATGCCATGCGGATCGGGATAGACCTTCTGCTCCATGCTGCCGCCGGCGGCGAGCCCCATCGAGCCGGCGCCGCGAGCGCGACCGCCCTTCGGCGCGGAGGAGCTGCGGTACGGGCCGGCGGGCGCGGGTGCGGCGCAGCACGGGGGAGGGGGGCAGGCGCCGAGAGACTCGTACAAGGTCCCCGTCGGAGCGGGCGGGGTGACCTTGCGGAAGCGACCGGCCTTCGGTGCGTGGACCTTGATCTGGATCCCGCCGAAGCGTTCCTCGCCGGTGACCTGGCCCTCGACGGTGTAGCCCATGCCGAGGGGCATCGCGATGAACTGCTTGATGCGTCCGTCGCCCACCGCGATGCCGTCGAGCCAAGGTTGCGGCGGCGCGACCAGGTAGTCCTGCGGAGCTTCGTGCAGGCTCTCGGACCAGCTCTTGCCGGTGAGCGCGCAGACCTTGCCCACGGCGATCTTCACCGCGTGGGGGACCAGGCTGCCGAACGAGAGCCACATCGCCTCGCGCTGGTACATCGGCAAGAAGACGCCGCCCTGCTCGACCCACTCCGCCGGGACGCGGTCCTTGTAGTCGTCCACGCGACGCACGGGGAAGGCGCCGAGTCCGGGGGGCAAGGGGTAGGTGCGCCCGTCGTCCGGGATGCGCAGCGTGCGCTGGAAGCGGATGCTGAAATCGTCGCCGAACGACACGCAGTCGTTCTTCACCTGAACGTCGAGCTTCATCTTCGTGTCTCCTTCACGAGGGCCTTCGTGGCCTCTCCCGAGAACCGACGGGCCCCGCCCCCAGCCCGTCACCGGGGTTCCCCGTCATTCGCGCAAGTGCTCGAAATCGCAGCGCGCGGTCGGGGCGAATCGCGCGGGGTGTGACAGATCCGGCGCTCCGTCGTCTAGTGCTCTCCGTGGACGCCCCGGCGCCGGCCCGAGAGTTCTCTCTTCTGCTCGCAGAGGGCGATTTGCGCCGCGCCGGCGAGTGGCTGGTGGCGCGCTACGCCCGAGACGTGATCGGTCTTTGCCGCAGCATGGTGCGTGAGCGCGAGCTGGCGGAAGACTTGGCGCAGGACGTGTTCGCCCAGGCGTTCACGAACATTCGGGGTTACCGCGCCGAGGCGGCGCCGCGCACCTGGCTGCTCAGCATCGCCCGCAACCGCTGCATCGATCACCTGCGGCGCACCCAGCGCGAGCCCTGGGACGACGCCGACGAGTCGAACGAGCCGGATCTGTTCTCCGACGACGCACCGCTGCCGGCGGAGCTGCTCGGCCGGCGCGGCGACGTGGATGCCGCCCTGGGCGAGCTCGGAGAGAACGAGCGCGCGCTGGTCGTGCTGCGCTTCGCTCACGGGCTCGAGTACCCGGAGCTCGCCAGCGTTTTCGGACTGCGCGAAGGCACGGTGCGCATGCGCCTGTCGCGCGCGCTCACCAAGATGCGCGAGCGGCTCGAGCAGCGCGAGCTCGGCGAAGCGGCCCCAGCGCCGCGCGCGTCGTTGCCCGAAGGCGCGGCACGCCCGCGCGCCCCCGCGCACATCCCGCCGGCGTCCGCGGCCCCGCGCCCGCGCTCGCGGCGCCCCCGCGCCGATGCGCCACCGCCGCGCGGAGCGCCGCCGCCCGCGCCCGGTGCGCCCTACCCGACCGGCGCGCCGCCGCCGCCGCCGTTGGCGGGAGCTCCCGCGCGCAGCGCGGCGAAGGCTGGCGGCTTCATCGGTCGCGTGCGCGACTTCTTCGCCGGGCCGGCCCTGGAGATCGCCGCGCCGCCGACGGCGTTCGCCGCAGCGCTGGGCGCGAGCGACGCCGAGCCGAGCGAGCGCTTCGTGAACAGGATCCGGGAGATGATCGGTGACCTGCCGGGCTGACCGACTTTCAGGGAGCGATTGCGCCTCCATCTGACCGCGCAACCAGAAGAGTGAGGCCCGGTGTGCACGGGGGGGCCGCGCGAGCGAAGTGTGCGGTTGAGCGTGCGGTTCGGCGTGCGGTTCGGCGTGCGGTTGAGCGTGCGGTTGAGCGTGCGGTTCGGCCCGCGGGGGAGAGGCTTGCGGGAGCGAAGTGCGCGCTGGGTGTGCACGGGGGGGCCGCGCGAGCGAAGTGTGCGGTTGAGCGTGCGGTTCGGCGTGCGGTTCGGCCCGCGGGGGAGAGGCTTGCGAGAGCGAAACGCGCGCTCGGTGTTCACGGGGGAGTCGCGCGGGAGCGAAGTGCGCGCTGGGTGTGCACGGGGGGCCCGCGCGAGCGAAGTGTGCGGTTGAACGTGCGGTTCGGCGTGCGGTTCGGCGTGCGGTTGAGCGTGCGGTTCGGCGTGCGGTTCGGCCCGCGGGGGAGAGGCTTGCGAGAGCGAAACGCGCGCTCGGTGTTCACGGGGGAGTCGCGCGGGAGCGAAGTGCGCGCTGGGTGTGCACGGGGGGGCCGCGCGAGCGAAGTGTGCGGTTGAGCGTGCGGTTCGGCGTGCGGTTCGGCCCGCGGGGGAGAGGCTTGCGAGAGCGAAACGCGCGCTCGGTGTTCACGGGGGAGTCGCGCGGGAGCGAAGTGCGCGCTGGGTGTGCACGGGGGGCCCGCGCGAGCGAAGTGTGCGGTTGAGCGTGCGGTTCGGCGTGCGGTTCGGCGTGCGGTTCGGCGTGCGGTTGAGCGTGCGGTTCGGCGTGCGGTTCGGCGTGCGGTTCGGCGTGCGGTTCGGCGTGCGGTTGAGCGTGCGGTTCGGCGTGCGGTTCGGCCCGCGGGGGAGAGGCTTGCGAGAGCGAAACGCGCGCTCGGTGTTCACGGGGGAGTCGCGCGGGAGCGAAGTGCGCGCTGGGTGTGCTCGGGGGGGCCGCGCGAGCGAAGTGTGCGGTTGAGCGTGCGGTTCGGCGTGCGGTTCGGCGTGCGGTTCGGCGTGCGGTTCGGCGTGCGGTTCGGCCCGCGGGGGAGAGGCTTGCGAGAGCGAAACGCGCGCTCGGTGTTCACGGGGGAGTCGCGCGGGAGCGAAGTGCGCGCTGGGTGTGCACGGGGGGCCCGCGCGAGCGAAGTGTGCGGTTGAGCGTGCGGTTCGGCGTGCGGTTCGGCGTGCGGTTCGGCCCGCGGGGGAGAGGCTTGCGAGAGCGAAACGCGCGCTCGGTGTTCACGGGGGAGTCGCGCGGGAGCGAAGTGCGCGCTGGGTGTGCACGGGGGGCCCGCGCGAGCGAAGTGTGCGGTTGAGCGTGCGGTTCGGCGTGCGGTTCGGCGTGCGGTTCGGCGTGCGGTTCGGCGTGCGGTTCGGCGTGCGGTTCGGCGTGCGGTTCGGCGTGCGGTTCGGCGTGCGGTTCGGCGTGCGGTTCGGCGTGCGGTTCGGCGTGCGGTTCGGCGTGCGGTTCGGCCCGCGGGGGAGAGGCTTGCGAGAGCGAAACGCGCGCTCGGTGTTCACGGGGGAGTCGCGCGGGAGCGAAGTGCGCGCTGGGTGTGCACGGGGGGCCCGCGCGAGCGAAGTGTGCGGTTGAGCGTGCGGCTCGGCCCGCGGGGGAGAGGCTGGCGAGAGCGAAGTGTGCGGTTCGGCGTGCGGTTCGGCGTGCGGTTCGGCGTGCGGTTCGGCGTGCGGTTCGGCGTGCGGTTCGGCGTGCGGTTCGGCGTGCGGTTCGGCGTGCGGTTCGGCGTGCGGGGGAGCCCTTTGAGCTACCGTCCCGGCTTCAAGAGCACCACCGAGTAGCCGATGGCCGCCTTGCTTCCGGGGTTCGCGTAGGAGTGCTTCTGGTCGCCCCGGAAGACCGCGACGTCGCCGGGCGCGAGCCGCAGAGTCTCGCCGCTGGCCGTCAGGTCGAGCTCACCACTCTCGCAGGTCAGGTACTCGCGGGTCCCGGGCGTGTGGGGCACGCCGCTGAGGCGCGCGCCGGCGGGCAGCTCCAGCCGCTCGATCTGGGTGTTGGGCAGGTTGTCGGGTAGGAGCGAGCGCACGAGGACGCGGCCCCGCGTTCGGCTCGGCAGCGTACCCTTCGGGTAGAGCGCCACGTCCGCGCGCGGCGCGGCGACCAGCTCCTCGAGCGGGACCTCGAGGGCGGCGGCGACGCCGTGCAGCACGGCCAGGGTGGGGTTGGCGAGGCCCGACTCCAAGTTCGCCCAGGTCGCGCGAGGCAAGCCGGCGAGCTTCGAGACCTGCGCCTGGGTCATGCCGCGGGCCTGGCGCAGCTGCTTCACGTTCTCGGCCAGCCGGGAGGCCAGGTCGTCGCCCATCGCGGAGCATTCTGCCAATGCATTGGCAAGAGTGACAGCAGAATCTCAGGGCCGCCCCAGACTGGGAGCCAGGAGGTAGGTCCATGGTGCTCGAAGGCAAGGCAGTGCTGATCACGGGGGCGAGCCGCGGGTTGGGCGCGGCGCTGGCGCGGGGCTTCGCCAAGCGCGGGGCGCGGGTGGTGGCGGTGGCGCGGGGCGAGGCGGAGCTCGACCAGGTCGTCGCGGGGATCCGTGCCGAGGGCGGCGAGGCCCACGCGCTTCCGGCGGACGTCGCCGACAAGCACGCGATCTACCCGCTCGCGGGCGCGGCCCAAGCGCTGGTCGGACCCATCGACGTGCTGATCCACAACGCCAGCACCCTCGGGCCGACCCCGCTCAGGCACTTGCTGGACACCGACTGCGAAGACTTCGAGCGCGTGCTGGGCGTGAACCTGCTCGGGCCGTTCCGTTTGACCAAGGCCGTCGCCGGCGCGATGGCGGTGCGCGGGGAGGGGCTGGTGGTGCACGTGAGCTCCGACGCGGCCGTCGGCGCCTACGAGGGCTGGGGCGCGTATTCGGTGTCGAAGGCTGCGCTCGATCACCTGAGCCGGCTGTTCGCGGTGGAGCTCGGCGAGCTGGGGGTGCGCTTCGTGAGCATCGATCCCGGCGAGATGGACACGGAGATGCACGCCGCCGCTCTGCCCGACGCGGATCGCGCCGCGCTCGCGCGGCCGGAGGCGGTCGCCGAGCGTGTTCTGAGCTTGCTCGGACGGGCCCCGGCGAATGGCGCGCGTTTGGAGGTCGCATGAGGCCCGCAACCTGGCCGCGCTCGTCGCCAGAGGCCGAGCGTCTCCTGGTCGTGGATCCACTCCGTGACACGCGCCTCGGCGAGCTGCGGTCGCTGCTCGGTCCCGGCGACGTCCTGGTGCTGAACGACGCCGCGACGCTGCCGGCAGCGCTACGCGGCGTGACGGCGCGTGGCGAGCGACTCGAGGCCCGCCTCACGGGTCTCGACGGCTCCCGCGCCCTGGCGGTGGTGTTCGGGGCCGGCAGCTGGCGCACGCCGACCGAGCGGCGAAGCCCCGCGCCGGTCCTCGCGCCCGGCGATCGCCTCGACTTCGCTGCGCTCTCGGCGCGGGTGGAGCAGGTCGAGAGCGAGCGCCTGGTCCGGCTGCGCTTCGCGGAAGAGGGCGCAGCGCTCTACCGCGGCCTGTACTCGAGCGGGCGCCCCGTGCAGTACTCGTATCTGGTCGGCGACTTGGCCCTCTGGCACGTGCAGAGTCGCTTCGCCGCGCGGCCCTGGGCCGTCGAGATGCCCAGCGCCGGCCGGCCGCTCTCCTTCGGGATCCTCAGCGGGCTCGCGCGCCGCGGCGTCCGCCTCGCCACGCTGACCCACGCCGCGGGGCTGTCGTCGACGGGGTCGGAGGCGCTCGACGGGTCGCTGCCGCTGCCGGAGCGCTACGAGATCCCGGCGCGGACGCTCGCGCTCGTGCGCGGGGCGGGGCGGCTGATCGCGGTCGGGACCAGCGTGGTGCGCGCGCTCGAGGCCTCGTTCGCGGAGCACGGCGCGCTCCGAGCGGGGCCGGGGATCGCGCGGCTGCGACTGGACCGGAGCCACGTCCCGCGCGTGGTGACCGGGCTCCTGACCGGCGTCCACGAGCCCGGGACCAGCCACTTCGAGCTGCTCGAGGCCTTCGCTCCCAGGGCGCTGCTCGAGCAGGCGTTCGCCCACTCGGAGCGCGCGGGCTACTTGGCGCACGAGCTCGGGGACTCGTGGCTGCTCCTGCCGCCGAGCCGCTCCGACGCCCGCGCGGCGTGAGTGATACGCTGCGGCCGAGCGATGGAAATCATCGTCACGCACGACATGGCGGACTTCGACGCGCTGGCGGCCACGGTCGCCGCGCAGAAGCTCCATCCGGGCGCCGTGATCGTCCTCGGCAGGCGTCTGGGCCGGGAGGTCCGCGACTATCTGTCGCTGCACGACGACCGCATCGCGACCTCGTTCTACACCGATCTCGACCCCGAGAGCGTAGAGCACCTGATCGTCGTGGACGTCCGCAAGAAGAGCCGGCTCGGCGACTTTTCCCGCGTGATCGAGCGCGCCGAGCGGGGTGAGGTCAGGGTCACCGTGTACGACCATCACCCCGCGGCGGACGACGACCTCCGGGCCGATCGCGTGGTGGTCGAGCCCGTGGGCTCGGCGACGACGCTGCTGGTCGAGCTGATGGACGAGCAGGGCGTGCAACTCGACGAGGTGGAGGCGACGCTGCTCTCGCTCGGCATCCACGCCGACACTGGCTCGCTCACCTACTCCGGCACGACGGCGCGGGACGCCCGGGCGCTCGCGCGGCTGCTCGAGCAAGGCGCGCGTTTGCCGGTGATGAGCCGCTATCTCAGACCCGCGTTCTCCGTGGAGCAGCGGGCGCTGCTCGCCGATCTGCTCGGCGCGCTCGAGGCCGAGCGCGTCGGGCACCTGGAGATCGCCTTCGTGCACCGGGATCTGGCTCGGGCAGTGGACGGCTTCGCCGAGGTGATCACCGAGCTCACCAACCTGTCGGGCCACGCCGCGGTGTTCGCGGTGTTCGGGGTGGGGGACAAGCGGGTGCAGGTCGTGGCGCGCTCGCGCTCGCCGCTGGTGGACGCTGGCGCTCGGGTCTCGGAGGTCGGCGGCGGAGGCCATCCGGGGGCTGCCTCCGGCATGCTGAGGCGCGGGGACTCGCTGGCGGTGCTGGAGGAGCTGCGCCAGAGCGTGCGCGCCCACCCGCCGAAGGCGCGTCGGGTCGCGGAGCTGATGTCGAGCCCTGTGCGCACGGTGCCGCCGTCGCTGCCCTTCCACGAGGTCGCCCGCTCCCTCGCCACCTGGCGTCACACGGGCGTCCCGGTGGTCCGCGACGGAACGCTGGTGGGGATCGTGTCGCGCCGCGACGTGGAGCGCGCCGAGCGCGACGGCAGGTTGAACCTGCCGGTGTCGAGCTCCATGAGCCACGCGCTCCATACCATCGACGCCGAAGCGGCGCCGGAGCGCGCGCTCGAGCTGATGCAGGAGCACGACGTGGGGCGGCTCCCGGTCTTGAGAGATGGCCAGCTCGTCGGCATCGTCACCCGCTCCGATCTCAGGCGCATGTTGTACGGCGAGGACTCGCGGCCTATCCTGCCGGGGTGACCACGCCGTCGGATCTCCCGCCTTCTCGCCGCGCGCCGCAGTCGCTCGCCAGCATGCAGGTCGACGTGACCACGCGCATGGGCGCGCTGCACCCGGCGACGGCCACGGGCTTGCCCATCCTGGATCGCATGCTGGCCGGCGGGCTCCGCACCGGGACGCTGTTCGCCATCGCGGGGCAGCCGGGCGTGGGCAAGACGGCCTTCGCGCTCCTGGTGGCGTACATGGCGGCGCGGGCCCGGGCCGCCACCGTGTTCGCGAGCCCCGTGCTCGACGAGACGGAGGTCGTGGCCCGGCTCGCCACCCGGGCCTTGCACCGGGATCACCCGGACAGCAAGGTGAGCTACGGCGCCCTCTGGACCGGCCAGGCCTGGCAGGACGAGGCCACGCACGGCGCGGTGAGCGCGGCGGTGGAGACGGTGGTGAAGAAGGTGGGCAGCATGTTCCACGTCCACCGCAGCGAGCCCTTCGAGGCCACGGCCTCGATCGCCGCGGTCGCCGCGCAGCTCTGGGCGCGCCACGAGCGCGTGGTGCTGGTGCTCGACGGCATCGAGGCCTTCAGCGCATCGGTGGGCGGCGACGCGACGCGCGCCGGACATGCGAACTCCAGCCTGGAGAACCGCGTGAGCGAGGTCGCGCTCGAGCTCCGCCGCATCGCCGAGGGCGGTTGCGCCGTGCTGGTCACCGCTCAGGCTCGGCACATGGAGCTGGTGGCGCCGGCAGCCACCATCAGCGCCGAGCTCCGCGGCGTGGATACCTCGGGGTCGCCGCTGAACGAGCGCCAGCTCACGCTCGGCGCGCGTCCGGTCGAGCTGGTGGTGAAGAAGAACCACACCGGTCCGACGGGAATCGTGCCGCTGCGCTTCGTCGCCGGCGCTGCGACGTTCGAAGAGCGCGCCCCGTGAAGGTGCAGCTGATCCACGGCCTCGAGGGCAGCCCCACCGGCGCCAAGGCGAAGTACCTCGGGCGCCACTTCGAGCTCAGGGCACCTGGGATGGACACCGGAGACTTCGAGGGCGCGGTCGCGACGCAGGCCGCCGCTGTGCAGGAGCACCGACCAGAAGTGCTGGTGGGCTCGTCGTTCGGCGGGGCGGTGGCGCTGGCGCTCATGCAGCGCGGGCTTTGGCGGGGGCCTACCCTCTTGCTCGCGCCGGCGGTCGGGCACTTCGGCGTCGAGGGCCGGATCCCGGACGGTGTTCGCGTGACCCTGGTGCACGGTACGCGCGACGAGATCTGCCCCATCGAGTGGAGCCGCGCGCTCGCCCGGACGGGTAGCCCGGCGCTGGTCCGGCTGGTCGAGGTGGACGACGAGCACCGTCTCGGATCGCTGCTCGAGGGCGATGCTCTCGCGGATTTCGTGCGGGCCCTGGGAGCTGGGAGCGATCGCGGCTAAGCTCGCGGGTATGGATTGGCGCGTCTTGGCACTGGTCGGGGCCGGTGCGGCGTTCTTCGCCTGCGGTTCCGAGGCGGACGAAGCCCCCGGCTCCGGCGGGTCGGGTGGCAGCTCCGGCAGCGGCGGGCTCGTCGGCTTCGGCTCGACGTCGGGCAGCGGCGGCGGCCTGAACGACACCGGCGTCAACGACGCCATCGATCCGGACGGCGGCTGCTTCTACACCTCCGAGCAAGGGACCAGCACGCCGCTCCACCTGTTCATCGCCATGGACAAGTCGAGCAGCATGCTCGGCTTCAAGTGGGATGCGGCGAAGGCGGGGCTCACCGCGTTCGTCAAGGACCAAGCCTCCGCCGGCGTGTACGTCGGCCTGAAGTTCTTCCCGCGCGCGCCGGACGCGACGCCCGCCTGCGATCAGCAGGCGTATTCGATCACCGATACGCCGTTCGCGATCCTGCCGGGCAACGCCAGCGCGATCGAGGCTGCCCTCGCAGCGGCGACGCCCGACGGGCTGAGCACTCCGGTCTACCCGGCGCTCGGCGGCGCCATCCTGAAGGGCATCGAGCTCGCGCAGAACAACCCGGGCCACACCTCCGCGGTGCTCCTGGTGACGGACGGCGTGCCCCAGGGCCCGGCGGCCACCTGCCAGGGCGTCGATCCGACGCTGACCTCCGAGATCGCCAAGCTGGCGGCCACGGGCCTCGCCTTCAACCCGCCGGTCTCGACCTACGTGATCGGTCTGCCCGGGGTGGATCAGGCCTTCGCGAACGCCGTGGCGCAAGCCGGCGGCAGCACGAGCGCGATCCTGGTCTCGAACACCAACGTGCAGAAGGAGTTCCAGGACGCGCTGGCCAAGGTGCGCGGGCAGGCGCTGCCCTGCGAGTACGAGATCCCGGAGAAGGTGCAGAAGGGCGAGATCGCCTACAACATGGTCAACGTCGTGCTGACCCCCGGCAGTGGCAGCTCGCAGAAATTGTTCCAGACCCAGGACTGCAACGCCGGCGGCGACTGGTACTACACGAGCACGACCCCGAAGAAGATCGTGCTCTGCCCGAGCACCTGCGCGAAGGTGAAGCAGGACTACACGGCGAAGATCGAGGTTCAGCTCGGCTGCATCACGCGCGTGAAATGAGCGGCTACCGCGAGCGGCGCGATCCCCGAGAGATCGCCCTCGAGCTCCTCCAAGAGGCCCACGCGCGCGAAGCACGAGCGCTGGCGGACAAGCACCACGCAGAGGTCGGCCTCGTCCGCGCCCAGGCCTCGAGGGAGGCGGCGTCACAGAAGCTCGGCGCGCACGTGAACCTGGTGCGGCACCTGGAGGCGCTCGGGAAGGTGCAGGAGCGCCAGGATCCGGAGGCGAGGCGAGCGGACGTCGAGCGCATCGAGGCCGAGCGCGCCGCGTTCCTCCGGGAGCGTGGCGTGGATCCGGGTCCCGCGCTGACGGAGCCGAGGACGGTCGACGTGCGCGCGGAGCTCGATGCCGCGCGAGCCGGCGTCGAGGGCGCGGGAGAAGAGATCCGCGCCGCCGACGCGCAGATCGCAGGGGCGCGGCGCGCGCTCGAGCAGGCCCTCGAGGCGCTCGGGCAGGCGTCTCGCGCGCGTCTCGCCGCCGAGGCGGAGCTCGCCAAGCTCAGGCTCGACTTCTCGCCGTCTTGACACGAGCAGATCGCGATCTGCCACTGAGGTCGAGACCCACGAGAATGCCGGCGAGGCCGGCGCACTCCGTCGTCAGGTGGAGGTATTCGCCGAGCGCTTCCTGAGCGGGTCTCGACGAGTACTAAGAAGCAGGAGCGCGGCCGCAAACGCGGGGCGCGAAAGCGCGAAACCCGAGTCAGGTGCAGCGACGGCGGAGGCCCCAGAGACCGGCGACCGCCAGCGACAGCCAGCCCCATGGAGTCGTTCCGCTGGGAGCCGCAGCCCGGCAGTCGCAGCCGCCGGCGGCGCGGAGCTCGGGCGCCTTGGGTTTGTCGGTGATCGCCAGGGTGACCTGCGCAGAGTTGTCGTCGGTCGTGGACTCGCAGCCCAGGTCGCCCTCGAGGCTGGCGCTGGCCACGACGGACGGTTTGTCGGCAGCCCCGCGCACCACCGCGCTCACGCTGACGCTCGCACCGGCGGCGATCTCACCGAGATCGCAGTCGAGCGCCTCGCCCGTGGCGCAGGAG
Organism: Polyangiaceae bacterium; assembly: GCA_015075635.1. Taxonomy (NCBI): domain Bacteria; kingdom Pseudomonadati; phylum Myxococcota; order Polyangiales; family Polyangiaceae; species Polyangiaceae bacterium. The sequence continues at coordinate 2,073,962 of JABTUA010000001.1, forward strand.
CCGGCGCTCGCGCTGGCCGACACCAGGCTGGCGTCGCTGACGCTGCCGGAGAGCTTCACGCTGGGCGCAGGCTCGGCGCCGGTGTTCGTGACGGTGAACGAAATCTCCGCGGTCTCTCCCGCGGTGACGCCCTCGCCGGCGCTGGCCGCGAGGGTCAGGTTTCCGGGCGCGCCTGGCGTCAGGCTCACCACCTGGAAGCGCGAGCCCTGGACGTTGGTGTGGTGCAGGAGCAGGAGATCGAGCGGTCCCTGGCCCGCGCGGCCCTCCGGCGAGACGTTCACCTTCACCGGCCCGGGCCCGATGAACAGCGGCAGGCCGTCCTTGCCGTGCGGAGCGGCGTCGAGCAGCGGCTTCTTGGCGTCGAAGGTGGCCCAGCCCGTCTCCTCGCCGACCAGGAGCTTCGCCGGGTTCTCGCTGCCCGCGAAATAGGAGAACGCCGCGCTGTCCTCCGTCAATCCGAGGTCGCTGAGCAGCGCGGTGAACACCAGCACGGAGTTGTTGAACGGGTGCGTCTGAGCGACGTCCGGCGTGACCAGGTTGAGCGGCAGGCGGCGCAGGCGCTGCTCGCTGCCCTTCTTGTAGGTCGCGGAGGCGAGGGCGTCGCGGTATCCGAACTGCTTGTTGCGCGGCTCGGCGCGCACCTCGTAGTCGGAGCTGCCGTCGTTGTCGGAGTCGATCTCGACGTTGACGACGCTGAGCGGTCCGCGAGCGGGCGTGGTCCATTGACCGGTCACCGCCACCGCGAAGAAGACCTGCGCGTCGTCGAAGCTCGCGGCCGTCGCCAGATCCGTCGCCGCGCCGATGGCGCGGAGGTCTACCGTGGCGACCGCCGGATCGGTGGCCGAGTCGCTGTGCTCGTCGTCGAGGATGCCGAGCTGGAACGCCGTCACCACCGGGTTCGGGTGAGCCGAGTCGCCTTCCAGCTCGACGTCCACCGTGGAGCCGAGCGAGCCGCAGCTCTTCGAGGCGTTGGCCTGGCGCTTGGCGGCGGCTCGCAGGCTGGCGTGATACGGCACCTGCACGTCCTCGGCGCCGGGGGCGCCGTGCGAGAAGCGCACGTTGCCGCTGGCCTCGTTCAAGTACTGTCGAGGCGTCTGGCTCTGAATGGGCGCCGTCCCGGGGTCCGGGCCGGGTCCGCCGAGGGCGACCGGATCGAGCGCGAGCACGAGCTTCACGCTGGCGCTCTGGCCCGCGGGGATCTTCACCTGCGCTGGCTCCACCGTCACGGTCACGCCGGGCAGGGAGTGGGTGGGCTTCACCTCGGCATCGAGCACCGCTTCGGCGCTCGGGTGATGGTTGGTCAGCGTGATGCTGCGCTCGACGCTGGTCGGCACGTCGCTGACCACCGCGCCGAAGGCCACGCCGATCTCGCCGGCGGCGACGTCGGCGCCGGCCGTGATCAGCTGCGCGACGGCGCGCTCGACGGCCACGCGTCCGCTGCCGACGATCGACGTCTGATAGAGCTGCGACGTCAGGTCGAAGAGCGGCTCCGTGCTGTTCATCAGCGCGGCCTTGACCTCCATCGGCGAGTAGCCGGGGCGCGCTTGCCGCACCAAGGCTGCCGCGCCCGTCACCACCGGGGAGGCCTGGCTCGTGCCCTGCGAGCGCCGCGCCTCGTTGCCGGAGCCGACCCGAGCCGAGTCGATGGAGAAGCCGGGCGCGGCGATCTCCGGCTTCAGCCGCCCGTCGGTCGCGCTCGGGCCGCGGGAGCTGAAGTTCGCCAGGAGCTCCGCCCCGACGCCGGTGTACTTGTCGCTCGGATCGAGGCCGGCGGTGACGCTGCCTTGCGCCAGGAGTTGCTTGACGGTCTGGCCGTCGGCCATGCGGATCATCACGCCCGGGATCGGCACCGAGCCCGGATCGCCGCCGCCCATGGCGAACGGCAAGAGCTCGTCCTCGTCGTCCACGATCACGACCGCGAGCGCCCCGGCGCCGAGAGCGTTCTGGAATTTTTGCACGAACGGGCAGGTGCCGCGGTCGATGAGCGCGATCTTGCCGGCGACCTGGGCGGCGTTCGAGAAGCTCGTGCAGCCGTTCGCGGGCTGGGTCGCGACCAGCTCGCCGCTCAGCGGACCGTTGTCGTTCAAGAGCTTGCTGAAGCCGCCCTCAGCCGCGGCGTACTTCGCGGCGCCCGACGAGGTCGAGGTGATGCTGAGCGCGAAGAACTCGTTGTCCGCGCTGGCCGCCACGCTCAAGACCTCCGGGACGGAGCCCGGCGAGCCCGTGGCGAAGAAGGTCTGGCCGTCGTTGCCGGCGGCGGCGACCACCAGCGTGCCGACCTTGGTCAGGTTCGCCACCAGCTCGCCGGTGATCGGCGAGCTCAGCGCGTAGCCGGTGCCGAGGGAGCCGTTCACGACGTCCAGGCGATCGGTGAAGTTGCCATCCTGGTTCGGATCCGCCGCGCGCTCCAGCGCCGAGCCGAGCATCGTGGTCGCGCCGTCGCAGCCGAACACGCGCAGCGCGAAGAGCTTGGACTTGGGCGCGACGCCCGGCGCGATCTTGAAGGCCGTGGGGTTGAAGCTGACCTCGTAGGGCCCGAGGTAGGCAGAGCCGTTCTTGGCGACGCCGTTCCCCGCCGCGATCCCGGCCACGTGGGTGCCGTGCCCGCCGGCGACGACGGTGTTTTCGGGCTTGGTGCAGTCGAGCGGATCGGGGTCCGGTGCGGGCACGTCGTTGTTGGTGGTGGGGTTGTAGTCGTCCCCGACGAAATCCCAGCCGCCGAACACGCGCGCGGTGGGGAACGTGCCCGCCTCGATCAGCGTCGAGTTGTTGCTGGTGTAAGCGGCCGCCGTGCCGGGGCCGCCGAAGTGGGCGTGGGTGTAGTCGAGGCCCGAGTCGATGATCCCGATCGTTACCCCGTCGCCTTGCAGCGGCGTGGTCATGGCCCAGGCGGTGGGCGCGCCGACCACCGGGATGAGCGACGCGAGGGTCGGGTAGACCAGCGGCACCTCTTCCACGCGGCTCACCCCGGGGAGACGTCGGATCCGCTCCACCTGCTGCTTCGTGGCCAGGACCTGGATCACGTTGGCGAGCCGCGACATCTCCGCGATCACCACGGCGCCGTGCTGCTCGAGCTCCGGCCGGAGCGCGGCGTGTTGGGTGTCGAGCTCGCGCAGGCGTGCTTGGGCGACGTGCGCAGCTTCGTCGGAGCGGGGATCGACCCCAGCCGGGATGCGCGCCACCGCCGGCGCGCCCGTCAGCACCACGTAGTAGGCGGCGCGCGGGCCGCCCAGCGCCGCGGCCGAGCGGGTCACGGGCTCCCTCGGCGGGGCGTCGGCGCAGGCTCCGGCGGCGAGGGCGAGGGCGAGGGGGAGGGCGGTCCGGAGTCGGCGCATGGCGAGGCGGTATAAAGCAGGAATGGCCGCGAGGCGAGACGCGGCGCGTTGACGGTGCGGGTCGGCCGGGGAACCCTCCCTCGCGGCCATGGCCGAGCGCTGGATCCTGCACGCGGACATGGACGCCTTCTTCGCGTCCATCGAGCAGCGCGACCGGCCGGAGCTCCGTGGCAGACCGGTGATCGTGGGCGCCGTGAGCGCGCGGGGCGTGGTGGCAGCGGCCTCCTACGAGGCGCGCCGCTTCGGCGTGCGCTCGGCGATGCCGGGCTTTCGCGCCCGGGCCCTGTGTCCCGAGGGGGTGTTCCTGCCGAGCGACATCGAGAAGTACTCGCGGGTGAGCGCCGAGGTCCACGCGGTGTTCGGCGAGGTTACCCCCGAGATCGAGCCGGTGGCCCTGGACGAGGCGTTCCTGGAGATCACCGGCTCGGTGGGGCTCTTCGGCGGGCCCCTCGCGCTCGCTCGGCACCTCAAGCGGCGGGTGCGAGAGGCGCTGGACCTACCCATCAGCGTGGGCCTCGGTCCGACCAAGCAGGTCGCCAAGATCGCCTGCACCCTGGGCAAGCCCGACGGCCTCTTGCTGGTGCCGCGACAGGCCGTGCGCTGGATGCTCGACCCGCTGCCGGTGCGCCGCATCTGGGGCGTCGGGCCGGTGCTCGCGCAGAAGCTCGAGCGCTTCGGCATCAAGACCATCGCCGATCTCGCGCGCTTCGATCCGAAGACCCTGGAGCGCGAGCTGGGCGAGCGAGCGCACGAGCTCCAAGCGCTGGCTCGCGGCGAGGACCCGCGGGACGTGGTGAGCGATCGCGAGCCGAAGAGCTACGGCGAGGAGAGCACCTTCGAGCGCGACGTGCTCGACCGCGAGCTGGTGAGCGCGGCCCTCACCGCCCACGCGGAGGCGGTGGCGCGGCGCCTGCGCCACGATGGCTATCGCGGGCGCGTGGTCACGCTGAAGATGAAGCTCGGGACGCGCCGCGGGTCACGCGGGGCGCGCCTCGCCGGCGAGGACGCCGAGCCGATCTACCCGCTCCTGACGCGACGGAAAACCCTGGCCGAGCCCACCGACGACGGCGCCGTGATCCGCCAGGCCGCCCTCGCGCTCTGGGACCAGACCGCCCTCGAAGAGCCGGTGCGGCTGCTCGGAGTGTCGCTGTCCGGCCTCGAGCGCCGAGATCACGCGCAGCTCGACCTGTTCGCGCCCAGGCGCCCCCTGGACCGCCTGGGCCCCGCCCTCGACGCCATCGAGGAGCGCTTCGGCAAGGGTGCGATCCGGCGCGCCGTGGACGCGCCGGGCAAGCTCACGCCCGGGATGACGAAGAAGCGCGGGGAGTGATCAGAAGAGGTCCAAGAACCGGGACTGCTTGCGCTCGTCGATGCGGCGGAGCCCCGCCTCGAAGAACAGACGGCGGGCCTCCTCCAGCTCGTGCCGGGTGGGGCGGCGATTGATCTCCGGGTACTCGCTGGCGCGGTATTCGGGCCGGTACTGGCCCATCACGTTCACGTAGGTGTCCGGCGAGATCTCGCGGCACAGGAAGCGGAAGATCTCCCGGGTCTCCTCCAGCAGCCCGGGCATCACCAGGTGTCGCACCAGCACGCCGCGTCTGGCGAGGCCGCGCTCGTCGAGCTCGAGCGGGCCGACCTGCCGGTGCATCTCGCGGAGCGCGCGGCAGGCGACCTCCGGGTAGTCCTTGGCCTTCAGGTAGCGGATCGCGCTGGCCCGGGTCCAAACCTTGAAGTCGGGCATGTAGATGTCCACGACGCCGTCCATCCATCTGAGCGACTCGAGCGCGTCGTAGGCGCTGGTGTTGTAGACCAGCGGCAGCCGGAGCCCTCGGTCCACGGCGATCGGCAGCGCCTCGAGGATCTCCGGCACCACGTGCTCGGGCGTGACGAAGTTGATGTTGTGACAGCCCTGATCTTGGAGATCGAGCATCGCCGAAGCCAGCCGCTCCGGTGACAGCTCCGCGCCGCGGCCGGCCTGGGAGGTGTCGTGGTTCTGACAGAACACACACTTCAGGTTGCAGAACCCGAAGAAGATGGTGCCGGAGCCGCGCGTGCCGCGCAGGCAGTCCTCCTCGCCGTGGTGCGCGAACCAGGTGCTGACGGTGGCGTAGCGTCCGGTGGCACAAACCCGCTTCTCGTCCTTCAGGCGGTCGATGCGGCAGTTGCGCGGACAGAGCTCGCACCGGGCCAGCGCGGCCAGCGCCTCGTCCGCGCGCCGCAGGAGCTCCCCGCTCCCCAGCCGGAGGTAGGCAGCGCTCGCTTCGGACACGGCGAAGAAGGTGACGGCTTCGCTTCCGCGGCGCAAGCCGCTATGCTCCGCGCAAATGACCTTGCTCCGCTTCGCCGCGCTCGCGCTGGCCGCGACCGGCCTGTCCGCCTGCGCCACCCAGGGAGTCCTGTTCGACGGCCACGCCGAGCCCCGCATCGCCCGGGCCCAGGACTTGACCGAGCTCGAGACCCTGCCGGAGGGCTACGAGCGCGTGGGCCGCCTGGTCGCGCGCTGCACGCTGGTCGAGGGCGCGCGCCCCGACGACGGCAGCCGGTTGGTGGACGTGGACTGCACGGAGAGTCGGCTCATGACCGCGATCCGCGAGCGGGCAGCGGAGGTGGGCGGCGAGGTGCTGATTGGCCGGCGCTGCCGCTCGCGCATCTCCGGGCAGGACGAGCGCTCGACCACCCTGGACATCAGCTGCGACGCGGAGGTCGCGCGCCCGACCGGCGACTCGCTGGTGCGCCGGCCCCTGGTCTCCAGCGTCTTGGGCGAGGACGACGCGCCGCGGGCGGAGGAGGCGTGGCACATCCGCGTGCACTTCGCGGCGGCCCCGGGCGTTCCCCTCCGGCCGCCGCGCCGCGCCGATCTGGTCCGCGAGGTGCCCTACATGCCCGGCGCCAACCTGCGCCTGGGCGACATCGTCACGCGCTGCCGCCAGGGCTGCAGCAAGGACGGCGCGCGGCTCGGGCTGCTGGCCGCTGCCGGCCGCATGGGCGCCTCCGACGTGGTGGACCTGCACTGCGCCGCCAAGGGCAAGGGCTTCGTGTGCAGCGGCGTCGCGACCGCGCAGGAAGCCGATCCCGAGCTCGAGCCGAGGGCCCGCTGATGAAGCTCTCGCGCCAGCAATTCCTCCTCGGTTGCGTCGGCCTGCTCGTCGCGAGCGGCTGCGGTGGTGACGACGACGGCGGCGACGGCAGCGGGGGTGCTTCCGGTGGCGGTGGCGCGTCCGGTGGCGGTGGCGCACCGGGCGGCGGCGGCTCGCCGGGCGGCGGCGGCTCGCCGGGCGGTGGCGGCGCGGCCGGCGGCGGTGGCTCGCCGGGTGGGGGAGGCGCGCCGGGGGGCGCCGGCGGTAGCGCGGGCAGCGCGAGCGGCGGCGCGGGCGGCGGCGGCGCTGGGTGCAGCGGCGACGTCGTGGCGGCCATCTCGCAGAACCATGGTCACGCGCTCACGGTACCGATGGCGGACATCGAGGCCGGCGTCGAGAAGACGTACAGCGCCAAGGGCAGCGCCAACCACTGCCATCAGGTCACGCTCACCGCTCAGGACTTCGCGACGCTCAAGGCCGGCGGCGTGGTGACGAAGAAGAGCTGCAACGGCACCGACCACGAGTACGTGCTGAGCTGCGGCTCCGCTCCGGCGCCCGCGGTGCCGAGCTGCGCGGGGACACCGAGCCTCGGGACCTGCGCCTAGCCGATGGACCTTCTGCTCGTTCGACACGGCGAGAGCGAGGCCAACGCCGAGGGCCGCTTGCAGGGGTCGCTCGACTACCCGCTCTCGGAGCGCGGCCGCGCTCAGGCCGGGCAGCTCGCACGCTGGCTGGACAAGAACGGCGTGGGCTGGGACTTCGCGTTCTGCTCGCCGCTCCTGCGCGCCAAGCAGACGGCGGAGATCCTGTGCGCCATCGACGGGCGTCCCGCCGCCAGCATCGAGCCGGATCTGGCGGAGCTCCGGGCCGGCGCCCTCGAAGGGCTCACCCGGGAGGACATGCAGGAGAAGCACCCGGAGTGGATGAAGCGCAGCGTCACCCAGCTCGGCGACTTCTCCGAGTTCGGCGGCGAGAGCTACGACCAGGTGCAAGAGCGCGCCACGCGGCTCATCGAACGCTGGACCCGGGACTACCGGGCGGCGAACGCGCGCCTCTTGGTGGTGGCCCACGGCGGCATCAACTTCCAGCTCTTGAAGCGCTTGATCTGCCTGCCCGTACCCCGCGTCGCCATCGTGCGCATGGGCAACTGCAGCGTGACGCAGGTCAAGCTGCGGGAACGCCGCGGCACGTTCATGGGGGAGCTCGTGTTCCACCTGCCCATCGAGATGATGGGCATGGTCGAGTCGGCGGACACCGGGGCGCTGTTCCGGTAGTTGCCGTTCCCAGCCTCGGGCCCTACGCTCTCTGTCGCATGCTCGGGCGGCTCGCGATCGCGTCGTGTCTCCTGGCCCTCGGTTGCGGCGACGGAGAGTCCGCCTCGACGTCCGGGGGCACCGGCGGCGCGGGCGGGAGCGCCGGCGCTGCAACCGGCGGCAGCGCGGGCAAGGCCCCGTGCAGCGAGGACCACGGTCCCGGCGCCGTGTGCGTGATGGAGGTGAAGGGGCGCACCGTGGACGCCCAGGGCGCGCCGCTCGGGCAGATCTCCACCAGCGTGTGCGGCTTCATCTGCTGGTACGGCGAGTCGGACGCGACCGGCGCGTTCAGCGTGAGCATCGGCGAGCGCATCGTGCCGACGGAGTTCTCGACCCTGCCGCACGGTCGCCCGACGCGCACGAGCTTCTACTTCGCGCTGCCGGAGGTCACCTCGGAGAGCGTCGAGGTCGGGGACTTGCCGTTGCTCGACCTGCCGCCGAGCGGGCCGTCACTGGTGGTCTGGCACGAGAAGCAGGGCGCGCCGGCCCAGACCGTGACGAGCGGTGAGCTGACGCTCGAGATCGGCGCGGGGACTCAGGTGAAGCTCGACGTGGAGGACGTGGCCCTCGGTGACGAGGGCAAGCAGTTCCGCGCGCTCGGCATCCCGGCGGCGAAGCGCCCGGCCTTCGCCGGGGAGGCGCTCGGCCTCGGCGCGCTCTGGGCGCTGACGCCCTTCGAAGCCGCCGTCATCGACGAGCAGAGCGGCTCGCCCGCGCTCGCCCGCATCAGTGCCGACAACACGCTGGGGCTGCCCGCGGATACCGCCGTCGAGTGGCTCGCGCTCGGCAGCTACCTGTTCGCGGACTGGGTGAAGCCCGCGGCCTTCGAGGTGGTGGCCAGTGGCAAGGTGAGCACCGACGGCACGCGCATCGAGATGGACGCGGGGCAGGGGGTCCGCTACCTTACCTGGCTGGGAGTGCGGAAGAAGCCATGACGCCCAAGCTCTTGCGTCGAGTCTCCGCGGGCCTCGCGCTCGCCATGACGCTCGGGCTCGGCGCGGCGGCGTGCGGCTCCGACGACGGCGGCGGCAGCAGCGGGAGCGGCGGTACGGCGCAGTCCGGTGGCGGCAGCGGCGGCACGCAACAGTCCGGCGGGAGCGGCGGCCTCGCGAGCGGCGGCGCCGGCAGCGGCGGGCTCGCGAGCGGCGGCGCGGCGGGCAGCGGCGGCAGCATGGATGCGGGCACCGATGCGCCCGTGAACTACGGTCCGTACCCGGCCGGCCCCTACGGCAACGAGGTCGGCGACACGATCGCCAACCTGGCCTGGGAAGGCTACGTGAACACCGCGGGCGCGGCGCCGGCCCACACGCTGCCCTACGGCGACTACTCCACCGACGAGATGCGGAAGAGCGGCAAGCCCTATGGCTTGATCCACATCTCCGCGTTCACGTGACCCGGCTGCAAGTTGGCCGCCGAGGTCCTCGGCGGGACGCAGCAGAAGGGGAAAGCGGCGGTCCTCGCCGGGGGCGTGGTCGTGGACGTGCTCCACTCCGGGGATCTGGTCGCCTGGAGCACCGCCTACGATCTGCACATCAGCGTGGTGAAGCCCAAGGACGGCGAGACCTTGAGCCAGCTGGTCAGCCGCGAGTGGACCTACGTGATCGATCTGAAGACCATGAAGATCGTGTGGAAGGGCTTCGGCAGCTATTCGGGCGGGGCGGCCTCGACCTCCACGATGACCGAGGGCCTGAACCAGCTGATGACCCTGCTCGGCAAGTGATCACCCGGCTTGTGCCGAGGCGAAAACGCAGGCATTCATCGGGCAGCAATGGTCCGGGGACGGTCGTGGCTCGCGGTGTGCGTCGCTCTCTGTGCCCTCGCGGGCTGCGGTGAGCCTCCGCCGCCGGCGCCTTCGGCGGTGATCCGAGCCTGTCCGTCGAGCCTGTGTGTCGGCGACGACTTCGCGACCAGCATTCACTTGGACGCGACCAAGAGCGCGCCGCGGCTCACGCTGGTGCAGGCGCCCCCGGATCCGAACGAGCCGCCCCTGAAGGTGCGCTGGTCGTTCAGCGGCTCGGCCTGGCTGTTCGACGATGACGGGGTGGCGACGCAGCCGGACGTGCTGGTGAGCATGGCTGCCGACCGCCCGCTGCACGTGGGCCTCCGGGTGGAGAACTCCGCGGGCGGCGTCAGCGAAGCGCTCAAGACCATCTCGGTGACGCCGCTCGACGAACAAGGCGCGTGTCCGCTGCCCGCTCCCATCGACGACTCGAGCGACGACTGCCTCGCGATCGGACCCGCAGGACTCTGATGAAGCGCGCTGCCCTCCTCGCCCTGGTGCTCACGCTCGGTGCGTCCGAGGCCCGCGCGACCAGCGGCACGGCGTTCGGCGAGAGCGCGAGGGTCGCGGCGCTCGGGACCTCGGTGGTCGGGCGTCCCGGGGACGCCGGTTCCATCCGCGAGAACCCCGGCGGACTCGGCGACGTGTCCGAGCCGCAGGTGATGCTGGGCGCGAGCGTGGGCCGGTTGAGCATCGGTTTTGCGCGCGACGGCGAGGCCGAGTCGGAGCGCGCGCGCTGGCTGGGCGGCTTCGGCCTCGCGGTCGCCACGCCGCTGCCGGGTCCAGACTGGCTCCGGCGCCTGCGCGTGGGGCTCGCGCTCTACATGCCCGCGGAGTACGCGCTGCGCGTCTCCGTGGACGAGCGGGTCGATGAACCCAAGAGCCCCATCTACGACGGGCGCCCGGATCGCATGAGCGCGCTCGCGGCGCTCGGCTACGAGATCCTGCCGCAGCTCAAGCTCGGCGCCGGCGTGGTCATGGCGCCGAGCTTGGCGACACCCACGGAGGTCTCCTACGACGCGGATCGGGCCGACGGCGTCGAGAAGGACGTGATGGTGCGGCTCGACCGCGATCTGGAGATGGACGTCTCGCCGTTCTTCGGGGCGCGCGCGCAGCCGCTCGAGAAGCTCGGCGTGGGGTTGACCTACCGCGCGGCCTCGGTCAGCCGCGCGGGCGGCAACCAGCGCACGGTGGCCGGCGGCATCCTCGCCGACGATCCCATCGACTACTACCAGTTCTGGGATCCGGCGGAGGTCGTGCTGGGCGTCGCCGCCGGTCCGTTCGCGGGCCTGAGCGCGTCGGCGGACGCCGGCTGGGCGCGCTGGAGCAAGTTTCGCAGCGGGTTCAACCGCGAGATCGACGCGCCCTTCGAGGACACGCTGAACCTGCGGGCCGGCCTCGAGTGGCAGGCGCTGCCGTGGCTCGCCGCGCGAGGAGGCTGGTCCCTCGAGCCGTCGCCGATCCCGGAGCAGACCGGGGACGAGAACTACCTCGGCGCCGACACCCATGTCGTGGCGCTCGGCGCGGGGGCCAACCTGCGAGAGCTCTGGCCTCGCGTGCCGGTCGCGGTGGACGTTTTCGGTCGGATGCACCTGAGTGGCAAGCAGCAGGCCGGCAAGGATCCGACCGAGCTCAGCGACGCGAGCGAGTCGCTGCCCGGCCAGCAGATCGACAACCTGGGCTACCCAGGCTTCAGCTCGACCGCGAGCTTCTGGCAGATCGGCCTTTCGCTCACGCTGTTCGTGGGCAGGGAGAAGTCGCGATGAGGAGGGTCCTCTTCGCCCTCGGTTTGCTGCTCGCGGCGAGCCCTGCCCGCGCGGGGGTCGAGGACACCTTCGGGCTCGGGCCCCGGGCCATGGCCCTCGGGAGCTCCTACGCGGCGCGGCCCGGCGACTTCGCCGCCGCGTATTACAACCCGGCGGGCCTCGCGCCCGGCGGCTCGCAAGGGGAGCGCGGCGGGTACTTCGAGCTTTCGCTCGCGTACCTGTACGCGTCGCCCAGCCTCTACGTCACCGGGGCGGACGGCGCCGAGATCGCCACGCCGGCGGTGCCGTCGAACACCGGCGTGGTCGCCGGCGCGCGCTTCAGCGTCGGTCAGCCCTTCGACCTCGATGGCCTGAACATGGGGCTCAGCGTCTACGTGCCCGAGCACCTGTTCCGCTGGACGATTCGCCCGGACGACGACGTGCAGTGGGCGCTGCTCACCGATCGCACCCAGGTGGTGAGCGCCAACGCCTCCCTCGGCTACCGGGTCACGCCCTGGCTATCGCTCGGGGCGGGCCTGCGCGTCATGTTCGACGTGCAGACGCTGACCCGCGGACGGGTGACCAGCGTGGAGCTCGACCAGGAGACCGGCAAGGTGCGCACGCACACCGAGCTCGGCACCGACGCGCAGGTGTTCGGCCGGGTCGCCCCGCTCGCCGGCGTGCTGATCACTCCAGCCGACGAGCTGCGCTTCGGGCTCACCTACCGCCACGAGAGCTACGTGGACGACTGGGGCGACACGCGCATCCGCGACGTGCCGATTCTGAGCAACATGGGCTACACCCACCGATTTGCCCACTACTTCGAGCCGACTCAGGTCACCGCGGCGGTCTCGGCCGACGTCCTGCCGGAGCTCGACGTCTCCTTCGATCTGACCTGGGCGCGCTGGTCGCGAGCGCTCTCGACCAACCAGAACGCGCAGAATTCCCCGGTGTGGGGCGACACCTGGACGCCGGCCCTCGGCAGCCGCTGGCGCGCGAACCAGGCGCTCTCGCTGCTCGGCGGCTACCGCTTCCAGAAGTCCCCCCTCGGCAACTTCGGCGGCCCGTCGAACCTGCTCGACAACGACCGGCACGTGCTCTCGCTGGGACTCGAGAGCGAGCTCGAGCGCTGGCTCACGCCGGGCTTCGACGCCAAGGCGAACCTCGCGTTCGAGCAAATAGTGCTCGTGGAGCGGAGCGAGACCAAGGACTATCGGCGTTTCCCGAGCGACGCAGCGCTCCAGAAGAACCCGGGCTATCCTTCCTACGTGTACGGCGGCAGCGTGCTCGCGATCTCGTTCGGCCTGGAGGCGAAGTTTTGAAGCGCGCGCTGCTGCTCTCCGCGCTGCTCCTCCTCGCCTGTGGTCCGAAGGACGAGGTCCGCGTCCTGCGCGACGACCACTGCCCGGTCGGCGGCTGCAAGGATGCCTCGACCGTCGGCGACGGCGGCCCGGTGGTGATCCCGCCGGAGCCCCTGGAGCCATGGGACGAGACCGGGCAGGGCTTGCTCAGCGGGATCTTCGCGGTCGAGACCACGATCAACGCGCGGGTGGGCATCCCGGTCGAGACGCGGCAGCTCTTTCGGCTGCGCATTCGGCAGTTGGGCAAGACGCTCCAGCAGAAGACCACGCTCTGCGCCTTCAAGCTGCCGAAGGTCGAGGGCCTGGCCACGCTGATCATCCCGCCGGAGCTCCAGGCGCTGATGGCGACCAAACACGTGGAGTCGAGCGGGGAGTTCTTGACCAGCGAGAGCCTGATCGGCGCCGGCTACACGCCACCGCCGTCGCTCCTGGTGGTGGGGGCCAACCTGAAGGACCCGGTGAAGGACAAGCTGCCGACCAAGGACGACCTGACCAACGCCTTCGACGAGGACCAGGACGGCAACCCCGGCGTGACGCTGCTGGCGAGCGTCGTCACCTGCGGCGAGGACAAGCTGGAGAAGCTCTTCGTGGCGCTGCGCACCGGGGTCAAGCTGACCGGCAAGGTGATGACCCCGGATCACATCGAGGGCAAGGCGGAGGTGGATCTCGATCAGTCCGTGATCGGCTTCTCCGACGACTGCCTGACCAGCGCCGCGCAGATCAACATCCTGGTGGAGCCCGGCAGCCCGTTCCGCGCGGTGCGCGTCGGAAAGGCCGAGGACGTGGACGACAACGGCAACGTCTCCTGTCCGGAGATCAGCGTGAACGCCAGCAAGCTGTTCGGGGCGTACTGGGACGGCTGATGCTCGCGCTCGAGTTCAGAGCGGGCACGCTCGAGATCCGAGACCTGCCCGAGGGGGCGCCGCTGCCGGCGAGCGTGCGCTGGGACGCACGCACCGCTTGCCACCGCGCCCCGGCCAGCGCCTACGCCGAGCTGGTGCTTGGGCTGACGCGGGCCGGCGTGCCCTTCGACGACCGAGCGCGGGGGTACGTGGAGCTCGCCGAGGGGCTCCGGGTCCGACGCGAGCCGCGCCCTTTCCAGTCGGAGGCGGTGGCGGCCTGGCGCAAGGCCCAAGGTCGCGGCGTGGTCGTCCTACCCACCGGCGCCGGCAAGAGCCACGTCGCCGTGCTCTGCATCGCGGACAAGCAGCGCAGCGCGCTGGTCGTGGCGCCGACCCTGGATCTGGTGCGGCAGTGGTACGACCTCCTGCGCACGAGCTTCGGCACGGAGGTCGGCATCGTGGGCGGCGGCGAGCACAGCGTCTTGCCGCTGACCGTGACCACCTACGACAGCGCCTACCTGCACATGGAGCACCTGGGCGCGCGCTTCGGCCTGGTGGTGTTCGACGAGTGCCACCACCTGCCGGGGGCGACCTACCAGCTCGCGGCCGAGCAGTGCATCGCGCCCTTCCGGCTCGGGCTCACGGCCACCCCGGAGCGCGCCGACGGTCGCGAGGCCGCCCTCTCCGAGCTGATCGGCCCGGTCGTCCACCGGGTCGAGATCGGCGCGATCGCCGGGAGCTTCCTGGCCGAGTACGACACGGTGCGTCTCTCCGTCGAGCTCAGCGCCGCCGAGCGCGCGGAGTACGAGGAAGAGCGCGCCGTCTACCTCGGGTTCCTGCGCGCCAACGGCATCCGAATGGGCACGCCGAGCGGCTGGAGCGAGTTCGTGATGCGGTCCGCGCAGCGCACCGACGGTCGCCGCGCGATGCGCGCCTACCGGCGCCAGCGCGAGATCGCCTTCGCCTCCGCCGGCAAGCTCGATCTGGTCGAGCACCTGCTCCACGAGCACCGGCGCGATCGGGTCTTGATCTTCACCCAGGACAACGCCACCGCCTACGCCGTGTCGCGCCGCTGTCTGGTGCCGGTGATCACCCACCAGACCAAGATCCGCGAGCGCAGCGAGATCCTGGAGCGCTTCTCCAGCGGCGTGTACGGCGCGGTGGCGACCAGCAAGGTGCTCAACGAAGGCGTGGACGTCCCGGACGCCAACGTGGCCATCGTGATCAGCGGCTCCGGCTCGGTGCGGGAGCACGTGCAGCGCCTGGGCCGCATCCTGCGCCAGCGCGAGGGCAAGCAGGCGCTCCTGTACGAGCTGGTGAGCGGCGGCACCAGCGAGACCTCCACCAGCGAGCGGCGCCGCGACCACGAGGCGTACCGCTGATGCTGGGCCCCGACCACGTTCGCGTGCGCCGCAAGGGCGACGAGCTGATCCTGCCGGCCTTCGACAAGAAGCGCCGGGCGCGGGCCTTGGCGCTGGCGGAGGAGATCCTGCTCATCGCCCAGGAGCTCTGCGGGCAGCGGAAGAGCGTCTTCACCGAGGCCTTCGCCGCGGTCGAGCACAAGCCCAGCGAGCGCCGCATGCTCGACGGCCTGGGCAAGCTCCTGCTCGACGCCTGCGAGACCCAGATGCCGACGGGCGTGGACGCGGTCGCGCTCCGGCGCGCGCTGTTCGAGCGCGCTGCTCGCGAGCGCCGCGCGCTCGATGCCGGGGCCAAGCTCGACCGTCAGGTGATGCTCGACGCCGCCGGCGCCGAATTCGGGCTGAGCGCCGAGGCAGTGGACGAGGCGCTCTACTCGGATCTGGCGAGCGAGGAGCGGGTGGTGCGCGTGCCGAGCCTGCGCGCCGAGCACCTGGCCGAGGACTACGAGCGCTCGAGCCGCCAGGCCATCCTGCTCAGGGCGGTGCGGGTCACGGCCGACGTCGTGTGCCGCTCGCCGAACGCGTACCGAACGCTGTTCGGCAAGCTCAAGTTCCGGCGCCTGCTGCACCGCATCGAGCGCACCGAGCGCGGCTACCGGATCGTCATCGACGGACCGCACAGCCTGTTCGACTCCGTGACCAAGTATGGCCTCGGCCTGGCGCTGGTCTTGCCGGCGCTCGAGGCCGTGGACGAGCTCCGGCTCACGGCGGAGCTCCGCTGGGGTCGCCGCCGCGAGCGGCTCACGTTCCGCTACGAGATGCGGAGCGACAGCGGCGCCGACGAGGCCCCCGCGCTGAGCTCCGACGTGGCGGCCTTGCTCGAGGCGTTCGCGTCGCTCTCCACGCCCTGGCGCGCCGCTCCCGCGGAGTGCGTCTTCGACGTGCCGGGGCTCGGCGTGTGCGTGCCCGATCTCACGTTCACCCACGCCGAGACCGGCGAGCAGGTCCACCTCGAGGCGCTGGGCTACTGGAGTCGGGACGCGGCGTTTCGGCGGGCGGAGCTCTGCCTGGGTGGGCTCCGCGAGCCCATCGTGTTCGCGCTCTCGAGCCGCCTCCGGGTCAGCGAGGAGATCCTCGACGAGCGGAGCGCGAGCGCCTTGTACGTGTACAAGGGGGTGATGAGCGCCCGGGCGGTGGAGCGCCGCCTGGACGAGCTCCGCGCACGGCTTTGCGCCGAGCGGCGGGTCGTGTAGAACTGACGGCGTGATCGGCACTCGCGCGAAGCACCTCTTGGTCGAGTACGAGGGCTGCGATCCGGCGATTCTGGACGACCTGGAGCGCATGACGGCGCTGATGCGGGAGGCCGCCGTGGCCGCCGGCGCGACGGTGGTGGCCGAGGCGTTCCACCGCTACCGACCCCAGGGGGTCACCGGCGTCCTGGTGATCGAGGAGTCCCACTTCTCCGTGCACACCTGGCCGGAGCACGGGTATGCGGCGCTCGACTTCTACACCTGCGGCGACTGTGAGCCGGAGCGCGCCGACGAGGTGCTGCGCCGGGCGCTTCGCGCCAAGCACGCGGAGGTCGCGCTGGTCGAGCGGGGGCTCCGGCTGGTGACGGGCTCGATGCAGCTGGTCGAACGGCGGAGCGGGCCGGTGCTACCCCGAGCCGAGGGCTGAGGGAGCTCGGAGGCCGAGGCGGCAGGTGAGGGGACTCGGACCGGTCGCCGTCGCCCTCGCGGGGCTCGCGTTCGCCCCGCCGGCCGCCGCGCAGAGCATCGGCGGGCAGGTCGATCGGCACGTGGACAAGAACCTGCCGAACGGTGGCGGCAAGAAGAAGCCCAAGTCGAACAAGAAGAAGAAGCACCACTCCGCGCCGCGTCCCGGGCCCGAGCCGGGCCCCGCGCCGCCGCCCGGCCCTGCGCCGCCGCGCCCGAAGCCCAAGCAGTCCGAGCTCCCGCATCGGATCTTCGGCAAGAAGTTCCAGCTCGACCCCACCACGGGCCTCGCCTACCGCGGCTGGCGCCCGCAGAGCTACCAGGACATGGACGTCTCCACTGAGAACGCCCTGACCTGGCACGTGGGAGCCCGCGCCAAGCTGTTCTTCATCTCCATCAACCACGCCTACTACGAGTCCAACGGCCTCTCGTCGCCGCGCCGGGGCGGCGCCAGCGTCGCCGCCCGCGCCGCCGCCGCCACGCCCGCGGCAGCCTGGTTTCTGGGCGCCATCGGCTTCCCGTTCGACTGGGTGCTCGAGCCCATCATCCGCTACGAAGCCCGCGCTTTTCAGACCAACCTGAAGCCCGAGCGGCCGGTGCGCGTGATCCCCCACTCGGCCAGCAAGCACGACGACCTCTCGACGTTCCCGGCGACCACCTCCGAGCTGACCATGACGAGCGCCTTCGAGACGTTCGTGGTCGGGCTGCGCTACCACCACGACAACGATCCTTCCGGGATCATCTCCAGCGAGAGCGGCTCGTTTCCCAAGCTCTACTTCGGCGTCGGCCTCACGCAGTACAGCAAGCCCTACCAGGTTCGGGTCGGCAGCGCGGTGCTCTCCGAGCTCCTGTTCGACGCGCGCATGCGCGGCGGCGGGCTCGCCCTCGGGCTCGAGACGGGGCAGAAGCCCGAGGCGTTCTTCGTGGACGTGTCCACCCAGCTCGGCATCGGCGAGGTGCGCCTGACCCGGAATTTCACCGTCAACGAGACGCTGCCGGACGGCTGGCTCATCGGCTACGCGCAAGGCGAGCTCACGGCGGGCTACCTCCACCCGCTCACGCGCACCCGGCCCACGCTGCTCGGCGGCCTCGCCGCCTCCGCGGGCGGCGCCACCTTCTTCTATTTCAAGCCGCTGACCACCAGCGAAGAGGACAAGAGCACGCCGGCCCTCAACTGGGACCTGCTCTGGGGTCTGCGCGCGTTCATCGTGGTGCCGCTTTAGGGGGGTCCCCAATTCGCGCTCCGCTGGCGAGCGCCAACGCCACGCGACCCTTCCGTGCGGTCGAGACGGCCGGCGCCGGGCCCAGCCGGTTTTCGCACTCACGTCTCATTGGCGGATCGAGATCTGATCATGGCAAGACTGCTCGAGTGATCCCGGGGCTCGGCTGACCGCCGAGCGGCGCGAATCCAGCCGCTCGGTCGCCGACCGAACTAGGGACCCCCCACTAGCGCGCCGCCGTGAACACGTCGAAGTCCACGCCGCCCTCGACGTGGGCGTCCGTCGAGAAGTAGAGCGAGCAGAAGCCGGGGCTCAGAGACGGAGTGCGCAGCGACACGTTGGTCTTGGCGACGCTCGTCTCGACGGCGGTGCGCACCGCCTTGAGCTCCTTGGCCGTGCCGATCTGCTGGCCGGTCGTCGGATCCATGTAGGTGTAGAACAGCGCGCGCACGCCGCCGTTGACGGCCAGCGCGCAGTTCGGCTGATCGTGGCGCGGCGAGCTGAAGAAGAGCACCGTGCCGTCCGGCGTCACCCAAGGCTCGAGATCCTCGTCGATCACCGCGCAGCCGTTCTCGAACGTCAGCGGTACCTGAGCGACCGAGCCGCCGGCGACCGGGAAGGTGTACAGGCCCGGCTTGCTGTTGCGATCGCTGATCCAGTAGAGGCGCGCGTTGCCGCCCAGGTAGGCGTACGCGGGGTTGTAGTCTCGCGAGCCCGAGGTGGACTGGTTCAGCGGCGCGCCGAGCGGCGCCGGCGAGCCGGCGCTCTTGAACAGCTGGCTCGTGAAGAGCTGAAGCTTTCCGTTGCGCTTGCTGTCGAACAAGACGAACGGCTCCGTCGTCGTGGTCCCGTTCGACGGATCGACGGCGCCGGTCGGGATGATCACCGGGCCGGAGTCCTCTTGGTTCGGGTAGTTGACCAGGTTGCCGAGGTTGTTGGTCAGCGCGGTCCAGCCGGTTCCTTGGGCCGTCGCGGTGTAGAGATCCAGCTCGTTGGAGGAGTTCCGGCGCAGCACGACGCGATCGGTGCTCGTGAGCGTGGTGATGCGTGGGAAGAGATCGTCGGCGCTGCTGCTCAAGCCCGCGACCTTGGCGACCGGATCGCCGAAGGCGAGCCAGGAGAGATCGGTGCAGGGCGCGCAGGTCTGCTTGCACGGATTCCAGTACTGCCCCGTCGCGCAACCGGCGTCGGGCGCGGAGCCCGCGTCTGCCGGAGGGATGCAGTTGCCCGCGTCGGGGCCGGCCTCGACGTCCGGCGTCACGTCGGCGGAGACGTCGCTCGGGGAGTCCAGCGAGGCGTCGCCGCCGCTGCCGCCGGTTGCGCCGCTGCCGCCGCTGCCGCTGCTGCCGCCGGTCGCGCCGCTGCCGCCGCTGCCGCCGCTGCCGCCGGTCGCGCCCACGCCGCCACCGAATCCTCCTCCGCCGAAGTTGGTCCCGCCGCTGCCACCGGTGCCCCCCTTGCCGCCGGTGCTGGGCTTGTCGTCGGCGTCGTCGCCGCCCGCACAGCTCATGGCGGCACCCGCCGCACACAGACCCAAGAGGACGCCCGAAAGCCAGTGTGAACGCATGGGCCCGAGTCTCCTCCAAACCCAGGGCTGCCTGCAATCGCCCGGGGAAGATGTCGGCCCGAGCGCTCGTAAGGGGGGGTCACGTTTCGGAGGAGGTTCGGGTGGGTTCATCGTTCCTGCGCAAAGCTCTGGGGTTGCTCTCGGTCTCGGTTCTGCTCTGGTCGGCCGAGGCGGGCGCGGATGCGCCCAAGCCGGTAGCGGTGGCGAAGGCCGCGACCGGGGCGTTCGGGGAGCGAGATGGCATCGGCGAGGATGTGCGGGCCGGCAAGCCGCTCGTGATCGAGGTGTTCGTTCCGCTGTGCTCGGACGCCAAGGGCGGGCCTTGCGGCAAGCACCCAGGGGCCGGGGATCCGAGGAACCTGGAGGACAACCTGTATTGGGGCGCGGTGTTCGGTGCCAATCGCTTCCTGTCGCGCCGCGACACCGGCTGGGCGCGCGTGGAGGCCGGCCCCGCCGAGAGCTTCGAGCTCGAGCGAGTCGCGTTCAAGCGCAGCGTCAGCGGCGCGCCCTGGGGCACCATCGGGAGCGTGGAGGTGTACGTGGTGCTCCACGCCATCGACGGCGACTCCGGTGGTGACGCGCTCGAGCGCTTCCTGGAGGTCGCTGCCCGCGGCGGCAGCGTCAGCGTCGGCGGAGCATCGGAGCGCGTCCACGCGGTGGGGTTCATGGGCAGGAACCCGCTCTTGAAGAACGGCCGCGTGCCGGAGAAGCTCGAGCTTCCCGTGGCGGCCGCCGGCACCGGCATCCCGATCTTCACCAGCATGGCGCACGCGCGCGAGACGCTCGGCGCCTGGGTGAAGCGCAGCGGGTCGCGGGAGATCCTCTTGCCGCGCGGGCCGGTCGCTTCCGAGGGCTACGTGCTCGACGCCGTGGCGCAGGGCCTCGCGCGGAACGAGGCAGCCTGGAGCGTGCGCAAGCGGGTGGCGAAGGCCTACACGCGCTGGCACAAGGTGCCGGCCCCACTGGCCGAGGCGTATTTCTCTCCGGCTCCGCCCAAGAGCTGGAGCTTCGGCGCCGACAAACCGCTGAGCTGAGCGCGCGGGCTGGCGCCCAGTCCCGCTCGGTGTCGGGCCGGACAGAGGTTGAGAAGCGACGCGTTCTCGAAGAGTCGAGGACGGTCACGGGTACGGCGCGCGAGCAGGCGCAAATTCGCACTCGAGGTCAGGACGGGCCGGCGCTGGAGGTCGGGGCGTGGCTCTCGGGTGGCGCCGGGCGTTGGTGAAGCGCTGGCGGCGTCGGCGCAGTGGTCGAGCGCACGACGCAGAGCTCGATGACCGCGAGTGCGGCACTGCGTGCAGCTGCCTGGAGGGAGCGCCATCGGACTCGAGCTCGACGCGCAGCTTCCGGACCCACGGCGCTGCCGCTGACAAAGACCACCAAGGGCATCCCGTGCACGCCCGTTTGTTTGCGGGCGTGCGAGCAGCGGTGCGCCCGGCATGGGCACAACCTTGGAGGTGGAAGTCCTCGAAGGTGGTCATCAAAATCGAAGCGAACCGCAACTGCGGAAGGGTGACCGACCGTGGGAAGGAAGCGGGGAGCGAAACCGTGGGCCGACGAACAGGAATCGGATACGAGGCGGAGTCGGGTGAGCGAGCAGGCCGTATTCTGCGAAGCTCGGATGACCAAGACCCGGCGACGTAGATCCGGCGGTCGTGCGGTGAAGGGTTGTGCATTACCTGGGGAGATCTCGCCTTGCGCCTGAAAGGGCGACGCTGTGCGAACGGCGGAGCGAGAAGTCAGCAGAGGTCGTAGTAGTCGCTGAGCTCGGCGACGAAGGACCGAACGAAGAGGAGAGCGAACGAACGTGGGTCTCAAAGGCACCAGGTCTCAGATGTCCGGGCAACTGGAGCTCCCGCTGGCAGATAGGGGTGAAGCCCCGAACAACCCGCGGAGCGAGGAAGTGCCGATGGCGACGCATGAGCTCGTACGCTCGGGAGCGAGCGACCTGATGATGAAGGTGTGTGAACGCCAGAATCTTCAGGCCGCGTTGAACCAGTGAAAAGGAACAAGGGCAGTCCTGGTATCGATGGGATGACCGTAAGCGAGTTGCCCGACTACCTGCGCGCTCACTGGCACGAGCTCCGCGAGCAGTTGCTCACGGGGCGTATCGGCCCGCGCCGGTGAGACGGCAGCTAATTCCCAAAGGGAACCGGCGGAATGCGAGAGCTCGGCATTCCTACGGTGCTCGATCAGTTCATCCAGCAGGCCCTGCTTCAGGTCCTGCAACCGATGTTCGATCCGAGCTTCTCGCAGCACAGCCACGGCTTTCGACCCGGGCGGCGCGCACACGACGCTGTTCGTGAAGCGCAACGCTTCGTGCAAGAGGGCCGGCGGTGGGTGGTCGATGTCGATCTGGAGAAATTCTTCGATCGCGTCAACCACGACGTGCTGATGGGAAAGCTCGCGAAGCGGATCGCGGACAAGACGATGCTCGGACTCATCCGCCGCTACTTGAACGCCGGCATCATGGTCGGCGGAGTGGTGGTGGAACGGCACGAGGGAACGCCGCAAGGCGGGCCACTCGCCGTTGCTCGCGAACGTGCTGCTCGATGACATCGACAAGGAGCTGGAGAAGCGCGGACACGCCTTCGTGCGCTACGCCGATGACTGCAACGTTTACGTGCGGTCGCGGCGCGCCGGCGAGCGCGTGATGGAGCTGCTCCGGCGGCTCTACGCGAAGCAACGGCTCCAAATCAACGAGTCGAAAAGCGCGGTCGCACATGCCTTCGAGCGACAGTTTCTCGGTTTCGCATACTGGGCAGCGCCCAAACGCGAGATCCGAGTCCGCGTCGCACCGAAGGCCGTTGCAGCGATGAAAGCTCGAGTGCGGCGGACTACCCGCCGTAACGGCGGAAGAAGCCTGGCGCGGGTTTGCGAGGACTTGAAAGCATTCCTAACCGGATGGAAGGCATACTTCGATCTGGCCAAAACGCCGAAGGTCTTCGCCGATCTCGACCGTTGGATTCGACGCCGGCTGAGAATGCTCCAGCTCAAGCAGTGGCGACGCGGTCGCACCGTGTTTCGGGAGCTCGTGTCACGCGGTCTGACCGTGTGGCGCTCTCGTCGCGGTGCTGCCAACCACCGCCGTTGGTGGCGGAGCGCAATCAGAGACATCCAAATCGCACTTCCAAACTCGCTCTTCGACGAGCTGGGCGTACCCCGGCTCGCCGCGTGACCTCAACTTTTCGAACCGCCGGATGCGGTCCCGCACGTCCGGTGGTGTGGGAGGGGTCGCCGGGCGAAACCGGCGCCCCTATCCCGATTTTCAGCGTACGGTGACCTGAAGGAAAGAGCATCGAGACGTCGATTTCTCTTGACGCATTCTCGAGCGACGCGCGTTCGCGTTCGACGACAACGCGGGTGAGGGCCTCTCGCTCGCGCGTGGTGACGCGCTCGTGCGCGTTCGTGCGCGCGACGACGCGCGACGCGTTCAGATGCCCGAAACGCGCTCAGCGTGTCAGCAGCGAGCTCGAAAAATCGCGTGATATGCCAGAAAGCATGAACGCTCTCTCTTCGGTCTCCGACCACGAGCTCCGCGAGCGACTTTCGGCCGCCGTGAGCTCGGAGCGGTCGGCGTGCGCCAACGTCATCTTCCACCTGGCAGAGCTCGACCGCCGCAAACTGTACCTGGACGATGCGTGTTCCTCCCTCTTCGCCTACTGCACCGAGCGCCTCGGCTATTCCGAGGACAGCGCGACCAAGCGTGTGCGTGTGGCCCGCCTGGCCCAGCAGTTCCCCCAGGTGCTCGATGACCTCGCCAGCGGCGAGCTCCACCTGACGGGGCTGTTCCTGCTCTCCGGCCACCTGACGGACGACAACGCTGAGCAGCTCCTCGCGGAGGCGCGAGGGAAATCGAAGCGACAGCTCGAAGAGCTCCTGGCGCGGTGGTTCCCGCGACCGGACGTGCCGCCGACCATCACCCCGGTCACGCCCGAGCCGGTGCAGGGGGAGTTGTCCACATGGTCCAGGGCAGGTAACCCGGCTCCGCCGGCCTCGGCGCCTCGCCCTCGCGTCGAGCCGCTCTCGCCGGCGAGCGTTCGCGTGGAATTCACAGCCAGCGTCGCGTTCCGCGACAAGCTCGAGCAGGCCAGGGCTCTGCTCAGCCACAAAGTGCCCAGCGGCGACCCCGCGACGATCCTCGAGCGCGCGCTGGACCTGCTCATCGAGCGGGAGACGAAGCGCCGCTCCGGGGCGGGCAAGCCCCGCAAGCGCCGCGAGACGAAGCCGGGCTCGAGACACGTTCCGGTGGAAGTCGAGAGGGCAGTGCGAGAGCGGGACGGAAACCAGTGTACGTTCACCGACGCCGAGGGGCGACGGTGCTCCGCCAAGCTCTTTCTCACCATCGAGCACATCGACCCGTTCGCGAAGGGCGGGCCCACGACGGTGGACAACTGCTGCTTGCTTTGCAGGCCTCACAACGCCCACCGAGCCCGCCAGGTCTTCGGTGAGGACCACATCCAGAACAAGACCTCGGAGGCGCGCGCGAGGCGAAGACAGAGCACGCCACCGGCGCCACCAGCGCCGACGCCCGCGCCCGAGGGCGGCGTGTCCGAAAAGGTGCTCGGAGCGCTGGTTCGGATGGGGTTCAAGCGAGCGGACGCGCGGCGAGCCGTCGAGCAAGCGCGGCTGCGCGAGGTGGAGCCGCTGCTCGAGCCGATGCTTCGCGCGACGCTCGCCATTCTCACACCCTGAGACGGTTCGGGCACACCCCGACAAAGGGTGTGCTCGGAGTGCCCTCATTGGTCTTTGTCAGCGGCAGCGCCGTGGGCACGCATGCGGACGAAGGAAAGGAGCTCATCTGTGCCTCGAACAGGTCGCACTCAACGCAGAGTCATCGGCATGCTCGTCAAACGCTTCGGCGACGCGCGCCTCGACGAGGTCCGCGACCGCGCAACCCGTACATTTCGTGTTCGGCGCCTCGCGCCAGGTGGCGCTGTCGCGACAAACGCCTCGCTGGGAGCGAACTCCTCCGGCTCGGCCGGACTCTCATTTGACGTCGCTGGGAGCTCGGCAGGTTGCTCGCCAGCGCGCTGCTCGGGATGGTGGCCGGGAGCAGGAGCCTGCGCGAGGTCGAGCAGCTGACCGCGGAGCTCACGCCCGCGGTGCGCGCGAAGCTCGGAATCGCACGTCGTGTTCCGGACACTACGTTGCGGGACGCGCTCGCAGCGCTCGAGCCCGACGACGTCCGCCCGGCGCTGCACGCTGCGACTCGCGCTGCCCAGCGCCGCAAGGCGCTCGAGCCCGATGGCTTACCCTTCGGCGTCGTCTCGCTCGACGGCAAGGCGACCAGCGTGCCTGCCGCCGACGACTTCTTCGCCCAGCGTCAGACGGCGCCGGCCGAGGCGCGCCTGCTCGGCCTGGTCAGGACCGTCACGGCCACGCTGACCAGGGTGGCCTGGAGCCTGACCAGGCCGCCGCCTCCAGCACGGATCTCCACCACGGTCGCTCCGTCGTGCGGCGCATCTACCTCGGTGAAGCCCTTGCCGCGCCGGAAGGTTGGGAGCATCTCAGGACCGTGCTCCGCGTCGAGGTCGAGACGCTCGATTCCAAGGGCGTCCGGGTCGCGAGCGACAACCGCTGCTTCGTTTCCAGCTTGCCGCGCTCTCGACTCAGCGAGGTCCAATGGCTGCTCGTCGTGCGCCGCCACTGGGGCGTCGAGACTGCCCATCAGCTTCTCGATGGCGCCTTCGCCGAGGACCATCATCCGTGGATCGAACAGAACCCGCGAGCCACGGTCGTCGTGATGGTGCTGCGGCGCATCGCATACACGCTGCTCGCGCTCTGGCGCGGGGTGACTTTGCGCAGCGACGAACAGCGTAGGCGGCCCTGGCGCGACCTGATGCGCGACATCTGGCTCTGCACAGTCAAGGCCACCGCAGAGACCCCTCGAAACTCGAGTGACCGCCGGCTCCCGCCGGCGCCTGCGTGAGCGCTCCCAAGGCCTTCGCGCCGACCTGCTCTTTGACAGACTTCGCCTCGATCATTGCCCTCGGGCTCCTGCCCCCGTAGCGGCTCGATGGCGCTTGCTCCTGTGCGGCCCAGGCTCCTCTCTACCGCCCCGTCCCGGGTCACCACTTCCCAGCCGGTGGTGGCGACCCAGTTCGACTCGCGGAGAACCGATCGAGACTGGGCTGGCGCCGGCAGTGCTCGGCCGCTATCCTCCGCGAAGTGAGCGTTGGGCAACGCGGGCGCGGACGGATCTGGGCTCTGATCGGCCTCGGCGCCGCGGTCTACGTCGCCGAAGCGTGCGCGCAAGCGGAGGGCATCGGCGCGGACAACCCACCCGCCGGCGGCGGCGGCAGCGACGCCAGCCTGGGTGGCAGCAGCGGCGCGGGTGGCGCGCCGACGGGAGGTGCCGCGGGAATGGCGAGCGGCGGCGTGGCCGGCGCGGCCGGGAGTCTCACTGGGGGCAGCGCAGGCGCGAGCGGCGGCAGCAGCGGAACCGGCGCGAGCGGTGGCGCTGGTGGAACCGGTGGTGCGACGGGCGGCAGCGGCGGCACGACGGGCGGCAGCGGTGGTGCGACGGGCGGCAGCGGCGGCACGACCGGTGGAACCGGCGGCGCGACGGGCGGCAGCGGCGGCACGACTGGTGGAACCGGCGGCGCGACGGGCGGCAGCGGCGGCACGACCGGGGGCGCGGGTGGAACCGGTGGAGCGACGGGCGGCAGCGGCGGCAGCGGCGGCTGTCCGATCACCACGTACCCGTTCACCGGCTGTCCCACCGGTTGGACGACGGCCGGCAACAACAACGACTGGCAATGCGGCGTGCCGTCCGTCGGCCCGCCCAACGGCGATCACACCGGCGGCGGGCAGTGTTGGGGCACGAAGCTCACCGGCAACGCCAACAACTGCGCGGACTCGACGCTGACCTCGCCCATCCAGAACCTCTCGGCCTACAACGGCCAGGCGTTGCGGCTGAGGTTCTGGCACTTCTACGAGTTCCGCGCGTGTAACCCCAGCGGGTTCTTGTGCGCGCTGCCCTGCGCGCTCGACAAGAGCACGTACTCCGGAGGTGTCGTCGAGGTTTCGACCAACGGTTCGACCTGGACGAAGATCACGCCGACCACGGGCTACAACGGCACCGCCATCGACTGCTACTACCTGGATCCCGAGGCGGGAGCGACCTGTTCGCCGTGCTCGCTCGATGGTCAGGTGGGCTTCGGCGGCGCGACGGCCGGCTGGCAACAAGTGGAGTTCGACATCTCGAGCTACGCCGTCTCGACCTTCCAGTTCCGGTTCCATTTCGCGAGCTACGGCGCGGAGCCGCTCTGCCACCCGAACAAGCCTGGCTGGTACGTCGACGATGTCTCGATCGTGAAGCTCAGCTGTCCCTGAGCGCAGCGCTCAGGCGCGGCTGGAGCTGGCGCGCTTGGCGACGCGACGTTCCGTTCGGCGCCGCTCGACTCCGTCCGGTGGCGGGTTGGCGGCGACGCGCCGTCGATCGACGTGCCGCCGATCGGCCTGCCGGCGCTCCGCGCCTGCGCGCCGGTCGCCCGGAGGCGCGCACTCGCCTCGGAGCTCCGTCAGGGTGAGGGAGCGGCGCCCGGCGATCGCCGCGTGGTTCGCGCACAGCACGACGAAGCCGTCCCGGAGCTTGTGCCTGCGCAGCACGCGCAGGTCGGCGATGCCGCACACCGCGCAGGGCTTGGCCACGGCGTGACCGCGTTGAGCGCGGCGATAGCAGGCTGGGCAGCGACCCCGGCGCGGGCGGTCGGTGGGTCTTCCGCAGGAAACGCAGGTCTGCATGACCCTCCGATTTATCGCGGATAGCGGGCCGAATCTCAAGCCCCTCGGCGGGGCTTTCGCTCGCGGTGCCCAGAGTCGGAATCGAACCAACGACACGCGGATTTTCAATCCGCTGCTCTACCAACTGAGCTATCTGGGCGGGGGAGCGAGCTATTAGCGCACCCGGGGCCGGCTGCGCAATCTTCGGCGCGAGCGAGGCCGAGGTTCAGCGGGTTTTCCTGGCGGTTCTCCTCAGTCCGCCTGGGTTTCACCCGTCATTCCGGCGTCGCCGCGCTCCACGTTCCCGGACGCCACGACCTCGGCCTGGACCTCGAGCCCGACGAAGCGGCACATCCCGCTGAGCGGGTCCAGCGCGGCCGGTCCCGACGCGGCCAGCTCGTTCACGTTCCGGCCGCCGCGCCGGGTGGCGTCGGTCCAGCCGCTCGCCGGATCGTGCCCGAAACCATGCGGGACCGCCACGCTGCCCGAGCCGACGTCGGGATCGACGACGGCGGGCAGCTCGATGCTGCCGGTCTGGGTCGAGAGCCGCAGCCGATCGCCCTCGCAGAGACCCAGCCGTTCGGCATCCGCCGGCGAGACGTGGGCCGAGTGCGTGGCGCTCGGCAGCTTGGGGTTGGCGTGCATCCAGCTGTTGTGGCCCAGGCGATCGCGCTTGGTGAACAGGCGCAGGCTCCGCCGCGGGCGCACGGCGAGCGCCGCCTCGAGCTCGTCGAGTCGCGCGAAGACGTCCTCCGGGAACAGCTCGACCTTGCCCGAAGGGGTGGCGATGCGGCGAGCGAGGAAGTCACCGGGCCGCTCGCGGCGCACGCGTAGGCCGTGGGGGTGCTTGGCGAGCGCGCGGAGCGGCCGCGGACCGAGCAACGGCCAGAGCAGCGGCTCGAGCAAGCGCCGCGGCCCTCCGAGCGCCAACAGGCCGCGGGTGATCAGGTCGAGCGTGCGGCTGCCGTGCAGGTGGAGCCCGGCGGCCTCGGCCAGATCCGACAGGATGCGCCACTCTGGCCGGCGGTCGCCGCCCGGCGGGACGACCGCTTCGGTCCACTGCAAGTACGGCTCGGGCTGGAGCTGCAGGAACGGCAGCGGTAGGTCATCGCGCTCCAGGAAATCCGTGCAAGGCAGGACGTGAGTGCCGTGCGCGGCGGTGTCGTTCACGAAGAGGTCCAGGCAAACGCACAGCTCGAGCGCGCCCAGGGCCTGCCGCATGCGCAGGCTGTCCGGGGCGCTCGACAGCGGATTGCCGGAGACGACCACCAGCGCGCGGATCTGCTCCGGTCCCGGGGTCAGGATTTCGTCCGCCAAGATCCCGGTGGGCAGCGCGCCCAAGACCGGCGAGAAGCCTCCGATGCGGCTCGTCCAGGCCGGCTCCCGGTCGACGCCGAGGCGCCGCGCCAGGGCCGCGGTGTCGAAGGCGCCTCGCGGCACGAGCGCGCCGCCTGCGCGATCGAGGTTCCCGGTCGCGAGCTCCAGGGCGATCTTGGCCGCGTAGGCCAGGTTGCCGAAGCTGCCCTGGTTCACGCCGGTCGAGACATGGCAGAACGCCCCGCCCGCCGCCGCGAACGCCCGCGCGACGTCCCGCGTGCGCTCTGGCGGGATGCCGGTGAGGGCCGCGATGCGCTCGGGCGAGAAGCGCGCGACCGCGCGGCGGAGTGCCTGCGTGCCGAGGGCGTGTGCGCCGAGGCAGCGCGCGTCTTCGAGGCCCTCGGCGAACACGACCTGCAAGAGCGCGAGCAGGAACGCGGCGTCCGTGTCCGGCACTATGGGCAGGTGCTCTCCCACCAGGCGCGCCGTCTCGGTCCGGCGAGGGTCGACGACGACGACGCGTCCACCGCGCTGGACGATCTCGCCCAGGCGCTCGACGAAGCGCGGGGCGTGAACGAAGGAGCTCTGGCTCACCGCGGGGTTCGTGCCGCACAGCAGCGCGAAGCGAGCTCGATCGAGATCTGGCACCGGATGAGTCATGGCGGACCCGAGCATGCGTCGCGCCACCACGAACTTGTTGTTGCAGTCCAGGGAGCTTGCGGTGAAGAAGTTCCGCGTGCCGAGCGCCTTCACGAACGCCTGGGTGAAGAGCGGCGGCGCGTAACCGAAGGCCGCGGGGTTGCCCATGTACACGGCCACCGAGTGGGGTCCGTGCTCGCTCCGGATGCGCGCGAGCCGAGAGCCGGCGTCCGCGAGCGCCCGCTGCCAGCTCGTGGGGACGAGCGCGCCCCCGTCCCGCACCAGGGGTGCATCCAGACGATCGGGGCTCGAGTGGAGAGCGCCGAACCGAGTGCCTTTGGCGCAAGCGAAGCCCTTGGACACCACGTGCTCGGGATCCGGCCGGAGCCCGAGCAGCCGATCGCCGTCCACGTCGGCGAGCAGGCCGCAGCACGCCTCGCAAATTCGGCAGTAGGTCGTGCGTGTCTCGAGCACCGAGCCCTCCCAGGTGGACGGATAGTGCCCGAGAAGGGCCGCCTTGGCGATGACGGCTCCTGGAGTTCTGATATCCTGCCGCTCCCTTGGCGAGCCTGGCACCTGGAAGTGGAGCGAACCCCTATTCGAGCGAAGCGTACCTGCATCAGCTCCTGGCCAAAGCGATCGCGGCGGGCGCCCGCGACGTCCACCTGAAGGTCGGCCAGCCGCCGGGCGCGCGGGTCCGTGGCTCGCTCGTCTATTTCCGCCTCGACCGCATCCGGCCGCAGGACACCGAGGCGGCGGCCCGCCACATCATCCGCGACCCTGCGGTGCGGGACGATCTCTCGCATCTCTCCGAGTACGACACGTCCTACGCGGCCCCGAACATCGGGCGCTTTCGCGTCAACATCTACCGGCAGCGCGGCACCCTGGCCATCGTGATGCGCGCCATCCCGTTCGAAATCCCGACGCTGGAAGACCTGCGCGCGCCGCGAGCCTGCAAGGAGCTCGCCGAGCGTGACCGCGGCCTGGTCTTGGTGGTCGGCGCCGCCGGCAACGGCAAGAGCACGACGCTGGCCGCGATGATCTCGCACATGAACCACGCCATGTCGCGCCACATCGTCACCATCGAGGACCCGATCGAGTACCTGCACGGCGACGATCGCTGCTCGGTCAGCCAGCGTGAGCTGAACCTCGACACGCCCAGCTTCGCCGACGCGCTGCGCGCTTCGCTCCGCCAGGACCCGGACGTGATCCAGGTCGGCGAGATCCGCGACTCCGAGACCATGGAGATCGCGCTCAAGGCCGCGGAGACGGGCCACTTGGTGCTCTCCACGCTGCACACGCCGGACGTCTCGCGCACCATGAACCGCGTCGTGGCGCTGTCCGGGGGCGATCCCAGCGAGGTGCGCGAGCGCCTGGGAGACGTGCTCCAGGGCGTGGTGGCGCAGCGGCTCCTGCCGCGGGCGGACAGTCAGGGGATGGTGCTCTGCGCCGAGGTGCTGGTCGCCACGGGCATCGTGCGCGAGTCGATCAAGCGCCCGGCGAACAACCCGCCGCTGAAGGACCTGATGGAGGGTGGTGACATGTACGGAATGCAGACCTTCGAGATGGCCGTGAAGGCCATGCTGCGCGAGGGCCTGGTGGACAAGGACACCGCCCGCTCCGCCATCGGATTCTGAGGCGGCTCAGGCTCGGGTTTCAAGACGGCGCAAGTCGAGTCAGACCTTCGTCGCGATTACGAACAGATCGCCGACGTTCAAGTAGACCGAGCGAGCGAGCCGGCGCTCGAGACCGAGGGCCCGAGCGGCGCGGCGCGCGCCCGGGGCGAGCTTGGTCGAGAGCTCGTCCAAGGACCAGTGGTGACCGAGCGAGCCGCGGCGCTGCTCTTCGAAGCCCACCCGCGCGAGCAGGCGCGCCAGCGAGCCTGGGCTGAAATACCAGAGGTGCTCCGGCGGTGTGTAGTGGGGCCAGCGAGGTCCGAGCAAGCGCGCGAGCGGGCTCCCCACGTTGGGCGTGAGCAGGGCCAATACCCCGCCGGGCTCGAGCAACGAACGTGCTCCCGCGAGCGCCGCCTCGGGATCCACGAAGTGCTCGAGCGAGTCGAGGAAGGTGACGGCAGAGAAGCGGGCCTGGTCGAACAGGCCCGGCTCGAAAGCCGAGCGTCGGACGTCGAGCCCGAGCTCGTCACGGGCGTGGCGGCTCATCTCGGGAGACAGCTCGACGCCGGTCACGGAGAAGCCGCGCGCGCGCGCCTCGTCCAGGAAGAAGCCGGCGGCGGCGCCTACGTCCAGTATGCGGCCGCCGGGCGGGAGCAGCGGCTCGAGCTCGGCGAGCACGCGTCGAGCCAGGCGCCGGTGGTTGTCCTCGTGGGCGACGTAGTCGAGATAGTAGCCTGCTCCCTGGAAGTAGCTGGCGTCCGTGTACAGCCCGCTGACCTCGTCCTGCCGCGGTCGTGGCCAGGAGAGGCCCACGCCGCAGCCGCGGCAGCGCAGGATGGCGAAGCCCCCGACGCTGAAGCGCGACACGAGGCTCGGCGAGCGGCACACGGGGCAGGCGGGCAGCACGGAGGTTCGAGACAAGGGGGCCGCCGATGATATGCTGAAGCTCGATGCGGCTCCGCACTTTGCCGACGGCAGCGCTCGTGCTGCTGGTCCCCGGGGCGTGCAGCTTGAGCCATCACCTGGACGACCTGAAGGGGCAGGACGCCGGGGTCGCGAGCGGCGGCAGCGCCGGCGCGCCCGGCGACGCCGGCAGCGACGCGCCGGTGGAGCCCGAGCCGGTGTTGCCGCTCGCAGCGCTCGCCGCCGGTGGCCAACACGGCTGCGTGCTCGACGGCGCGGGGGACGTCTTCTGCTGGGGGTCCAACCTGAACGGGCAGCTCGGCAGCGGCGAGCTCGGCGGCAAGCGCGGCAAGCTCGGGCGCGCGCTCTTGCCCGAGAAGGCCAAGGCGATCGCCTGTGGCGGACGGCACAGCTGCGCAATCGGGGTCTCCGGAACGGTCTACTGTTGGGGCGGCGGCTCCGATGGGCAGCTCGGCAGCGGCAGCTCTGACTCGCCGACGCCGACCGCGGTGCCCGGCCAAGAAGCACTGGTCGCGGTTTCCGCCGGCGCGAATCACACCTGCGCGCTGTCGCAGACCGCGGTGACGTGCTGGGGCGACAACGCCCGCGGGCAGCTCGGTGTGGCGGATCCGACCGCAGCGGGCCCCGAGACCGTGCCGCTCGCCGCCGGGGCGCTCGCTCTGGGCGCGCTCCACAGCTGCGCCCTCGGCCAGGGCAAGGTCTGGTGTTGGGGTGCGAACGAGAGCGGCCAGGTCGGAGAGCCGGGGCTTCAGGACCAGAAGGCGCCACACTTGGTGGACCTCGGGACGGCCGTTCCGGCACGCCTCGCGGCCGGAGGACGCCACAGCTGCATCGTCGCCACCGACGACAGCGTGCTCTGCTGGGGCAGTAACGCAAAAGGCCAGCTCGGCCTGGGCACCAGTGGAGCGGCGCCAGTCGCGCCATCTCAGGTGCCTGGCTTGGCCGCGAAGGAGCTCGCCCTCGGCGACGCTCACAGCTCTGCCGTGACCACGGTCGGCGCAGCCGCCTGTTGGGGCGACGACGCCGCCGGGCAGATCGGCAACGGCGACGTCACCGCTCCCGTGCTCCAGCCCTACCTGCATTCGCTCGGCGACGTCTCGGCGGTCGCGGCCGGCACCGCGTTCACCTGTGCGCTCACCGGTGGGGGCCAGGCGCTCTACTGCTGGGGCGACAACAAGACCCAGCAGATGGGCGAGAGCGCGGAGCAGAGCGAGCCCGCGCCGGTGAAGCTCCTCTGAGCTCTCAGGCCTCGCCGCGACCGAGCGCGGTCTCGTAGGCGTCGATGGTCTCGGCGGCGGGGCCGTCGAGGGCCAGCTCGCCGCGTCGGATCCAGAGCGCGCGATTGCAGAGCTCGCGAGCCACCGGCAGATCGTGCGTCACGATTACCAGCGTACGCCCCTCGCTGCCGAGCTGGCGCAGGCGCGCCAGGCACTTCTGTTGGAAGGCCCCGTCACCCACGGCCAGGACCTCGTCCACCAAGAGCACGTCGGCGTCCACGTGCATCGCGACCCCGAAGCCAAGGCGCGCGAGCATGCCGCTGGAGAAGTGGCGCACCGGGACGTCCTCGAACTCGCCGAGGTCGGCGAACGCCAGGATCTCCTTCAGGCGCTCCTCGCAGTCTTCACGAGGCACGCCGAGCAAGCTGGCGTTGATGTAGGCGTTCTCGGTCGCGTTCATGTCGGGCTCGAAGCCGACGCCCAGCGCCAGGACCGGGGCCACGCGACCGCGCACCGAGACCTTGCCCGCGGTCGGGTAGCTCGCCCCGGCCAACAAGCGCAGGGTGGTGCTCTTGCCGCTGCCGTTGGTGCCCAGCACGGCCAGCCGCTCGCCGGGCCGCGCGCTGAAGGAGAGCTTCTTCAGCGCCCAGAACCAGTCGCGCTCGCTGAGCTCTCGGGTCCGCCCCATCAGCATGTCCCGCAGCAAGAACGGCTTGATGTGCTGGCGGCGGTAGGCCTTGTCGACCGCCTCGAACACGATGCACGGCTCGGGCTCAGACATGGTCGGCGATTTCCGTCTCGAAGCGCCGGTAGATGAGCACACCCACGACCAAGAGGCCCAGGCACGACAGCGCCGCGGCGCCCAGCACGCTCCCGGGCGGAAAGGCACCCTTCAGGATCACGTCGCGGATGCAGTGGATCAGCGACGCCATCGGGTTCAAGAGCATGGCCTGCTTCCAGAGACCCGGCAGGCGGTCGATGGGGTAGGCGATGGGCGTCGCCCAGAACAACACCACCAGCGCCGAGTTCACGATGTACCCGACGTCGCGGAACACCACGTTGAGCACGGCCGAAATCAACGCCAGTCCCAGCCCCAGCGCGACCAGGAGCACGACGACCAGCGGCAGCACCAAGAGCGCGAAGGAGACGTGGAACGCCTCCGGGTAGAAGGCGATCAGCGGCAGCAGGGACAAGGCGGCGAAGCCCAGGTTGAACACGTGCGAGAAGACCGTGCCGCTCGCCACCACGTAGGCTGGCACGCTCGTGTGCTTGATCACCGCGGAGTGGTGCAAGAAGCAGGTCGTGCCGTCCGTCCAGGCGTGGGAGAGGAAGTGCCAAGGCACGAGACCCAGCATCAAGAACACGGGATAGGCCGTCAGGTCGCTGGGGAAGGCGATGCCGAAGAACACGCTCATCACGATCATCAAGATGGTCGGGTTGGCCATGGGCCAGAGCAGTCCCAGGGCCTGCGCTCGGTAGGTGGCGCGGAAGCGCCCGAGCGTGAACACCTCGAGGGCGTGCTGGTGTTGGCGGAGCTCGCGCACGAAGCGCCGGAGGCGCACCACCGGGCCCGCCCGGCGCGGCTCGTCGCCGTGGGTCGTTC